>JBGOUJ010000098.1:0-16482 GCA_041477005.1 Terriglobia bacterium | reverse complement strand
GTGGGGGTCATTGGCGATGTGCTGCAAGCCGATCAAGGCCGAGTAATAGCCGGACCGCCGGAGCGTGTGAAGGATGTGCTGCCTGTAATCGGTCAGCGCGAAACCGCGGTGAGCCAGCCCCAGCATACCGCTGCTGTGGGGGCATTGGCCCGTGAGCAGGCCGGAGCGACTCGGCGAACAAGTGGGTGCGGCGCTGAAGGCCTGGCGGAAGAGGACCCCTTGCTCCGCCAGACGATGCAGGTTGGGTGTGGCGACAGCGTGACCGTAGGGCTGGAGGTATCGGCCGGTATCGTGGGAGTGAATGTATAGAATGTTCGGGCGCTTCACAGGCGCCCGGACTTGCTGAGCGAGGGTCTGCTGCCCCAGGGATGTAGACAGGGTAGCCCCCGTGGCTCCCCTCACGCAGGTCTCGATGAAGTTGCGGCGAGCCATGGTTGGGCCCGATGGGGTTGCGCCCGATGGCGTTTTTTGCCGTCGCATCGTGTTCTGCTCCTGGTGTTTTTTTTCTGCGGCCATCGTATGGGAGGCTTAAGCGACCCAGTGTACCGCAGCGGGGCGGCGCCGGAACCACAGACCCTTCGGTCCCGCCGTCGACTCCCTGAGCAGCGTGCTGTGCTCGATGTACTCGACGAGAGAGTGGTGCTGCATCGGAACGTTTGATAGAGTGAAGGAAGGCAGGCACACGGAACGGAGTGCTTGCTGATTCGGGTGTCGCATGCAACACGTGACGATCGACATCCCCGATGAGACGCTCCTGGCGCTGAGGCTAGCGCCGGATGGTGCGGCTCAAGAACTGCGCCTCGCGGCGGCGGTGAAGTTCTACGAGCTAGGACGACTCTCTTCTGGCGCGGCCGCCCAATTGGCGGGCATCCCGCGGGTAGTGTTTCTGGCAAAGCTGGCCGACTACGGCGTCCCCACCTTCCGGCTCACCGAAGAGGAACTGCGCCGGGAGCTGGAGAATGCCTGAAACGATCTCGAACACTACACCTTTACAGTACCTGTTTCAAGGTGATCTGCTCGATCTGCTTCCCTCGCTCTTTGGGCAAGTGGTCATCCCGGAAGCTGTGCTCGCCGAGGTGACGGAAGGCAGAGCCTTGGGGGTCTCGCTGCCGGCGATAGACGCGCTCTCGTGGGCGTGCGTAAGAGCGCCAAAAGATCCGCTACTGCTCCCGCTCGTTAGCGACCTCGGTCAAGGGGAACGAGAGGCCCTGGCGCTCGCGCTCGAGTCGCCCGGTTCACTGGTGATCCTCGATGACGGGCCCGCCCGCCGGTACGCGGCCCACCTCGACCTACGCCTGATCGGCACCTTGGGTGTCCTGCTGCGGGCAAAGACACGGGGCCTCATCCCGAGCGTTGCTCCGGTCCTGGATCGGCTCGACCAACTCCGATTTCGAGTTGACGCAGTAACGCGAACGGCAGTGCTGCTGATGGCGGGGGAGTCGTTCGTTCCGCGCTGACCCGACTTCCAGTGTCCCGGGCGAGCTGTCCCCACTGCCTAAGGGAGACCGCGCGGCGTCGGGCACGCGCGTACGGCACACGACCCCTAACCGGCGCCGGTGTGGTCGAGGATGATTTTCCAGCCTTTTGGCGTCTTGCGCAGGACCAGGCTGAAAATGCCGCTGGCGTTGCCGCCTGCGCTCTCCGGCCGCTCCAAATGGAACTTGCCCAGCGCGCAGGCGTAATCGCTGCCCAGGAGCCGGATGTCGATATCAGAAAAGCGTAACGTACCCATGACCTGCCGCGTCGGATAGCGATCCAGATAGCGCTCCAGGGTCCGCTGATAGCCTTTGACGACCGTAGTGCCGGCGTAGGTCGTTTCCTCAGAGTCTTCATATCCCTGCATGAAGGCGCGAACGTCGCCCCGGTTCCAGTCGGTGACTTGCCGGTCGAGCAACCCTCGGATCTCCTCCGCCGGCGTGGCCGCCAACAGCCGAACGGCGAACAGCAGAATCAGCAGTCTCATAAGCGTCCCCCACACTATGGTATCCGTTGGGCGCCTACGCGAAACACCCGGCCGGCAGTAAGTGGTTCCCCGGACGCCGGCTCCCGGCAGCCATGCCTATCATTAGAAAGGATGCCACTACGCGTGATCGCCCTCTTCCTCCTCCTGAGCGCCGCCGCTTCCTCAGCCTCGTCGGGAACGATTGCGGGAACCGTCGTCGATGGCCGGGGAATTCCCATCCCGCAGGCGACAATTTACCTCACTGTCGAGATGGGAGGATGCCCCTCGACTGTCGCGGCGGCTGACTCCGCCGGACGATTTCAGTTCGCCGGCGCCGAGCCGGGCCGCTATCGGGTGAAGGCGGCCAAGGTCGGTTACGTCACCCAGGAATTTGGGGAAAGGGAGAAAGGCACACCTGGTTTCGGCGCTACCATCATTCTCACTCCTTCCGCGCCGTCGGCGAATGTCGAAATCACCCTTCACCACGCTGCGCAAATCGGCGGAACCGTTTATGACGAAGATGGTAAGGCGCTCGCCGGTGGCTACGTGTTCTTCGACAATCCGGAGGTGACGAGCCAGGCCTTTTTCGCGCGGACCGGGGCGCAGGGAGATTACTGGGTTGCCGATCTCCCTCCGGGCCGGTATTACATCAGCGCGCGCCGGTTCTCCGAGCAGGCCCACCAGGTGGTGGGAGACCGCTGGTATTACCCCGGGACCACCGACAAGAACCTCGCCACGCTCGTTGCACTCAGCGAGAATCGGGCCGCCGTCGATGTCCGATTCGGCCGGAGACAGGACCCACCCGGTGTGTTCCTCGTCCGGACCCATCAAGGCGTGCCCGTAGCAAGAGCTGTGGTCACTGTATACAGGAAAGCGGAAGCTTCCTGGCGGCACCACGACGTCCTGCGCACCGGGGCCGACGGGCGCGTGGCAATTCGGACTCTTCCCGCCGGAGAGTATTTCGCCTATGTATCCGAGCTGCCGCCACCATTATCGTCGTGGCGCGATGAAAATGCGGACGCCGGCTCGATCGAGCGGTACGCGAAGCGATTTCGCGTCGCACCGGATCAGGCGGCGGTGACGATCGACTTCCCGGTAAGCGCCGGTCTCGTGCTGTCGGGAAGCTTTCGCATGAAGAGTGGCGGGCCGCCTGCCACACCACACACCATCTCATTGGATCTGCTGACTACCCCCAAAATCCCCGAGCTTACCGGCAGCATGTCATTCTTGATCAAGCCGGCTCGGCTGGAAAACGAGGGTTTTCTCATCCAGGGAATGCGCCCCAACGAACCCTACCTGTTGCGCGAGTTTCATGGGGACCACCTCAAGCCATTTGCGATTGTAGAAATTCGGCTGGACGGCAACACACTTCGCGGAGACGATATCGTTCTTTCCGCAGAGGCCGCACCCCATACGCTGGAGGTCATTCTCGACCACGCCGCGGTGATCAGCGGTTCCGTCGCGAGTGGCCTGAAGTCACGCTCGGTGACCGCCCGGCGTATCACCGGCGAGGCCCCGGCGGCGCTCCACGCCGAACTCACAAAAACAGAGGTCGTAAACCGGCGCTTCGTTTTTCGAGGTTTGCCTCCCGGAACCTACGAGGTCTCCGTACCCGGCCGGGAGCGGACGCTGGAGGTGCAGGTCGGGGCCGGAGAAACCGTCGAAGTCACGCTCGACTAGCAACTAGCAGCCCGTGGTAGGAGCCCCGCGCCCTTGACGGTCTCGGCTTGCAAGTCTTTGATTGCGCTGAGCTTATCGAGCGCAAATTTGCAGTCGGGTCACTTTCGCCACGGGCTGCTGGTGGCGGCAGGTGTACCGCGGCCGGGCCGAGTCCAATGACCGTGCCGAGCGTCATTGGCAAGGTGCGGCGCCCTGTTCCCCGCCGGCCAGCGCCGCGGAAAGCTGATGCCTGACGGCTGCTCCTATTCGTAGCGCAAAGCCACCATCGGATCGACCCGCGTAGCCCGCCGTGCCGGAATGGCCGAAGCTAACAGCGCGACCAATAGGAAAACCGAGATGGCAATCGAGTAGGCGCCCCAGTCCTGCGGTTGAACCCCGAACAACAGGCTCTGCACATATCGAGAGAGAGCGAGCGCCCCGGCTACCCCAATCGCTATGCCGGCTGAAATCAAAGCAGCGGCCTGCCTGAAGACCAGCGCCAGTATGTCGCGCCGCCCGGCGCCGAGAGCCATGCGTATCCCCAGCTCAGGCGTGCGCTGACTCACCGCATGAGACAATACGCCGAAGATTCCGATCGAGGCCAGGCTTAGAGCCACGGCGGCGAAGACGAGCAGCAGCATCATCTGAAAGCGCCTTTGCGCCACCGATGCACTGATGATTTCCTCCATGGTCTTAACATTAGTTACGGGCTGATCCTTATCGACCTCCCAGACCTGCTTCCGGATGTCTATGACGAGCTGTTGCGGATCGACGCCCGCGCGAACCGCAAAATCAGCCAGCCGTACCGGATACAGCTCAATCTGCGCGGCCGACAGGTAAACTTGAGGGTTTACCGGCGCGGTCTTCCCGCCCCGGCGAATGTCATTTACCACGCCGACGATTGTGATCCAGGGAGCTTGCGGCGACCGCCGCAGCCCATGGCCGATCGGGTCCCCCTCCAATGGTAAGAACCGCCGGACAAACGCCTGATTCACGACTGAGACGGCCGGCTGGCCGGCGCGGTCCCTCGAGGTAAACAGACGGCCGCGCACGAGTGGAATGCCAAGCGTCTCAAAGTAACCCGGGCTGATGGCCTGAAAGTCGTCGTCCCGCATCGTTTCCCCGCCCGGGGCATCGACAAGCACTCCGCCTCCCCAGCCCCCACGCATCGGTAGGCGATTCGCAAATGCTACAGACAGGACCCCGGGCAAAGCCTTGACGCGCGAGCCGAGATCTTCAAAGAATTGCAGCCGCTGGGCGGCATCCCGATACCGGGTCTCGGGAAGATTGATGTTCATCGCCAGCACGCGCTCCGGCTGGAACCCGAGATCCACGCCGAGAACCGTTACGAAGCTCTTCAACAGCAGTCCGGCGCCGATCAGCAAAGTCATGGAGATGGAGATTTCCGCCACTGTCAGGATGGTGCGCCATCGAAACTGGGATCGTCCGCTCAGGTTCTTGTCGCCCGCCCTCATAGATTCGGCAGGCTTTGTGCCCGAGGCCTGCCAGGCCGGAATGATTCCGAAAATAACGCCGGTAACGGTCGCCAGCGCCGGCGAGACTGGGCGACAGGTCAAAACCAGCAAGTCCCAGGAAAGAGTTCGTGTGATTCTGATAATCGATTAGATTAGCGGGAGCCACCGACATCCTCTGCGGTGAAACCGGGCCGTTCCTGGCGCCCAGCACCGACCCCGAGCTGCTGAAGTTGGCGGGCGCCAGCGGTTCGTGCTCTTCCCAAAGGGAAATCAGCCGGTCGGGTTCCTGATAGGGCAGCCTACGCAGCATGACGGCGTTTACCAGGCTGAAGATCGCGGTGTTCATGCCGATGCCGAGCGCCAGAGTCAGCACCGCGACGGACGTGAAGACAAGGGTTTTGCGCAGCGTCCGCAGAGAGTAGCGGAGATTTTGAAAGACAATCTCGATCATGGAGAGCTTCCTCCCGTCGCGGTACTCCTCTTTCACCGACTCAATATGGCCGAAGCGGCGCAACGCCATGCGCCGCGCCTCAGCCGGCGTCATCCCACGGCGCATATGCTCTGCATCTATCGCGGATCACCGTGGCGCGCGGAACCACAGGACCTTATCCGGTCTCGTCCCCGTCATCAGCTCCCCGCTGTCGGTCCCTTCGATTGAATGATGACCCGTCGACTCCGCGTAGCCCAGCACCGCCCCGGTTCGCCGGTCGATCTTGAGGAGCCACCCCGGCGCCCCGTTCGGTTGGTTCCGCGGCTGCGTCCCGATCCACAACGCCCCGCCGCTCAGCTTCAGCGAAAACGTCTTGCCGAGATTCGACCACTCGCCCAGATACCGGCCCTGGAGATCGAACCGCTCGATCCGCCCGTTCTCTCGGTCGGCCACGTAGATCACGCCGTTCTCATCCACCGCGATCCCGTGAGGCAAGTGGAACTCGCCCGGGCCGGTCCCCGGCGTTCCCCACTCGCGCACCCGCTTGCCCTCCGGCGTGTATTCCAAAATGCGCGCATTGGCGTAGCCGTCGGAAATGAAAATCCGCCCATTCGGCGCGAAAGCAATGTCCGTGGTGCCGCAAAACGGACTCCTCGGTGACGCCGGCAGCCCGCCCACGGGAATCTCCAGCAGCTTCTTGCCTTCGGGCGTGAACTTCAGCACGAGGGAGCTCGCCGCATCGGTCGTCCAGACGTTTCCCGCCGGATCGATGCGGATGCTGTGCGGGATCTTATACAGGCCCTTGCCCCAGGACCGCAACACGCGGCCCTCACGATCGACTGCGATCACGGGATCGGCTTTATCGCCGCGCTGCAACAGATAGATCACGCCCTTGCGATCCACCGCCACCGACGACACCATGTCCAGCGCCCAGCCCGCGCCCGGCGGGTGAATGGCAAACTCCGTCCGTTCGAGCGCCAGCCGCGGAGCATGCTCGACCAGCGCGCGCAATTGCGCCGCCTGCGCTTCGAGACTCACATTGCCCGGATTCTGAGCCCAAACGGGCAGGCAGGCCAACCACACAAGAATTTTCCGCATGGGTTTGAGTTTACCGCGCCGCCGCTTCCGCCACGGAGATGACGTCTGATCATTCTCACCTGGTCACTTGCTGGGCGCGTAAAGGAACCAGAGAGACAGCACACCGGGCGGCAAACGGCGACCTACTTGCTCTCCAGGACCGCCCCTTGGATGGCGGACCAATCGCTGATTTCGGCCAGAGTCCATTGCCGGATCCGGTCGAGGGATGGCCGCTGCGCGGCCGGCCACGTTTCGTAGGTGTGCACGTCGCTGACCAAGTGAATATTGGCAATCCACAGTCCCTGATAGAACGGAAGCCGCTTCGCCGGGGTGAGCGCCTGCCAACACCGCTGGCAGAGCGGGCCGATGCTCAAGCCGTCCCCGTACTCGGTGAAATGCCACTCGTGCCACTTGTATGGGTCCTCCGGAGGCTTGCGGCGGCATCGGCGGCAGCGCTGCTGGCCGGCGACTTTGATCCGCAACAGTTCATTGTCTTCCCATCGAGCGAGCGCTTGCGGCTCGGCGCTTTGCCGCTTCAATAGCATCGAATCGATGACCCAATACATCGCCCCGCCGACCACCAGGGCGGTCGCGAGCGCGGTGAACACAAGCCTCGCGATCATTCTGCCCCCCTGCCATGGCGCGGCCGCCTGCACCTGCGGCGCTCGGCTCTGAAAATCATAACGCTCGCCGCTAATCTTCATCGGACGAACTCTCCGCAACCATGTTTCTCGAGGAACTTGAAATACGCCACGAAATCGAGCTGCTGCGGGCCATCGATCTCCGTCAGGACGGATGACCTCCGCCAGGTTCCGCTTCCTGTCGTACCAGTACAGCGCCGACACCGGCAGGCCCCCAAACGACGCTGCCGGAAAGTTCTCTCGCTGCTCGCGGGCGAGATTGTCCAGTGTGATGGTGCCTATTCGCTTCCGACGCACGACGATCTTTTCCGCCTCGGGATTCCGCGGCGACGCGACCGGCTGGATGGGGCCCAGTCCCATCCGGGGTCCGCCGTGCGGACCCCAATGCACATTCTTGCACAGCTCTTAGGTTAGTGACCCGCCGACCCATCCCTAAGACCAACGCTTGCTGGCGCGGGGTGTGTTCTGGTTGATTTTCGCCTGCGCGACTTTGATGGGAATTAGCGCTCTGAACACGCATCTCGGCTCTCGACTGGTCGCCGGCGAACGCCCCCTTAAGGGCCAGCTAAAACTACGCCTTGGCAGCCAGCAGCGTCTCTTCTTCGGCTAGCTCGGCCGCCGAAGTAGGAGCAACGGCTCGAGCAGGGCCCCGTCCCCGTACCCCTGCCTTCCGGCCTCTGTCTTTCCGGCCCCCGCCTTTCCTGCCGCCCAGCAGCCTGGAGATCCGCCTCTTGAGGTCGAGGAAAATCTTGTCGGGCGTTCGCGAAGCGTCGATGACTTCGAAGTTGTAGCGCGGTGCCATGGCATCCAGGGCGCGGATCACCCGCGACTGGTAGCGGGTGTAGCTTTCGTATAAATCCTTGCCCAGCCGCACGTCCATCCCCGATTCCCAATAGTCGAAGCCGCCGCGGGCATACACGATGCGCGGCAGCAGGTCCTGCACGCCGGCCCGCATGTAATAAATAGCGTGGGGACGCAAGGCGAAGCCGAAGACCTGGCGGATCCAGGCCGGGTCGCTGCCGCGGGCGGCGGCTCGCGCGATCGAGGAGTAGATGTAGCGGTCGGTCAGCACCACGAAACCGGCGCGCAGCGCGGGGATGATCTCGTTTTCGAGCCGATCGGCGAAATCGGTGGCATAGAACAGGCTCAGGGTCAGGGGACCCAGCGTGTTGCCTTGCTTGGCCTGCTTGATGGTCTTGCCGACCAGGGCGCCGCGGGCCATGCCCGTATCCATCACCGCGTGGCCGCTGTGCTCGAGCCAGGTGCGCAGCAGGTTGATTTGCGTCGAGCGTCCCACCCCGTCCGGGCCCTCGATCACCACCAGCTTGCCGACCAGCGCTGAGACGTCAACGCCCGGCAGCCCCTCGTCATAGAACGTGAGCGGCGATTCCGTTGCCATCGATCAGGCCTTTCCACGGCGCCTGGAGCAGGCCGTTGGGGTGGCTCAGGTTCAACTCCTCTTCCACGATCTCGCGAACTTGGTTCTGCTGCTCTTCGATCGAGAGCGTCGCATCCACCACCCGGAATCCGAATTCGTCGATCATGGCCTCGTACTCGTCGACGATGCGCCCTTGAAAAAGACGAAAACTTTCCTCGACGTCGCGGCTGAGGTGCAGGTCCATGCCCGCTTCATAGTATTTCAGCGCCTCGCGGCCGCCCAGAATGCGGCCGAGCGCCACGTCCAGCGGCACGCGAAAGTAGAAGGCCAGCGTGGGCCGCACGGCAAAGCGATACAGGTTTCGGACCCAGCGCCGGCTCACGCCACGCGCCGTATCGCGGGCGAAGGCGGTAAAGGCGTAGCGGTCCGCGCACACGATGCTTCCGGCGCGCAATGGGGGCAGAATTTGCCTCTCGATCCGGTCGGCGAAATCGGTGGCGTGAATCAAACTGAAGGTCGTCGGGGTGAACATGTCCTTCTTCTTGCCCCGCCGCGTCGTGTCTCGGACCAAAGGAGAGGAATTCCACTCGCTGAAAACCACCCCGAAGCCCCGGGACCGAAGCCAGTTCGTCAGAAGCGACAACTGGGTCGACTTGCCCGAGCCGTCGATTCCTTCCACGACAACCAGCTTGCCGGGGACTTTGCGGGGCGAGAAAAATCGCATAGACAGTCCTTCAATTGTACCGCACCCGGCCGGCTGGGATCTTCCCGGAGAAGTCGATACTGCTGGAGCAATGCCGGCGATCTTTTTCTTGAGTCGAAAAGCGACTGGTGAATTGCCAGGCCTGCCCCAGAGGGGATGCAACCATGCCGAGTGATAGCCGGGGGGCTCATCGCGACGTTGAACGCCGAGTGCGAGCAACCTCTTCCCGCGCGTTGCCTTCTCGTTGGATCGGCGGACCCCGATGCCTGAAAGCCCCCGCTTGCTGGATCTCGACCGTCCGGCCCAACCCGGCGGAGGGCGATTCACAAAAGACTGGACTAGCGAGGCCGCCGCTTGCTAGGATCTGGTCTGCCCCGAAAAAAGAATGAAACGAGAGGCTCAGGCCCGGTCCCTCTACAAGCAGGTGCACCCCGGTCAGGACGTAACCGCGTTTGCCACCCGCATCCTGGAAACGCTGCTGCGCAACCTGGCCTTCTCGATCCACCAGACGCTCGAAAAACCGAGCGACGAGAACATTCGCGAGCTGCGAGCCGACTGCTTGCGGCTGCGGCACGCCGTGCGCCTGTTCGCCCGGGTGTTTCCGTCCAAGGCCGTGCGGAAAATCGAGCGAAGGGTCCGGGGCCTGCGGGACCTGGTGGTGACGGTCTACGCCCATGCCGCGGCGATCGAGGGTGTGAAGCCGGACTCGGCGCTGTTGGCCGCCGGCGGCGGACCGAAGATGGTCGCCGAACTGGAGGCCACGCGGCGCCGCTCCCTGCGGCCGCTGCGGGCGCGGATGAAGAAGATGCAGCAGTCCGAGTCCCTGACGCGGTGGCGCAAGCGCCTGGCGCCGTCCGCCTGAAGGCCGGCGCCCGATGCGCCTTCGTCTCAAGAAAACCGTCCGCGAGAACGCTGCCCGCCTGCTGCCCGCTCTGGCCCGCGAGTTCTTCTCGGCCGGAGACCGGATCGCCGGAGCTGCCGGCGAGCACGCTCGACTCCACGCCTTCTGCAATCTGACCCGTAGGTTCTCTTACTCGCTGGAGTGCTTTCGCTGCTGCTACGGCGCCTCGCTGGACAAGTACTGGACGGCCATGCAAGGACTGCTCGAAATTCAAGAGAAACTAGAGAATTGCGCCTCCAGCCGCGCCATCTACCAGTCGGCCGGCCTTCGGCGGGGCAAGAAGAAGCTGCTCGACGCTCTGGATCGTCGCCGGCAGGGCCTGCGGGAGCGGTTGCTCTCCGGCTGGGAGCCCTTCGAGAGCCCGGTGATGAGAAGGAAGTTCTTGCGCTACCTGGAACATCCGGCTCGCCCGAGGAAGTCAGCCCGGCTGACTTAGTACTAAGAGGCCCGGAGCACTACCGCCCGGTGGTGCATGGCGAGAAAATTTACAGCTTGCCAGGCGCAGGCGCTTGCTTCATAATGGACACACCCGATTCAATCATTCGTAGCCGCAGGAGCTGCTTGTGCCAGTTGCCAGTGAACGGGCGTCCTTGGTGAAGGCGCTATCGGCTGTGGCTTTAACGGATCGGCGGGGAAGTGCGTGCCGATTCTTACAGGGGCTATCGACCAGCGAACTCCGGTACATCGCCAGTTATCTGGGGGCGTGCCTGCTGGAGTCGGCGTTTCACGCACAACCGGCGTCACGAAACCAGATGGCCGAAGAGATCCTCCACTACGAGTGTTGCTGCACGCTGGGCTGCCCGAGCTTCTCCGATGACGCCGAGCAAAAGATGATTCTGCTGCTCGAGTATCTGAGCTGTTGGCGCTGCTCGGAGGCCGTCAAGATCACCGCCGGCTCGGCCTGATCCTTTTCGCCCGCCGAGCCGTTTACCAAGCCAACGCAAGTGTGATAAAGTCCATCTGGACTGATGGCCAGATTCGTCGACCTCAAAGACCACAAGCAGAAAAGGGAACGGCTCACGCAATTGCTTCGCCAACAGGAGGAGAAGCGTGGGTATCTGGTGGCATTCGAGGGCCCGGAAGGCTCGGGCAAGACGACCCAGCGGAAGCTCTTCAAGAAGTGGCTCCAGACCCAGGGCCATGAAGTGGTGAGCACCAAGTGGGGCGGGTCGCCGCTCGTCCGCCCGCTCCTTCGCGTGCGCCGCGGCGCGCATTCCCTGAGCCCCCACGAATACTCCCTGCTCTACGCCGCTGACTTCCGATACCGGCTGGAGAGCCAGATCCTGCCGGCGCTTTGGAGCGGCAAGATGGTGGTCGCCGACGGCTACCTGTTCACCGCCTTGGCGCAAGACGGAGCCCGCGGTCTGCATTTGAACTGGGTCTTGAACTCCTACGCGCCATTGTTCTGGCCGGACACGGTGTTTTACTTCGCCGTTTCGGCGGAGACTTCACGCCGGCGCGTCACCGCCGATCATGTGCCGAGCTTTTACGCTGCGGGTCAGGATGTCACCAACATCGATGACCCCATGGAAAGCTTCAAGCGCTACATCAACCGCGTTAATCAGGAATACGAGGCGCTGGCCCTGATCTTTAAATTCGTCACTCTGAACGCCGAGCAGTCCATTTACGAGCAGCACCGCGCCATCCGCCAGCTCTTTCGCGAGAGCCAGCGGCGGTCTTGGGCGGAGTGGAACGTGGAGGCAGTGCTCGAATGGCTGGCGCGCCAGGCCCAGACTCCCGAGGTCCAACTTGGCTTCTAAGGCCGGGCGGCTCGTAGCGCTCGAAGGGACCTCCGGTCCCGACGTAGAGGCCACGGCCAGGAAGCTGGTGCGCGCCCTGTGCGACAAGCCGAGTGAGGGCGGCGTGAGCGTCTGGGATTCATCCAACATCTTTTACGAATTGCGCAAAGGCGACACGAAAGGACTCAACCCCGCACCCCGAACGCTGCTGCTGCTCTATGCCGGCGACTTGGCCTTTCGGCTGCGTTGGGAGATCCAGCCGGCACTGGATGAAGGGCTGATCGTAGTGGCAGCGCCCTATGTGGAAAGCGCCATCGCTTTCGGCAAGGCTTTGGGGATATCCAAGCGCTGGCTGGTGGAGCTGTTCAGCTTCGCGCCCCGCCCGCATGCCTGCTATCGGCTGAAGGAGAAAAAAGACGCTCCCGAGTGGAAAGTGAAGCGATCGGCGGGGTATCTGGAGTTTTGCTGCAAAACCCTCCTCAGCGCCCCGCCGGCCTGGGACGCGAAAAAGATTCGCAGCCGATTCATCGATTACCTGGACGCGCTGGAAAAGCGTGGGAGCTGTCGGACACTCACCGAAAAGACGCTGGGCAATTCGTAACAGCGGGGGGACAGGCCCTTCCGTCCGTCTCTCTGGCTGGCGAGGACGCGTTCTTGGACAGCCTGTCTTTTCACTAACCCGTTAACGCACAGACAGGTTCACGGGGTTGCTGCTCGTGCCCGTGGCCACGAGCTGCAGCTTGTAGGCGCCGCTCGAAAGGCCGGTCGGCACCTGCAGATTCACCTGATACAAGCCGACAAAGCCCGGCGCCAGCCCGGCGAAGGTGGGCGTGAGGGAGGTTGTCCCGAGTTGCGCCTGCACTGGGACTCGCGTGGCCAACGGAGGCGACGGAGCGGGCTGGCCGGCGGCAATCGAGCCGTTCACGTCTCCCAATCCGGTCGAATAGATGGAGACCATTTCGCCCGGTTGGGCGGGAGAGGCGGCCGAGACCAGGGTGCCGCTGGCATGGAGGATGGCGGGGTTGGGCGCGACGGAGAAGATGCCCGGCGCCGCCTGGAAGATTGACACCCTGGCTTCAGAAGCGCCGTTGGGATTGGATACCCGGAGCGTCGCCTCCCCCAGCAGGGCAAAGGGCAACTGAGCGTTGATCTGGTTGGGCGAAACGTACAGCAGGGGCAGGGGGACGTTGTTGAGCGTGACGGTGGTGCCGAACATCTGAGTAGGCAGAGGAAAGGAGGAGGCCTGGGTCGCCCGCTGGCCCAGGTTCTGCCCGAAAATGCTCACCAGCATTCCCGGGGCGAGCGCCCGGGTAAAAGAGGCTGCATTGACTACTGCGTCGCTGGAAATCTGGGGCGGGCCCTGGTTAACCGCAAACCGCGGCTCGATCGTGAATTTGTCGATTTCCTGTCCATCGGCCCGGATGGCGTGGATCGTCATCCGGAGGCCCTGCACTTCGGCACGGAGGTAGTGGTTCGCCCCCTCGGCATAGACCTGCAAGGGGTTGGGGAACACCGGGTGCAGCACCGCACCCCCGCCGCCGCTGATGATGTAGACCGGGCCAAAGCCCGGATCGATCGGCTGGCCGCCTCGCAGCGGCAGGGTGTGTTGGTAATTGTGCTCGTGCCCGTTGAGCACCAGATCGATGGGGTATTTGTCCAGGACTGGCACGACATTGCTACGCACCAGGGCATCGGCTTCATCATCCTCGTGGTTGGAAACAAGGTAAGGGGGATGGTGAAAGAATACAATCCGCCAGGTTTGCTGTGTCTTTTGCAGGTCGCTCTCCAGCCATTGGAGCATCGGTCCGGTTCCGCCGACAGCGTCGGCTAGAGGCTGGTTACTGTCGAGCGATATGAAGTGGACGTTCCCCCAGTCGAAGGAGTAGTAGCGGCCTCGATCGGCGAGTGGCACGGTGTCGGTGGGCGGGGCATGCACAGCCAGATAGGGTGCGGCAAAGTTGGTTACGTACTCGTGGTTGCCCGGAGTAGTGAAGAACGGCACCCGCTTCATCAGGTCCTTGTAATAGTCGAAGTAATTCTTCTGAAACTGATCGTATGTTCCTGATTCGTAAGCAATATCACCTAAGTGCAAGATCAGGGCGGGGGTCTCTTTCAGCATGAGCTGGGCCAGTTGTGCTTGGGCGGGAGTGGCTTGGCCGCTGTCTCCCAGGGCCAGAAAGGTGAAGGGGCCATCGCCGGCGGTGCGGAATCGCAGGTCCTCTTTGGGGGCCACGTCTTCCTCATCCACCAGCACCCGATACCGGTATTCAGTGCTGATCGTGAGTCCTGTGATCTCGGCCTGATACTGATAAAAGGTGGCTGCCAACTGGGTTTCAGCGGGGAGAAACGAACGGGTGCGGGCAATGACGACCCGGGAAAAGCTGGAGTCGCTGGAGAACTGAACCGTGCCTTCGCCGGACTCCCGGGTCGTCCAAAGGATAGTGGCCCGGTCGGCCCGCACGTTCTGTAAATAGGGATAGCGCAGGAGGGTGGCTGCTTGGGACAGCCCTGCTACGTACAAACCCACCAAGACGGCGCGCCGCGCAGTCATCCATACCATCCTGGAACTCCCGCCAGCCCCCGATCGGGTCGCGATGCTCGTCCGGGCTGCCAGCCCATTGATGCTCGCCACCGGCGGGGTTGCCCTGCCTGCCGCTACGCCCGCCAGTATCGGCCGATACAGGCGTGCGAAGCCACGGGTCAGTTCTGAGAATAGCACCCGGCCGGTCCGGCGCGTCAATCCTCCTCTGTATCCGGCTCTGAGGTAGCGCCTTGGGGCGAGGGCGGTTGGGGCGCGGTGGCCATTTCCTGAAAAAAAACGTTCAACTGGCTGACCGTGCCCGAGTCTCGTAAGACGACGGCCACTTCGCGACGGAAGTCCAGGCTCAGCGGGGCCAGCGCAATGCTGCCGATGGTGGCCACGCTTTCGTCGACCACGAGCATTTTGCCGTGCGACTGCAGGCCGCCGACTTGACCGCTGCCTAAGATTTCGACCGTCACGCCGGCCTCCCGCTTCTCTTTCAGCAGGTTGACCAGCGTCGGGTCCGCCACCTTGTGGTCAATCAGCCGGATGCTCCGGCGAGCTTGCTCCAGCAGCGCCGTGAACTGGGCGCGGGCGCGGTCGGGGCCGACGATCAGCCGCTCGGTCAGGCCTTCGGGGAAATCGGCTTCCGGCGAGACGCAGTCGGTTTCAAACAGCTTTTTCAGCCCGGAGACCACCGCGGGGTCGTGTGTGACCAGGAGAAAATCGCAAGTGCGGCTGAAGCATTTCTCGGTGAAATTCAGGGAGCTGACTATGGCCGGGCCGTCGTCGGCCACCAGGTACTTGGCGTGGTATTTCACTACCGGGTCGGAGTAGTGGTAAACGTCGGCGCCGATGCTTTCCAAAAAGAGACCCAGATCTTTCAGGCGCCGGGCTTCGAGGACTTTAGTGCGAGGGGTGAGCAGAGCTTCCACTCGGACGCCGCGCTGGATGGCCTCAGCCAGCTCATCCTGCACCAGATAATCGCTGCAGCGAAACAAGGAGAGCCGGAGCCGCTCCCGGGCCGAGCGGATCACACGGAGCACGGTTTCGCGACGCCGCTCAATCGCCAGAACAAGCTGTTCTTGAGGCAGCCGCCCGGCTGGCGTCTGCGGCGTCTCGATGCCGGAATCCATCAACCGCCCTTGGTCTTCGTCGGCTCGGCCCAGGAGACCGACTTGACGCCGGAGGCGCCCCCACCCATCAGCCGCTCGCTCAGATAGCTGAGCGAGGTGTTGGGGTCCAGCGTGATGTTATAGCGGACCACCGCTTCGCTGCCGTGCAGAACCTCCCGGACCTCGAAGAGATCGACGGTGCCGGCCAGGGTGTTGCCAACATGCTCGGTAGGGAATTTGTCGCTCCGAGCCACCACCGACAGGACCAGGGTCCGCGACCTGGCCTCGCCAAAGCGGTCGATCACCGTCAGCACCAGGCACAAGAAGATCGTCCCCAGCGCCGCCACCTCCAGCAGCCCCACCCCGCAGGCCATGCCCAAGCCGATCAGAAGAAATAGGATCGTGGCGTCTTTCGGGTCTTCCACCGGCGTGCGAAACCGGACGATGCCCGCGGCCCCGGCGACCCCAAAAGCGCGGGCGATCGAATTGCCGATGATCACCATCACCATCGCCCCGGCCACGCAAAGCAGGATCTGAGCTTGCTGCAGCGACCGCGGCAACGGCCGGTCGCGGTGGTAGCGCTTGTGGACGGCCGTGACCATGATGCCCACCAGAGTCGCGATGACCAGCTTGAGCAATTCGGCGAACGGGTGCAGAGGCAGCGAGTTCTCTTCGCCCTTGTAAGGCAAATGAGAGGCAATGCCGGTAGAGGTCAACATTCCAGGCCACTTGACGGCGGCGGCGACCAACGCTACGCCCATCAGGCCGGCCCCGAGAACCGTGCTCCAGGTAGATCCCCACCCCGCTTCATTCTGGCGCATAAAGAACCGTCTCACCCTAGGATGGATCGGGCGAAAGTATAGCACCAAGCGAACAGCAAGCTCAATAAGGGTGAGATCAT
>JBGOUJ010000097.1:0-16514 GCA_041477005.1 Terriglobia bacterium | reverse complement strand
GTCCCGCTTGCCCCCGACCAGGGCATGAAAGGGCTGCCCGACGCCGCCCTGCGCCGCGGCCTGGACCGCCTCCGGATCGGCGATGACCACGACCCAGCCGCGCGCCTTCTGCTTCAGCAGCTCGGCCAGCAGGAACGTGCTGTCGCCGGCCGAGCCGCCGCCGATGTTGTCCCCCATATCGACCAGCACCGCGGGCGTCTTCTCCGAGGCCATCGCCCGCCGCACCGCCTCGGCCGCCTCCGGCAACCTGAACTTCATCTGGTCCCGCGCCGCCCAGAGCATGTCGGAGAGCCGCTTGGCTTCCCGCTCCGCCAGCTCCGGATCGTTATCGGTCACCACCACCACCGAAGGCCCCATCTGGGGCACATCCGCATACTGATACCCGCCCGAAAGACTCGCCGCCAGGATCTTGGGATTTTGCTCGAGGCGCTGCGTCTCCTCGACGATGGGCTGCAGCGGCGGGCGGTTGGTGTTGTGAAACACGATGTTTAGCAGCATCGGCGGCTTCACGATCGCCTGCGTGGGCTTCGCCTGGCCGTTCAAAATGCGGTCCAGGATCTGGGCGGCCTTGAGGCCGCGCTCCCGCTGGTCCACGTGCGGGCAGGTCTTGTAAGCGAGCAGGGCCGTCGAGTACCGGATGATCTCCGGCGGGATGTTGCCGTGAAAGTCGTGAGTCACGACGATCGGAAACTGCGGTCCCATCGCCTCGCGCAGGCGCCGCACGACCTCGGCATCGGCGTGTGGAAATTTCCCGGTTACCATCGCGCCGTGCAGCGCCAGCAGCAACCCGTCGAGGTGCGGACCGGCTTTGAGCAGGGCGATCAGATCGGAGGTAAGGCTATCGAGCGCCTCGTCGGTGACCGGGCCGGCCGGGGTCGCCTGCGCCACCAGCGTCGGATAAACCTGGAAGCCGAGCTGCTTCGCCCCGGCCAGGAATCCGCCCACCTCGTGCTGGCTCTCGCCCCACTCGGCGGCGATCTGCGAGCCCACCTTGAGGCTCGTGCGCTCGAACGCGACGTGATCGGTCGGCAGATTGCTGAAGGAGTTCGACTCGTGCAGAATACCGCCGACGGCCACCACCCATGGAAGCAGCATGGATCAATACCCAGAAGAGAAATTGTGATCGTACCGCCCGCGCGCGACCGGCTCGAGGCCCATGGTCGTGATGCCGTGCGCCTGCCGGTACGCTTCCGGCATCGAGCCATAGAAAATGAGGCGCCGCGGCGCGAGCAGGCCGGCCGCCTCGGGCAAGTCGGTGTAGCGAAGCACGTTCAGGAAGATGGGACCCTGGCGGTGGGAGACGGGCGGATCGAGCAGGACGGCCTGGTCGATCGCCGGATCGAGGATCGCCGCATAGAGACCCAGCGCCCCCGCGACGCTCTTGCCGAACAGGGTGATCCGCTCGGGCTTGGCCTGGGCCCGCTCGCGGAGCACCTGAACGGCCCGAAGCACGTCCCACAGCCGCATCGAGTCCACGGTGCGGCCGAGCAGCATCGAGTTGCGCAGCGTATCTTTCCAGAACGTCTTGTCCCAGGGGATCTCGCCGACCCCGCGCGGATAGACCACCAGAACGGCAATGGTCTTATTGGCCAGCACCTGCCGCAGCGTAACTTGGATCGCCGCCGGATCCTCGCCGTCTGAAGCGACGTACACCAGCGCCGGTCCGCCGGCCGCGCCGGGTCGCCAGAGGGACCGGCCGGTGATGCCCGCCTCGGAGGCGAACTCGAGCGCCTCCCAGCCGCGAGGCGAGGCGCCCCCCGCCGCTCGCACATCGAGCGGCGGCGGATTCTTGGGAAAAGCGTGGAACACTTTCTCGCGCAGCGTCTCGACGACATCCACGGGGCGCTTCTTGCGGGCCGTGAACGTCTCGTGCACGCGATAATTCTGCGCATCGGCCGGCGGATTTCCGCCGAAGACGGCGAGCGACTCGCCGGGCTCGTCGGTGTAGTCGAGGACGATCTTGCGCTCCGGGGCGCCCTCGGGGCCCTGCTTCAGCCAGCGGTCGAACCACTGGACGGCTTCGCCGCGCAGCCGGTCTGAATCCTGGTGAGCCGTATCGACGACCAGGTTGCGGAACCGGTCCCGCCGCCCGTAGGCCGCGTAAAGATCGCCGATCCGCCGCTCGAACTCCTCGTAGCCGGCGACGGGAAACAGGGAGTCCTTCCGGCCATGCATCATGTAGAGCGGTCGGGGCGCGATCAGCGCTCCCTGGGTCATCATGTCGTGCAGATAGGTGTTGATGTCGAACATGCAGTCGCAGTGGAGGCGCTGCGTGTTGGCCTCCACGTCCGCCGCATTCGTGCTGATGCCCATCACCGGCACGACCACCTGGAACCGCTCGTCGACGGCCCCGGCGAACCAGCTCATGGCTGCGCCGCCGCTGCGGCCGGTGATGCCGAAGCGGCCGCGGTCGACTTCCGGCCGCGTTTCCAGGTAATCGACCGCCCGCATGGCGTTCCACACCTCGACGCCGGCCGGCGTGTAGCCCCGCGAATACCAGTCGTACATCTCCTGCTCGTAGACGCCGTGATGCAGGGCGAAGGTCTCGGCGATCTGGATGGGGTCGAGGATAAAGCAGATGTAGCCGTTGCGGGCGAGGGTGATGCCGTGCCGCTGGTACATGAACTTGGCGCCGTAGGGCGACTCCGCGTGCCCACAGACGTAGATTACCGCCGGCAACGGCCCCTGGCGCTTCTTCGGGATATAGAGGTTGCCGGTGACGTAGACCTTGGGCAGGCTCTCGAAGGCGATCTTCTCGATGGTGTATTCGGGCCGGTCGATGCGCCCGGTGATTCGGACATTCAGCGGTGTGCGCGGCGGCAGCGGATCGAGGCCGAGCATGTCGCGCATCTCGCGGCGGCGCTGGTCGCGCACCTGCTCCCAGCTCTCGCGCGTCGCAAACTCGGCCGCCGACCGGTCCGTCACCCGACGCGCTTCCCGGACGAGGTAGGCGGTAATCTCTTGTTCGGAGGCGAGCATCCGCCGCAGATTTTCTTCCGGCGTCTGCCCGGCGAGCGAAGCGGCCCAAAGGCCGATCAGCACGAAGCGCTTCATGGCGAGCGATTGATTCTATCAGAGCAGCGTGGCGTCGAGCGAAGCTTCGGCCTCGGTTGCGGCCTCGGTTGCGGCTTCGGCAGCGGGCGCGGGAGCGGGAGTCTCTTCGCCGCGGAGGTGGTCGAGCAAGCGGGCGCGGGAGCCATCAAAGAAATCCTGGGCCAGGCGGTCCACGGCGAGGTCGAGGGCGACCTCGCGCGAGATCAGCGGATGGTAGACGTGGGCGCGGCCCTGCTTGTGGCGGCCGGCGGCCCCCTTGCGGGCGAGGCGATCGAGCAGGGTCATCACGGTCGTGTAGGCCAGGGCGCGGCGGCGGCGCAGCTCGCGCTGCACGTCGCGCACCGTGCCTGTGCCGAGCTGCCACAGGGTTTTCATGACCTCCAGCTCGAGCGGAGGCAAAAGCCGCGGATGGGAGTTACTCGGCGCCGCCATCGTTCTTCAGTGCCGACTCCAGCAGCTCGCCGAACTGGGTGGCGGGCGCCGGCGGGTCCGAGCCCGGGCGCCCTTTGGGCCCGGGAGAGAGCGGCGGGGGTGGTGTGGGCCCCGCCGAAACCGCCCCCTTATGAGCCCCGGGGACGTCGCGGCTCAGCCCCAGAAACTTCTCTTTCTTCAGCAGGGAGCGCTCGAGCGAGTGGTTGTAGCTGGTCCACTCGCCTTCGATGTTCGGATCGCCGGCGAGTGTCATCCGCATGCTTTCCATCTTCGAATCCAGGTCATCGATGTAATGGAACAGCAGGGCCTCGGGAAACATGGGGAGCTTCGGCGAGCCGAACTCGTATTTGCCGTGGTGGCTCAGGATCATGTGCTCCAGCAGGGTTCGGAGCTTCGGAGGGAAGCCGGGCACGGCGGCGATCTTCTCGTGCAGCAGGTCGAGCACGATGGTCATGTGGCCCAGCAGTTGGCCCTCGGTGGTGTAGCCGAACGAGCGGCGGTAATCGAGCTCATGGATCTTGCCCAAGTCGTGCAGGACGGCCGCGGCGACGAGCAGGTCGAGGTCGATGAAGTCGTAGTGAGAGGCGCAGAGCCGGCTCAGCCCGAGGAGCGAAACGACGTGCTCGAGCAGGCCGCCGATGCGGGCGTGGTGCAGCGACTTGGCGGCCGGAGCGCGGCGGAAGCGGCCGGCCACTTCCGGGTCGTCGAGGAAGGCGTCGAGCAGGGCGCGCAGATGCGGGTTGCCGACGCCGCCCACAGCCGCGCGCAACTGGCCCCACATTTCGTCGATGTTCTTTTCGGTATGCGGGAAATAATCGGCGAAATCGACCTCGGAGTCGTCCACCCGCCGCACCTTGTGGACGGTGAGTTGCGGCCTGTTGTGGAAGACCTGGAGCAGGCCTTTCACCTTGACGAAGTCGTCGCGGTCGAAGGCGTCCAGCACTTCGGCGACGCCGTCCCACATCTTGGCGTCGAGCGTGCCGCTGCGATCGGCTAGCGTCAGGCAGAGGTAGGGCTCGCCGGTCTTCTGCTTCAGCCGCACTTCCTTCTGGTGAACGAGGAAAAACGAGGTGACTGCCTGGTTCGGCTCGAGCTCGCGAATGAAGTGGCTCTTCATGCCCGGCTACTGGGGCTTCTGGGGTTCCTTGTTTCCTGAGGTGTTTGCCGGGATGTTGGCCGTTGCCTCGGCCGCCTTGTCCGCCGGCGCCGGCGCCGCCGGTGACGCTGCCGGCGCGGACGGCGTCGCCTTGTCGGACGCTTTCGATTTGCCGCTGCCTCTCGGGATCACAAACAGCATATGCTTCTTCTTCTTGGTCGCCTCGGCTTTGGTGGTGACCGCCGCCTTGTACTGCTCTGGATCCTTCCAGGTCGTGTCTTGCCCGGGCGCCGCCCCGCTATCCACATACCCGGGACGGATCTCGATGAACGCTTGTTCGCGAAGTTGCGTAAGGTAGATCCGCAGCGCCGGCTGCATCTTGGGATAGTAGAGGCGCTCCTGGATCTCCTGCTCTACGTCCTGAAGCGTGGCCTGGCCGGCCTGGTGGCGGTCCTCGACCTTGAGGATCAGGAAGCCGTTGGGGCGCTTGATGAGGTCGGAGACGAAGCCGCGCTTGGCGTTGAAGACCATGTCTTCGATCGGCTTGTCGAGCAGGCCGCGCTTCCAGAAGCCGATGTCGCCGCCGTTCTCAGCCGATTCCTTGTCGTCGGAGACCTTGCTGGCCAGCTCGGGAAACCGCTCGCCCTTCTTGACGCGCGCCATGATATCGTTGGCCTTCTTTTCCAGGGCCGGAAGCTCCTTGGGGTCCTTGCCCTCGATCGAGATCAGGATCTGCCGCAGGTGCACCTGTTCGGGCCGCACGAATTCCTGCTTGTGCTCCTCGTAATACTTGGCGATATCCTCCTTGCTGACGTTGATGCGGTGGCCCACCTCCTGCTGGATCACGCGCTCGGTCAAGAGCTGGTTGTGGATCTGGTCCTTGAGGTCCTCGTAGTGCATGCCGCCGTTTTCGGTGACGAATTTCTCGAATTCCTCCATGCTGGCTACTTTGTACTGGCGGCGCAGCTCGTCCAGCCGCTTGATCACGGCCGCGTCGACGTTGATGGTGAGCTGCTTGCCTTTTTGCACAAGCAGGCTCTGGTCGACCTGGTCGCGCAGCACGTCCTTCTGGTGGGCCGTCAGGGTCTCATCGAGCTGGGCGCCGCTCATCTTCTGCCGCGTGGTCAGCTCATTCCGCGCTTCGGCCATATTGCGCTCCATCTCGGAGCGGGTGATGATCTCGCCGTTGATCTTGGCGATGATCTCTTCGATCACCTGGACTTCGGCGGCCGCGGCGGGCCTAGAGGGCGCCACGGCCAGAAGGGCTATTAGGGCCAGAAACAGGAATTGCTTCATACCTTTCATTTTCGATTACGTCGGTGGTGGATGCAACAGGATGTGCGACAAATTTGTGGGCTTGGACCGCCCCTTTTCCCGACTCGCGACCGCAACCGGGCGGTTTCCTGTCAGCCGGAACCCGTTCCCCCACGACTCAAGGTGTGAAAGAATCCATCTCACGCCAAGCGCGCCAAGCACGCCAAGAGGCCAAGCACGCCAAGCGCGCGGGACGCCAAGCACTTCAGGACGCCAAGCACGCCAGGACGCCAAGCACGCTCAAGACGCCAAACGTCAGGACGCCAAGCACCAGGATGCCAAGCACTGCCAGTGTGCCAGGACGCCAGGACGCCAAGCACCAGGATGCCAAAGCACTGCCAGTGCGCCAGGACGCCAAGACGCCAAGAAAACTTCGGTGTCTCCTTTGCGCTCTTTACGCCTTTGCGCGAAATCCTTCGGCCGGTTCGAATCGTTTCGCGGCTTCTCGCCCTACGGGCGCGGCTCGGAAGCCCTGTCGAGCGCTTTCTTTGTGATCGTGGTCAGCGGCAGGCCTGCAAGATCCTTCTTCGCGATCCACTGATACCCCTTCGGCCGCCGTCCCCGCAGCTTCGCCCGGTGCACGCTGACAGTGTACTCATGATATGTTATCGAGTGACGGAACCGCCCCAGCCGCTCCCCGCCCACCAGGCCCAGCGCCTCGAGAGTTTGCCCCGGGGCGCCCGCCGGGCCGTTCAGCGGGCCCTGCGGCAACTCCCAGAATCCAGGCAGGAGTGAGGCATCCTCGGGCCGCTGGCGCAGGAGCAGGCTGCCATTTCGCTCCACCAACCCGACCGCGATTTGTTCCCGAACTGTGCGCTCGCGCACCAACCGCACCGGCAGCTCGTTCTGCTTCCCGAGCCGCAACGCCGCACAGTGTCCGGAAATGGGACAAACGAGACAGTGGGGGTTCCGCGGCAGGCAGACTGTCGCACCGAGCTCCATCATCGCCTGGTTGAAGTCCCCGGAGTGGCGGCGGTCCAGCAGATCTTGCGCTCGATCCCGCAGCTCCTCCCTTACTCGGGATGCGCGCACGTCGCCGCGATGCGCCGTAAGCCGCGCCATCACCCGCGCGACATTGCCATCAAGCACGGCCACCGGCTCGCCAAACGCGATACTCGCCACTGCCGCCGCCGTATACGGCCCCACGCCCGGCAGCGAGAGCCACTCTTCGTAACTCTTTGGAAACTTTCCCGCCCTGTGAAAAACAATACGTCGCGCCGCTTCGCGCAAATTGCGGGCCCGCGAGTAGTAGCCGAGCCCGCTCCAGCACTCCAGCAACTCTCGGTCGCTTGCTTGCGCGAGCGACGTAACATCTGTGAAGCGCCGCACAAATCGCTCATAATACGGCACGACCGCCGCCGCCCGCGTCTGCTGCAGCATGATCTCGGAAACCCAAATGCGGTAAGGATCCCGCGTCTCGCGCCACGGCAGGGCTCGCCGATGACGCCGAAACCACCGGCGCAACTTTGCGATCAAATCTTGATGGTGAAGAAAAGTTTTTTTTATCGGCGACCCTGACAACTTTTGGGAACCCGGCACGTCTAAATCCGTAAGCATCGATAGAAGGATTACGGATGCGCAGAACCCGTAAGGGTTCTCACACAACAGCATTCGTTTTCCCCGCCTGAACTAGGCCCGGCGGACACCCTCCTGTTCCGCCGGGCATTTTTTCTTTCTTCGGGCCCTCACCGGCCGGTTGTCGAGGCGTCCCTTCACGGGTTCGGAAGTGCGTCGCCGGCTCTCCCGCGCACGAGGGCTGGATTTGTCGCCACGTGCGGCCTTGCCCGCGGTGGGGTGGGCTGCCGCGCGGTCAGCGCTCGGAACTAGAGCTCCTTCGGAGCTCCCTTCTTGGCTGGGGGCGTCTTGGCCGGCGCCGCGCCCGCGCCACCCTTGGTCGCAGGAGCCGCCGCCAGCGGGAACCGCTGGATGCGGATGCTCCTCATCACCACCGCCGTCCGCGGCTTGTCGTTCGCGTCCCGCGGCGTCTCGACGATCTTCTTGACAAAATCCTGGCCTTCCACGACCTGCCCGAAAATGGTGTGATGGTTGTTCAAGTGTGGCGTCGGCCCGTCGGTGATGAAGAACTGGCTGCCGTTGGTGTTCGGCCCCGAGTTGGCCATGGCCAGCCGCCCCGGCTGATCGAACTTCAGGGACGGGTCGAACTCGTCGCGGAACTTATAGCCGGGGTCGCCCACGCCGGTCCCCAGCGGATCGCCGCCCTGGATCATGAAGTTCGGGATCACCCGGTGGAAAATAGTCCCGTTATAGAGCGGCCGCTTGACCTTCTGACCCGTTTTCGGATCCGTCCACTCCTTGGTCCCCCGGGCCAGGCCCACGAAGTTGGCCACCGCCAGCGGCGATTCCTTCTCGAACAGCTTGCAAACGATCGCCCCCATCGAGGTGTTGATCGTCGCATACAGTCCCGGCTCCCGCTCCGGCGCGGGCGCCGCCGCTTTCGGCTCGGCCTTCGGCGCCTGCGCCCAGGCGAGCGCCGCCATTGCGACCAGCACAAACAATGTTCTCTTTACCATGCGCCTCTCCCTGGTGACTCGTTCGAAATAGCTTTCAGCGGTCAGCGAAATCCGACGGCTCATTTCCGCAAGAACCCGAACAGCGCCTCGCGCATCACCTTGCCGCCCACCTCGGTGATGGCCTGCGTGAGCGGGATGTCCTTGGGGCAAATCTCCACGCAGTTCTGCGCGTAGCCGCATTCGTGGATGCCGCCCGGCCCCATCAGCGCCTGCAGCCGCTCGTACGAATTCAACTTCCCTGTGGGGTGACTGTTGAACAACCGCACCTGCGCGATCACCGCCGCCCCCACAAAGTGGGTCGTGTCATTATACTGCGGGCAAACCTCCAGGCACGACCCGCACGAGATGCACCGCGCGAACGGGTAAGCCGCCTCCTGCTCCCGAGGCGACATCCGCGGCCCCGGCCCCAGATCGTGGATTCCGTCGATTGAAATCCACGCCTTCACCTTCTTCAGATCTTCAAACAGCCGCGACCGATCCACCTGCAAATCCCGTATCACCGGAAACCGCGACAGCGGCTCCAGGCGAATAGGCTGCTGGAGCTTCTCCACCAGCGACGAGCAGGCCATATGCACCTGCCCGTTGATCCGCATGGCGCAAGACCCGCAGACCTCCTCCAGGCAATTGGCGTCGTACGAAACCGGGACGCTGGCCTTCCCTTCCACCGTAACCGGGTTCTCTGCAATCTGCATCAGCACCCCGATCACATTCGTCCCCGGCCGCGCCTCGACCCGAAACGTCTCCCAATAGCTCTCCCCATCCGGCTGCAGTTGCCGCTTGACCCTGATCTCAATGTCCGCCAACTCAAAACCCCCGATTAGGAACCACAGATGAACACAGATGAACACAGATAAAGGCCAAATCGGTTCGATCTGTGTTCATCTGTGTTCATCTGTGGTTCCATTCAGTATTTTCTTTCTCGCGGCGGAATCAGCGACGAATCCACCGGCTCGTACACAAACTTCGGCTCGTCCGCGTCCGGCGCAAAATACGCCTTGGTGGTCTTCAGCCAGTTGGCGTCGTCCCGGCTTGGAAACTCGGGCTTGAAGTGCGCGCCGCGGCTCTCGTTCCGCTCAAGCGCCCCCAGGGTGATCACGCGGGCGAGCTGCAGCATGTTCCGCAACTCCCGCGCGAAGGCCAGGGTCTGGTTGGCCCAGCGCGAGCGGTCGCTCAGGTTGATGCGCTTCGACCGCTCCAGCATCTCGACCAGCTTTTCGTCGCACTTCTTCAGCTTGTCGTTTTGCCGGATCACCGTCACGTGCTCGGTCATCCACCGCCCCATCTCTTTCCAGATCGTAAAGGGGTTCTCGGTCCCGCTAGATTGGAGCAGGTCGCCGTTCAGCTCTTCCTGCCGCCGCTTCTCCATCTCAAAGACCGACGAGGGCGCCGCCCCGGCCCCGGCAGCCAGCCCGCGAGCGTACTCGACCGCCGAGGCCCCGCTCACCCGCCCCGCGTAAATGCAGCTCAGCAACGCGTTGGCCCCCAGCCGGTTGGCTCCGTGGTACTGATATTCGCACTCGCCGGCCGCGAGCAGTCCCGGGATGTTCGTTCGATGCTTGAAATCCACCCACAATCCGCCCATCGTGTAGTGCATCCCTGGAAACACCTTCATCGGCTCTTTGCGAGGATCCACGCCCACGAACTTCTCGTAGGTCTCCAGGATGCCTCCCAGCTTCCGGTCCAGGACTTGCGCATCGATGTGGGTCAAATCCAGGTACACCGCCGCCTGCCCGTCCACGCCGAGCCCCAGCTCGAAGACGACCTTGTGAATCGCCCGCGTGGCAATGTCGCGCGGCACCAGGTTCCCGTATTTCGGATACCACTCCTCGAGGAAGTACCAATTCTTACCGTCCCGCGGCACCCAAACGCGCCCGCCTTCCCCGCGAGCGGATTCCGACATCAGCCGCAGCTTGTCCTCGCCCGGAATCGCCGTGGGGTGCACTTGTACGAACTCGCCGTTGGCGTAATAGGCCCCCTGCTGATAGACGGCGCTCTGGGCGCTGCCCGTACAGGCCACCGAGTTGGTGCTCTTGCCGAAGATCGCCCCGATGCCGCCGGTGGCTATTATGACCGCGTCGGCCGGGAAGGTTTGGACCTCCATCGACCGCAAGTCCATGGCGCAGATGCCCCGGCACGCCCGCTCGCCGTCGAGAACCGCCGAGAGAAACTCCCAGTGCTCGAACTTCCTCACCCTCCCGTCGGCCTCGAATCGCCGCACCTGCTCGTCGAGCGCGTAGAGCAGTTGCTGGCCGGTGGTGGCCCCCGAAAATGCCGTGCGGTGGTAAAGCGTTCCCCCGAAGCGCCGGAAGTCGAGCAACCCCTCCGCGGTGCGGTTGAACATCACCCCCATGCGGTCGAGCATGTCGATGACGCCCGGCGCGGCCTCGGCCATATCCCGCACCGGCGGCTGGTTGCCCAGAAAGTCGCCGCCGAAGATGGTGTCGTCGAAGTGCTTCCAGGTCGAATCGCCTTCGCCCTTCAGGTTCTTCGCCGCGTTGATGCCGCCCTGCGCGCATACCGAGTGGGACCGCTTCACCGGCACGATCGAAAACACGTCCACCGGCACGCCCATCTCAGCCACCTTGATGGTCGCCATCAGGCCGGCCAGCCCGCCGCCCACCACGATTACCCTAGGGTTTGCCATGGACGATTGCGCGGTTGACGATCCCTCAATTCCCCCGCATCCGGATCAACTCCTCCGGGGCCGGCTGCATCCGCTCGACGGAGATGCTCCGCAAGCTCGCCAGGCCCGCCCCGCTCAGCAGCAGGAACAGGCCCGCGCAGGCCCACAGCAGTTTTCGCTGCGCCTGGGCCCCCGGCACGAATCCCCATTTGCACGCGAACAGCCACACGCCGTAGGCAAAGTGAAAGCACGCCGCGAGCAGCCCCACCACGTAGAACACGTGCACCACCGGCCGGTCGATGCTGTGCTGCACCTTGGAAAACGCCACGAACGAGTGCGTCACAATGTGCGCCCCGGCGAACCGCTGTTCCCAGGCATGGAAGACGATGTAGGCCATTGTCACCAGGCCCGTCCAGCGTTGCAGCGAGTACATCCAGTTGCCCATCCACGGATACTGCGCCAGGTTTGCTTCCCCCCGCCACCAGATCCACACGCCGTACAGCGCGTGGTAGACGATTGGAACGTAAATGAAGACAATCTCGATCCCCAATAGCAGCGGCAGCGAGGTCAATCCCGCGACCTTCTCGTTG
Organism: Terriglobia bacterium; assembly: GCA_041477005.1. Lineage (GTDB taxonomy): Bacteria > Acidobacteriota > Terriglobia > Bryobacterales > JACQDG01 > JBGOUJ01. The sequence continues at coordinate 4,874 of JBGOUJ010000097.1, read as the reverse complement.
TAAGCGTCGACCCCCTTCACGGCGTAGAGGTTGGTGTAAAGGTGCTCCAGCAGGAACACTCCGACCGGAAAGATGCCCGAAAACGAGTGCAGCCGCCGCCACAAAAAGCTTCGATCCGGGCCCGCATTCATAACGCCATTGTACCCTGGAGCAACGCGTCCTCGAAGGAGAAATCCGGCGCCGCCGCGCGCCGTTCCTCTAAATACCACTGATAGGTTTCAGCCAGCCCCTGCGCGAACGGCGCCGGCTCAAAGGCGAGTTCCCGCCGGGCTTTCTCGATCGATTGGGTGATCCCCGGCAGATCGAAGTATTCCCCGAAGTAAAACGGCGGCTCGAAAATTCCGCCCCCCGCCTGCCCGATTCGCTCCCGAGGCACGAAGACCATCCGCGGTTCGCGCCCGGCCGCCGCCGCAAACGCCTGCACCGCCTCCACCTGCGTAACCGGAGCGGGGTTGGCAATGTTGTACGCTTGCCCGACGGCCGCCTCGACCTCGGTCGCCCGCAGCATCGCCCACGCCAGATCCTTGACATACACAAACTGCATCCACCGCGCCCCGTCCTCCGGCACGATCACCGGCCGGCCGCGCCCGATCCGGTCCCAGAAGAACGTCTCCCGATAGAACGGATTCCCCGGTCCATACACGTAAGGCGGCCGCACCGTCACCACCGGAAACCCTCGCTCGCGGTGCATCCGAAACAGCATCCGCTCCGTCCCGGCCTTGTTGCGGATGTAAGGCTGCGGGTCGTCGGCCGCGGCCAGCGGCTCGTCCTCCCGCCGGTTCTCTCCCTGCCCGTAAGCGGCCACACTCGATATAAATACATACCGCCGGATCCCGGCCCCGCAAGCCTCGGCGGCCGCGCTCACCTGCTCGGCCGTGGTTCCCCGCTGCCAATCGTAAACATCGTCAAAGACCAGCTCAAACTTGCGCCCGGCGAGCGCCCGCCGCACCGCCTCCGGATCGTTGCGGTCGCAAAGAATCTCCTCGGTCCCCTCCGGCGCCCGCGACCGCCCTCGGTGCAGGATGGTGACGGAATGCCCGCGCTCCAGCAGCCGCCGCACCAGTTCCTTGCCGATGAACAAGGTCCCGCCGATTACCAGTACTTTTCCCTTCATGCCAGAATCTTTATGTGCTGAAAGAGCTGATTCCCACGATCGGGATCACGCTGCCATTGCTGATCGCTATCTTTCCTCGCCGTCTGGGCGCAGAACAAGAATTTCGACACCATCAACCGCCGCATCGACAGCCTCGACCGGCACATGGAAAGGCTCGACGCGCGCATCGACGAGTTGACGGAGACTCTTCGCGACGTTTCCTCCACACTCAAGGACATCGACCGCCGGGTCACAACTCTCGAGCAGCGCCTGGCCCCCAAGGGCTCGCACCTGAGCGTCAGTCGCGGCTGAGCGCCAGTCGTAGTACTCCAACCCCAGGTGGGTGATCAGCCCGTTCTGGATGGGCACTGTTGCTCTCCGGAGTTAGAAGTGTAAACTTTCCATCATAGCCTGATATAGAATGGAGTGTATGCCCGACAGGCAGGCTGTCGCGGCCACGCTCACCACCCTGGTGGTGGATGACGAGCAGTTGGCCCGCGAAGAATTGTGTTATCTGTTGCGCGACTGTCCCGACGTGGAGGTCGTGGCCACCGCCTCCAACGGCCTGGAAGCGCTCGACATGATCCAGGCCCACGGACCCGAGCTGGTTTTGCTCGACGTCCAGATGCCCGGCCTCGACGGGCTGGGCGTGGTTCGCCAATTGCTCGACCGCGGCGACCCCCTTCCCCATTTCATCTTCACCACGGCGCATGAGCAATATGCGGTAGAGGCCTTCGAGGTCGAAGCGGTCGATTACCTTCTCAAGCCCATCGACAAGCTGCGTCTGCGCGTTTCGCTCGACCGCGTCCGCCGCCTCATCGAGTCGCGCGCTCCCGACGCCGCCCGTTCCGAGCCGGCGCCGGGCCCAGGCCCGGCCGGCGCCCCGGCAGGTGCAGCCGGCCACCCCGGACGCACCAAGCTCCTCGTCAAGCACGCCAACCGGCTCTTCCTGGTCGATTCCGAGGACGTCATCTATGCCACCATTGACGACGGCCTGATCACGATTGTCGCCACCATGATCGAAGGCCAATCGAACTACCGCACCATCGAGGAGCTGCAGTCGGCCCTGGACCCGGCCACGTTCTGGCGCGCTCACCGTTCGTACCTGGTAAATATCAATAAGATCAAGGAAGTGGTGCCCTGGTTCAAGTCCAGCTACCAGCTCCGCATGGACGACAAGAAACACACGGAAATCCCCGTCAGCCGCGCCCAAACCCGCCGGCTCCGGGAGCTGCTGAAACTGTGACAGCGGGGAACCAGCGGTCAGCAAGCAGCCGTCAGCCATCAGCAAGCAGTAGTCAGCCGTCAGCCATCAGCCGTCAGCAAACCCATGGACGCGGCGTTTGGTTGCCGATCGAGCGTTCAGCCAAACGGCGTTCCCTGAGCCGCCTGCCGCGAGCTGATAGCCGATGGCCGCTTGCTGCTAGCTGCCTGCTGATAACTGCTTGCTGATAGCCGATGGCTGACGGCTGATGGCTGCTTGCTGACGGCAACCACTGCGAGTATTGCAGCCGCGCCCACACCGCTTCGGGTAAGCGGCACGGTGTCAGCGAGGAGCAGATCCAGGCTTTGAAGGATCCCGGCGGCGAACGCCGCGACGTGTTCACCGAGGAGGAGCGCGCCGCCGTCCGCTACGCCCGGCTTGCCACCGCGCACGCGTCCTGCATCCGCCAGCAGGACCTCGATGAACTGGCCGAGCACTTCAACGCGGAACAAATCGTCGAGCTGGTCCTCACCGTCGGAACGGCCAACCTGACCAACCGCTTCAACGACGGCCTGCGCGTTCCGATCGACGTGTAGGCCTTCGGGTCAGGCCTCGGGCCGGCTGCACTACTTTTCCTGCGCCCCCCAGACCGAAATCGGCAGCCCGTCCGGATCGGCATAAACGGCCAGCACCCCGCCGAAGTCCTGCACCTTCGGCGGCTGGATGCATTTCATCCCGGCCGCCTCCGCCTTCTGGTGGAATTCGCTCAGATTCTCCACCGCAAACCCCGGCTGGCAGCGTCCTGCCGGCGTGTGTCCCGCTTTGTGCAGCGCAAGGGTGGTCCCTTCGGTTGCAAACTCGCTCCACCCCGGCGACTCAAATCTCAGCGGCAGCCCCATCCGGTCGCGATAAAACGCCACGGACCGGTTCATGTCGCTGACAAACACAATCGCGTAGTCCATTTTCTTCATCGTCAAGCACCCAATCTAGAAATCCTCAAATCCTAATTCCCAGCCTCCACAGCATGTACCCCAGCGCCTGCCGCGCGTAGTACCATCCCCGCCGGACGGGCGTATCCGCCCCCGGGCTGCGCGGCGATCCCAGCGCCCGAATCCCGCGCGACTCCAGCATCTTCTTCACCCGGTAGATGTGATAGCCGTCGCTGACCACGATGCACGACGCCATCCGCATGCGGTCCATAATCTCGGCCACCGCTACCGCGCTTTCCATCGTCGTATCGCCTTCGTTTTCCACCACGATCATCTCGGAAGGCACGTTGTTCCTGGCCAGATAGCTCCGCCCGACGTCGCCTTCGGTGAACTGCCGGTCGCCGCCGTGCCCGCCTGTCGTAATAATACGCGGGGCGAGGCCGCGCCGGTAGAGATCGAGCGCGTGGTCCAGCCGCGCCCTCAACACGGGAGAAGGATGGCCCCGGTATTCCGCCGCCCCGAACACCACGATGGCGTCGGCCGCCGCCGCTTCGTCCCGGTACGCCTGCCGCCACACCTGGGCGTACACGTAGAGGAAACACCCGGCCACGATCCCGATGCACGCCGCTGCGAAAGCCCGGACCTTCATATCTCCGCCGCCGGTATCGCCCCCTCGCGGACCACCCGCGGCCGGCCCAGCGTCAAATCCACGAGCGTGGAGGGGGCGCTGGTCCGCGCCGGCCCTCCATCCACGATCAACGCCAGGCCCCGGGGAAACGCCTGCCGGACCTGCTCCGCCGTTTCCGCCGCCGGAAGTCCCGACCGGTTCGCGCTCGTTCCCGTCAGCGGCACGCGCGCGGCCCGAATGATCTCCCGCGTCAAGACCGACCCCGGCATTCGAACGGCCACCGTCCCGGTTCCCGCCGTGATCCACTCCGGCACGGCCGGCGCCGCCGGCAGGATCAGGGTCAGCGGGGCGCCCTCCGGGCCCAGCCAGAACCGCGCTGCCAGCCGCTCGAACGCTTCCGGAAGCGCGGCCATCAGCGCCTCCGCTTGCCGCACCGATTCTACCAGCAGCAGGATGGGCTTGTTCTCAGGCCGCCCCTTGAGCCGGAAGATCCGGCGGACGGCCTCCGGCTGAAACGGGTTCGCCGCCAGCCCATAAACCGTGTCGGTGGGGATCGCGATCACCTCCCCACGCCGAATGGCCGCCGCCGCCCGTTCGATCGCCGCGCGATTGAGCTGCGCCGGATTCACGTGCACTATGGCAGTCACCCCGCAATTCTATTACGATTCCTACATATCATTATGGCGAAGTCCATTATGGCGAAGTTCAGGCTGCTGGCGAGCCCCGCCAATCCCCTACTCAAGGATGTCCGCCGCGCCATCAGCCGCGGCTCGCTGACCAGCGACGGCTTGCTGATCGCCGAAACCTTTCATCTTGTTGAAGAGGCGCTCCGCAGCAAGCTCGAAGTTCCCATCGTCATCGCCGCCGAGGGCGCCCGCAGTGAGGTCGAGCGGCTCCTCGATGCCCGGCGCGGCATCAGATTGTCGGTGGTCTCCGACTCGCTGTTTCAAACTTTGGGCGGCACGGAGTCCGCCCAGGGCGTTCTCGCCCTGGTCCGCCCGCCCCAGTGGAAGATCGAGG
>JBGOUJ010000096.1:0-16543 GCA_041477005.1 Terriglobia bacterium | reverse complement strand
CGCTCGGCGATCCTCCGCCGGCTCGCGGTGACTCGTCGGGAACTCTCCCGTCGAGCCCTGGAAAACCTGGCGTTTCTTCGGACATCGTTGCCCTACGCGGGCGCACAGTGGGAGGAAACAGGAATCGAGTCGCCGGCCTGGCCTGATCCCGGCGCCGCGGATGCCAAGGTCGCCGGAGACGAGAATCCGAGATTGGTAGGTAACATATGAATACTTCGGGACACGTTGTCTCTCTCGAAACTCTTACGACGTCCATCCTGCGCGCCAAGCGCCACGAGGGTGGGCTCAAGATGTGGCCCTGTCTGGAAGTGGAGCTGGGCTGGTTTGCGGAGATCCGGGAAGAGGTCATGCGCCTGGTCGAGCGCCGGGTTCCTTCTGATTCCACGCGACCGGACCATCCGTCCAATTGGCCCGGCCTCGTGGGCCGCGCGGCCCAGCACAGTCTATTCAACAGCTCGGGCGATACATCGGACTACACTTCGGATTTCAACAGCCAGTCGAGCGGCAAGCATTTCGCCGATGGCGAGAGTCCCGCGACCGGGCGGCTGGTGTCGTGTTTCGCGGAGCGCCTGCATAACTTTCGCATCAACACGTATTTTCCTCACTCCGGCGTGAGGCCGCACGAGGAGCCGATTGTCAAGGACAACCTGGTTTGTCTCCGCTTTCACCTGCCTGTTTTCACCAATGACCGCGCCACCCTGATCCTGGACGGGGAACGCTTTCATTTCGAGTCCGGGATCATCTATTTCTTTAACAAGGGCTGTATCCACGCTGCCGAGAATTCCGGGGAGGAGCCGCGGTGTCACTTTCTTTTCGACCTCTGGCTCGACGAGTGGGTATTTGAGAACATGTTCGCGGGGGAAAGCCCGACAACGCCCCATCCCGGACTGCGTCGAATCGACCCGGCGCGCACGGCCCGGCTCTGTGCGTCCACGCCGGCGGAGGTCAACGAATACGTGCAGGGCACCGCCTCGGGATCGATTCTGCGGGCGCACCGCCGGCCTGACACGGGAGTATTCCAAAAATCACCGGTCAATTTCGATCCCGATATTGTCCCCACCGACGAGAGCATCGCGCTCTCCGACGATTGGCACCCGCTCGAGCACTGGGGCGGCGACACCTTCCGCTGGGTCTCCCGCTCGGCGGGGATCACGCTGCTCGCGCTCGAAGACGGGATGGAATCCATTGAAGTGGAATTGGAGCCTGGACCTGGGGTCGCGGAGCTGCCGGCACAGGTGGAGATCATCGACTACAACGGCTGTCAACTGCTCACCGCGCATTTGCACGGCCGCCAGACGCTGGAGCTGAACGTTCCTGTCCACGCCGGTCCAGTGAACCGCATCCGGATGGTTGCCCGGAACGGAGGGCGCCCGGTTGAAGGCGATCCCCGCGTTCTCGACTTCCGGGTTTTCCGCATAGACCGGCTTCGAGGCGCGGGCTTGTGGCGCACGCTCTCCAGCGTGCCGCGCCGAGACTGGTCTCGACCCTTGTGCCGCGGACCACCGGGCGTCGAGACGAGTCTCGACGCTGCACGCAAGAGTGCGTGCGCCACGTCGGCGCACTTGTGCGAGCCCCACTAATACTAATATCTACGCCGCCGCTAACTAATTGTTTGGATTCGGACGCGCGCGGAGGAGAGCCGCCACGGGTTCGGGCCGATTTGGGGAGGGCTGCGCGCGGCGCAGCCATCACTGTGTGATACTCAGCTTCGCCGTGGCGCTGGAAACGCCGCCGACCGTCACGACGAGCGGTTGCGTGCCGAGGGTGATACCGTTCGGTACCACAAGATTGATCTGGGTCACTCCGACTAGGCCGGAAGGAATGCCGACAAAGTCGAGGGTTGCCTGCACCCCTCCCACCGTTACCGTGGTGGTCTGCGCCGGCTTGGGTAAATCGGCGATGGCGGCTGAAAGCGACGGCGCCGCGCCCGTGGAGACTTCCGGCGATACCGCTCCGGCGCCCGTGAGATAGATCGCGATTTCCTCACCGCGCGCCGCGCTCCCGGTTGGAACGACCAGGCCGTTCTGATCCGTGAAGATGCCCGGCGCCGCCGCCGCGACCAGGAATGACTGTGAGGCGAGCTGCCCATTGTTGTTGATGCTGAGGACCGCCGCGCCGCCGGCGGGCGTTTCGTATGGAACCTGGATGTTCAACTGCCCGGGCGAAACGTAGTACAGCGGGGCGGCCACGCCGTTTATGAGGGCGGCAACGCCGGCTGTTGAGATGGGAAGCGGCACACTGCCCGCACTCTGCGCGGACGGCGCGAGCTGCGAGCCGAACACGGTCAGAATCCCTCCGGTAGCAAAAGCTTGCTGGTAAGAAGCTCCGTTTGCAAGGGCAGCGATTGTGGGCGCCCCGTTTGCACTGGAACCGGATGACGTAACGCTGGCCGTAACGGAAGCGGTCACGCTGCTCAAACCATCGCTGTACGTTGCGATTATGGCGCCGGCGCCCTGCGGGAGCTGAAAACCTTTGACCACCAGCGTTGCCGTTGCAGTGCCGGCCGAGCCGACGAGCGCCGCTGAGCCTAAGGTAGAGCCGTTGACCGCGAATGCCACGGCGCCCGTCGGCGTGACACCGCTGGGGCCCGTCACGGTTGCGGTCAAGAACATCGACTCGTCAGCAGCGATGGTGCTCACGTTCGTAAGGAGAGTGATGGTGGCGCCGGAGGGCGGTGCGGGCGCGCTCCCGCCGTTCCACTTCGTGATCAATTTATAAGCATCGACCGATCCCAGTCCCGTAATCTGGTCATAACCGGCGCCCGCGCTATAACCGACGGTGGTAGGCGTGCAGAGCGGTGATCGTCGGGGACAGGCTACCGTCACAATGTTGGTCCCGGTCGTAATATCGTGAAACACATCCGACGACGTTTGTGCAAGCGAATAGAGATTCGGGTTCATGTTTCCCAATCCCGCGCTCGATTGGGTCCCCTTCGAAACCAGGTATTGATTCAGAAGAGCCGCGATTCCGGCGAAGGCGGGAGTGGGAACCGAGGTCCCTCCGAAAACGTTAAGACTGCCCCCGGTGTAAACGATATACCCGTCGTGGTCGGCGGACGCATTGAGCGCAACATCGGGAACATGTCTGGCGTTGTCACCGGGCACGCCCACGCCGGTTTGCCAGGAAGGTTTTGAGAAAAGAATGCTGGCGCCGCCTCCGCTGGCGGCCGGCTCGCCATTTAAGACGCTGGCGTTCCACGTGGTCTCCGGAATGTAAGACAACACCGACGCGCCGGTTGCGCCGTTTGTGCTGTTCCAATATTGTCCGCTGCCCTCGACGAACTCCGTGCCGCCGACGCCGGTCACTTCCGGAATACTCGCTGGAAGCTCGACCGCCAAGCCGCTATTTTGCGGGTCATTGCAGTCGGCGCCGCCGTCATCGCCCGAAGGGGCGAACCAGGTAATGCCCTGCGCGTTCCCTTGCTTAGCCCACGACCGCAAAACTGCGGCGTCCGAACTCGACGTTTCTTGCTCGCACCCCCCATAGCTGACGCTCACTACAGGGGCCAGGTTCTGGTCAATGGTATACTGCACGGCTTGCATAACGTCGTACGTGTAGACGTAGATGATCGTGGCCTTCCTGGCGACCGCACCCGACCATTCCAGATCCAGATCGGCTTCGGATACATCGTCGGGAATGGTCCCCGGATCTCTTGAGTTTGGAACGAAGACGATTTGGGGGTCGTTCGCAGGCAAATTGAAGCTGCTGCGGAACTGTTGTATGTCCGAAAGGCTGATTTGAGTTTGCCCTGCGATCACGAGCTTCTGCCCGGAGCCATCAATGCCCGTCGCGTAGAGCGCCTTCAGGTTGTAGATCGTGGCGAGGTCGTCAGGAGCGAGGTAGTGGTTGTCTCTGCTCGATGTGAAATCCGGCCGCAGGGGTTTGTTTAGCGGCACGCGCCTGGCTGGTTTCAGGCGAAAGTCGTTGATCCCGCGAATGGCCCCCACGACGCCGCCAAGCGCTGCGGGCACAGAGGGCTCGGTCGAGTTTGCAAAGCGCATTTCGCCATGAACGAGATAGTGGTGAAGCTGAATCTGAAATGCCTGTTCGACCTTTGTAGCGCTGCCGTTGACGGCGATCCAATTGCGGCCGCGCGCGACGGCGGCGATCGTTAGCCCTTCTGTCCGGAGCCACGTCGTGATTTGATTCAGGTCGGCGTCGCTCACCCAGAAGCGCTGCGCGTATTCTTCCGGCGTGATCCAGCGGTGATAATTCGGCGAGCCCGGGGTCTGCTGTTCGGAAAGCAACTGGTCGAGGTCAGCCTTCTGGCTGTCCGATTGCGCCAGCGTCAGCGTGACATAGGACAGGGCGAGAGACGGCGAAACTCGCCCCTGATCGTCCTCAAGCCGCGCCTGCGGGTGGAGATGACCCCGCAGCGTCACGCGCTGGGCGTTGTCAATTGGTCTCGTGATGCGGCTGTGCTGAGCCATGGCGCTGACCGCAAACACACAAAGCGCCGAAAGCAGGCTGGTGAATCGGGCGCCCGGCCAGTCGTGGCGTGAATCGAGACGCTTCGTTCGCATTCGGTCTTCTCCTGTCGAGAATCGGACGCAGGAGGTTTTTACTGGAGTGCCGCCGCGCTGGTGGAGCGGGCTGCCGGATTGCAAGAGCCGGCGGCACTCACAAGATCGACGGCGCCGCGGCCTCCCTCGTTGCAGCCGCCAGTGTGATTTTACGTTCTTAACCCGGTTCGTCCGGAAGAGTACTTAACCCTTACGGTAACAGCACCATCGTGGACCGCCAGACGGCGAACTTCTGAGCTGACGGATTGAGCACGCTCACCTGGCAGGTGTATCGCCCGGGCTGCAATTTGGCCAGGGGGACGCTGAAGCTTACCGGGACTGCCTTCGATTTCGGGTTCAGCCCATCCCTGATCTGCAGGGGCGCGGTTTCGAACGCCTTGACCTTGCCGCGGTAGAAGCTCACGGTAGCCACCATGAGCTGCGTCGTCTCCGCGGCCGGCTGATAGGCTTCCAGGTAGACGTACAGATCCTGTTCCTTTCGGAACACCCGCGTCACGCTGGGAATCAGCTTTTGGCTGTCGCGCACCAGGGGGTTGGCCGCGATCAGCTTCTTGTCTCTTTCGGCGCTGGCGAGCGCTGCATTGAGGTTCTCGCGCTGATAACTCAACACCACGGAACTGATAGGCAGGTATTGGCGTTCGGTGGTGAGGTCCGGAATCCGGAACTTGGTTTCGAAGGTCCCCATCTTGCCGGTTTCGTTCTCCCTGGCGAGAAACTTCAGCGTATAGGCGCCCGGCTGCAGCGTAAAGCCGGCATCGTAGGCCAGATTGCGCTTGGACAACTGGCCCACGGTGTCGCCTTTCAGCTTGACCGTGATGTTGTCGCGGACAGTGCCTTGCAGGACGCCCTTGGCATCCCTCACCTCGCCTATGAAATCGAGCCGCGTGCTTTCCGCTCCGCCCTTCCTGGCAAGCTCGATGTCGCTGCCAGGGATTTTCAGCGATACGGGCACGAAGTACCGATCGCGCGCCAGCCGGAAGTAATTCACCTCCAAAGCCACGGAAAGGTCCGTCACCGGATCGCCCAGCATGAGCGCCTCTTGCAACTGGCGCTCCCGATCGGACGAGTTGAATTGCTTGAACCGCTTGGAGGCGAAGTAGCCGGTGCGGTAGTCGAGTTTGGCGCTGAGGTTTTTGTTGATCTGCACCTTGATGCGCCGATAGCGGCCGTCGAGCGCCGGGTTGGTGCTGTAGTAGCCGAGAATGTAGTAGCTAGAGATATCCTTCTGCGCCTGCACGATGCCCAGGGCGAGGTCGTTCGAATCGAGCAGCGCCTTGCCGCCGGTGTCCGATGCCAGGGTGTAGAGCGTTTCCTGCTGGGCCTGGAAATTGCTTTGGGCGGTCCGTTGGGAACTGCCGGAGTACATGCCCTGGCCGCCGGGCGACGCCTGGGTGGCGTCGCCCAGCGGAGCGCTGGCCACCAGGCCGCGCGCGTCGACGGGGTAGAAGGCCACGTTGCCGCGGACGGCGGCATTGACGGTCGCGCGCAACTGCGCCTGATTGTCAATTCCCGTGCGGCTCATGCCACTGGCAAAATAGACGAGCGCTTTCTTCTCGGGCAGGCTCGCCAGCATCTTCACCGCCGATTCGAGCGCAGCCAGCTTGCGATCCGTATTAAAAATGTTGAATTCGGTGTCGTCCTGGGAATAGGCCGCGCCGGTATCCGCCTCGCTGTCATCGCCGGTGCCGCCGTTGGCCATCCCCGCGTCGCCGATCGTGAGGCCCTTGATGATCTGGATGAGGTGATCGCGATCCTCGGTGAAGTCCTGGAGGACCCTCAGATCGGTGGAGTAGGTGAGGACCGCCACCCGGTCGGACTGTGTGATCCGGGTGTTGAGGAATCGAAGGGCGGCCTGCTGTGCGCGGATTTGATCGACAACCGGCATGCCTGCCTGGTCGAAGAAGAGCACGAGGAGGCGGCGGTCCTTGTATTTGATCTCGCCGGGTCTTGCCGGCGCGATCGGCGTTGCCACCGCCGGTTTGGCAGGGGCCGCCGCCGGGGCGCCCTCGGAATCGCGGACCTTGAGCGCCGGCGCCGGCAGCGCGATATCTTCCAGCCGCTGGTATTCGAACACCTTGATTTGTTGCGGCTTGCCGTCTTCCGTAATGCTGAAATCGGAGGCCTTCAGTCCTTCCAGGAGGTTTCCGTTCTTGTCCTTGGCCGAAATATTCACGATCACCAGCTTGGCGCTGGCTTCAAACTGGTAAGTTGTCTTCGGCCCGCTCGGCGCGTTCTGCTCTGCGGGACCAGGTCCGGTCTGCTGCGCGGATACGGCCAACTGCGCGATGAGAATTGCGGCAGCGATAGCTCGCATGATTAGAAGCGGAACCTCAAGTTGATGGTGACCTTGCGCATCGCGGCGGCGCCGGCCGCCAAGCCGTAGTTGTTGGCGCCCAGGACGGCGCCCCAGGTGGTGATCGTGACGTGGTTGAGGACGTTCTGGGCCTGGAGCTGGAGATCGAAGCTGCGCCGCTCGCCCAGCCGGAAAACGCGCCCCACCGCGCTGTCGAGATAGAACGTCGTCGGCCCGGGAATGGTGTTTCTTCCCGCATTTCCCCACTCGCCGGCGAGCGGCTCCCCGAAGGCCGCGGTGTTGAAGAGCGAGCCGGCCGCTTCCACCGGGAGACCGCTGGCGTTGGCGCGGACCGTATTGCTGACTGCGGTTCCTCCAACCTGGGAGCGGTTCCCGCCGATCGTAGCGCTGAAGGGGCTTCCCGAGCGGAGGGTGATGTTCCCGCTGATCGTCCAGTCCTTCAGGAGGACGCCCTTCCACCCGTTCAGCAGCGTGCCGCCCGCCGCGCCCATGCCGCTGCTGTACTGAAATTGTACGGACAGGTTGTGGCGCGAATCGAAGCTGGACAGCCCGCGCTCGGCGGAGAGATCGAGCCAGTTCTGCGCCACCGGCGTGTTGCCCTGGCCGCGCCCGCCGGTTCCCGCGTTGTCGATGGATTTCGAGAACTGGTAAGAGGCGCGCGCCAGGAAGCCGCTGTGGAAGCGGCGGTTCAACTGGAACTGGGCGGCGTGGTAGATGGAATTGCCGTTCGACGTTTCGTAGATGAAGCTGTGCGGCAGGGACGACTCCACCGCTCCGGGGGCGACGGAATTCGGTATGAACTGCTGATCGAGGCGCGTACCTTTCGTTCCGAGGTAGCCGATGGTCCCGAACAGGCTGAAGGGCAGATCGTGCTGCACCGAAAGGGTCCAGGTCTGCGCGTAGCCGATACGGTAATTCGGGTCGATGGCATACGTGCCGGTGAGCGTCTGGCTCGACGCCACGAGAAAGGCGTTCTGGATGCTCAGCGGATTCGTTGGGGAACCGGACACGCTCAGAGCCCGGGCGAACGGAGGCTGCTGGGCCAGGTTGGCGGCGACGAGGTTGTAGACCGAGGTGTTGTAGTAGAGGCCGTATCCACCGCGCACCACCGTCGAGCCCTTGGGCCGCCAGGCAAAGCCCAGCCTCGGCGAAAAATTGGCGTGCTCCGGATGAATCAGGGCGTCCGGTAACCGGCCGGCATAGGGAGCCGTCTGCCCAGGCTGCACTGCCGTTGCCGCTGCGAAACCGGGTGCGATATCCAGGTTGACCAGCCGGTTGTACAGCTCGGTTACGGGCGTGGCGTAATCCCAGCGGATTCCCGCGAGAAGGCTGAGCCTGGCGTTGAGGCGCCAGTCATCGTTCACGAAAACATCGTATCCCGAGCCACGGAAGTATTTGTCGGGGTTGCCGTATCGAATGGAGCTGGTGGCGGGCACGCCCAGCAGGAAGTCGGCCAGATCGTAGCCGGTGCCGGTCTGGGCAACGCCGTTGATGAGGAAGCTGGTGGCCGAGCCGTTGAACGTGTAGGCGCCGCGCCCGTTCGTATCGGCCAACTGGTTGAACTGCTGCCGGCGGTAACCGCCGCCGAACGAGAAGTTATGCACGCCGTGAACCCACAGCAGGCTGTTGTTTATCGAACCGGTCTGGTTGCGATTGAGAGAATAGTTCCCGTCGGTGAGACCGGCATAGTTGGTAAAGGCCAGGTTGGGCGGTCCCCAATTCGTTGGGGCCTGCGACGTGCCGGCAATATTGAGCTCCGCGGCCACATTCTCGCGATTGGCGAAGAACGGAGATGACAATTGGCGGTTGCGGCTGAAGGTGTACTGCAGGTTGTTGATCAGCCGCGTGGTGATGTTCCGCGACCAACCGAGACTGGCATTGACGCCGCGCCCCGAACCGGTATCGACGAACTTGAGTATGTTCGGCGAGGCGCTGCTGCTGCCCTGATATCCGACGGCGGCGTTCAGTCTGTCTTTGCGACCGATCCGGATGTTCGATACCCGCGAATTCAGATTGTGGGAGTTGTTCGAGCCGGCCCAGGAGGTCTGATAGTTGCGCGCCGCGAACGGAAGATTGGGGTCCGGAAAGTACTGCAGCAGGGCGGTAGCGGTGCTGCTGATGCGGCTGGCCGGTATCCGGTTGCCGGGGAACGGCGCTCCGGTCGTTGGGTCGTAGGCCGTCACCGGCGCGCCTCGCAAGAGGGTCTGGGAGAAATCTCCACCGCGCTCCAGAACCGTTGGCATGTTGACCGCGTCCGACGTCGTGCCGGTGCGGTTTCGCTGGAACTGGAAGTTGATGGTGAACAGAATGCGCTTTTCACGGCTTACCAGCTTGGGGATTTGCAGCGGGCCGCCGAACATGACGTTTCCGCGCGCGTTGGCGTAGGCCGGCTTATCGACGGCGGCGCCGGTGACGGAGAAAGTCCGCGCGTCCCAAACGGAATTATCGAGGCTGAAAGACGCGTTGCCCATGTACATAGTGCGCGGGTCTCGGCGGCCGTTGCCGAAGGCCATGGCGTTGGGGCGGCCTTGCCAGGGCGGGCGTCCACCGCCGGGACCGCCGGGTCCCCCAGGGCCGCCGGGACCACCTCCTCGGCCGCCAAAGCCGCCCGGACCACCCCCGAAACCGCCGGGGCCGCCGCCAGGACCGCCGCGGAAGCCGCCTGGGCCACCAGCGAAGCCGCCGGGACCGCCACCGGGAGGGCCGGGCGGTCCGCCACCGGGGCCGCGAGGGCCGCTCTGCATACCCGTTGCTGGGTTTCCTGGGCCGTCGCCATTGGGACCGCCCATGCCGGGAGCATTCATTCCGGGGCCGCCCGGGCCCATCATTCCGGGGCCGCCAGGGAATCCCATTCCCATACCACCGGGTCCAAAGCCCCAGTCGTTCTGCTGGGCCATGCCTACCGCGCTGCTCATGCTGCCCTGCACGATGAAGGAATTGGCGGCACTCTGGGTGAGGTCGGGAATGTCTTCGTTCTTGAGGGCGCCTTCGTTGCCGAGCGCTCCGGCCTCGGCCGATTGGTTCACGTCCAGACGCTGGAACCCGCGTCGCTGCGGCAGCGAAGCCCGGTCGCCATTGGCGGGACGATCTCTCCCCGCTGGCGCTTGGCCGTTCGGCCCCTGCGGACTCCTGTTTCGCGCCTGGCCATTGCCATTCCGCGCTGGCCCGTTGCCGGCTGCTGCCGGCGCGCTCGCCGGGGGCGCAGCCGGTCTCCCCGCCTCGCGCGCGGCAGATACTGCTGCTGCTGGGACCGCCGGCGACATACCGGCCGGAGCCGCCGCTGCTGGAACAGGGTTCAGACTGGCAACGAGCGCTTCCTGGGACAGGAACTTCAGGTCCCACTCCACCGGGGGGGCTGCGGGCGCGACGCCGACTTCTCGGGTGATTTTCGCAAACCCCAGCATCTGGACCTCAATCGTCCAGGCGCCGTCGGCCAGCTCGGGGAAACGAAATACACCATGCTCATCGGTCGTGGTGACGATTTTCTTGTCGTCCTGCGCGGCGGTTATGGTGACGCCGGGAACGGGCAGGCCACCGGACTTGACAGTACCGTGGTATTCGGAAGCCATCATCCCGCAGACCGAGATCCAGGCAGCCATCAGGCGCCCCAGATAGATGCGCGTGCGTTTTGCGGCTGGGTTCGTCACCACGTCAGTTGCAGAGCGGTCGAGCGGCTCCCCGCCTCCATTGTAACTGTAAGGGCGCCGGCGATCCGTGGCGGGTTCCCTTGGACCTAAAAGCTTAACGTTCTTAACATATTCTTTACCGACACTTTGTGGCGCTTGGAGTTTCGATCCGCTTACTGTAAAGAGAGGGCGCTTGGTCCGGGAAGCAGCGAATGCCCAACTTTGAGTCCCTTCCGGAGATCGCCAAAGCCACTCGGCGAAGCAGTCGGCATCCCGTCTCTGTGACATTGAGGGGCGCTGGCGAGCAATCAAAGGGACGCCGCCTAAGGGCGGACCCGGCGTCGATGCAACGGTTGGGCTCCGACTGCCGTCTCAGTCTGTATATGAAAGCCAGAACCGTTTTTCAGCTCACCCTCCCGGCCTTGGTGTGCGTCACAGCGTTCTGCGCGAATAAAGTTTGGAACACCAAAGAATCCAGCGAATGGACGACGGAGGAGACCAGATGATTATGAGGCTCGCGCGAACGCTCCTGTTTTTCTTGGCTGCTATCGTTTGGCCGGCAGCCGCCCAGGTCTGGGATAGCTCGGGTAACAGTAACCTGAACGGGTCTTACTACTTTCGTGAATTGATCTTCAGCTCTACCGACGAGGTCGCGGTGTACGGCGGCATCACCTTTTCCGGCAACGGAACCTACACGATCTCCGCCCAGGCGATCCACTGCAATCAGGCATCCTGCAATGGAGGGGCCTACAACACCAGCGGGACGTACTCCATCTCGGCCAGCGGCTATGGGTTTCTCTCCAACCAGCTCATCGGAGGATCCGTCTACGGGCTGGTTGGCGCCAACGGGATCTTTGTCGGCAGCAGCACCGAGAGCGGCGACTACGATCTTTTTATCGCGGCGCCCATAAGTGGGCAATCCACCGCCACACTGCAAGGGGCCTACTCCCTCGCCTACATATACCCCGGATCCCAAATCCCCTACGATGCCCTGATCCAGATGAATTCGAATGGCGCGGGCACGATCGGCGCGACGAGCGTCAGCGCGTACACGACCGGCTCGAGCCCGATCAACCAGTCCATATCGTCTTTTAAGTACACGGTCAGCAACAACGCGTTTGTCCTTAACTTCCCGGACTCCTCGACGGCCGCCATCGCCGGTCAGGCGTATCTCTACTCGTCGCCGGATGGCAATTTCGTCTTTGGGGGTTCGCCGCAAGACTTCGACATGTTTGTGGGAGTGCGCACGGGGGCTTCGGGATCCGGCTTAGGGGGCCTGTATTACGAGGCTGGCATGGAGATTGACAACTCGCAACTGGCGAGCACCGGACAGACGGGTTTCGACACCTTCTACGGATCGCTCACCGCCGCCAGCGGCGTAATCATCGGGCAGGAGCGGATACAGTTCGGCCAAAGCACCGCCTCCGGCTATACCTATGAGGCTTCCTACCCGGTAGCTTCCGCCGGAGGATACACCGACTCGGCCACATCCACGCAATATACGATCGGCTCGGGAGGAGCCGTGCGGATCGGCCTCGGGATCGGTCCGTACCTGAGCATCTCGGCTGCCATCCACTCGCCCAGCTTTAGCGGTTCCGGCGTGTACCTGGCTCCGACAGGCGTGGTGAATTCCGCCAGTTTTGCGCCTTTCACGGCGGGAGTGTCCCCCGGCGAGTTCATCACGCTTTTTGGCACGGGCCTCGGCCCCAGCACACTACAAGTCGCTTCCGCGATTCCGTTTCCCACTACGCTCGGAGGCGTGCAAGTGTTGATCAACAATCGTGCGGCGCCCATTTACTACGTGAGCTCGACCCAGATCTCGGTGATCGTGCCGTATGAGATCACTTCTGCGGTGGCCCAGATCCAGGTCGTCTACAACGAAACCACGTCGAATACAGTGACGGCATTCGTGAACAAGACCACTCCCGGCGTGTTCACCATCCCGCCGGGAGGCACCAGCTATGCTGCGGCGGAACACGCGGACGGCTCGCTGGTGACGCCGTCGCATCCCGCGCAAGTTGGTGAGACCATCTCCGTGTATTTGACGGGGCTGGGAGCCGTGTCCCCCAGCGTTGCGGACGGCGCGGCTGGGTCCTCCAGCACCCTCAGCAATGCGATCAATACAATCAGCGCCGACGTCAACGGAGTAACGGCGTTGGTCTCCTATTCTGGCTTGGCGCCCGGACTCGTCGGGCTGTACCAGGTTAACGCTCAAATACCCAGCGGGGTGGCCACGGGCGACAATTTCCTCGAGATCTCCGGGCCGGACGGCTATTCGTCAGAGGCCCTGATTTCCGTAGGCGGCGGCTCGACGTCCTCCGTGCTGCAGAGCGAGCGGTCCAACATCTCGAAGCGTCCGCCGGCGGCGATGCGCATGCAGCCCTGGGGAAACCGTCCTGTGCGCGTCCCATCCCCTCAGTAAGACGGAGCGGGTTCATGAGCATGGAGAAGAACAAACGGCGAGCCATCCTTTCGTGGCTATTTGTGGGTGCGCTTTTTGTTCTTTGTGGGGTTCTCGGCGCCCTGCAATACCGCTGGATCGGCGAGGTCAGTGTGGCGGCGCGCGAGCGGCTTCGGGGAAGCCTGCAGGCGAGTCTCAGCCGGCTCAGCCAGGACTTCAACTCTGAAATTGCCATTGCCTGCCGGGCGCTCCTGCCCGGCAACTCGCCGCCGGACTCCCAGGCGGCGGAAGGGGAATTGGCAACGCGCTACGAGCAGTGGAAGAAAACGACCCGCCACGGCCAGATCTTTGGTCGCATCGCGATCGCCGCGCCTCAGAAGAATACACTCCTATTGCGGGGTTTCGATCCAGAGAGAGGAGTCTTCGAAGCGGCGGAGTGGCCCGCGACATGGAGAGCTATCAAGGACCGGCTGGAATCCAGGCTCTCGCCGCAGCCGTGGCAGAACCGCGACCGGTCCGGTCCGCGCCCTGAAGACGAGGGATCTGTATTCGAAGTGCCCCTCTTTGGGATGCCCCCGCCTGGGACTCCCCCTGGCCCGTTCGGCCGAAGAGAGATCGCTTGGGTGATCTTCGATCTAAATCCTCAGTATGTTCGCGATGTCATGCTGCCGGAGCTGCTACAGCGCCATCTCTGGGCTGGTGGAAGCCCGGATTATCAGGTGGAGGTCCTCACTAGAACGAGTCCCCCAGCGGTGATCTATCAATCCGACCCCGATCAGGCGAAGCGGATTGCGAGTAGTTCAGACGCGTCGGTCAGCCTGTTCGAGCCGCAGTACGATCAGATCTTTCGCCGTAGGGGACCGCCAGGTGTGCGCGATCGAGGACCCGGACCGCCCGGGCCACCCGGTCCCGGTAGAGGCCCGGGGCCCGATTTGGGGCGGTGGCAGATGTTTGTGCGTCACCGCGCCGGATCGCTGGACGCTGTTGTGGCCCGGGCCCGGTGGCGCAACTTGGCCGTTACGGCGAGCGTCCTGCTGCTGATGGTGGCGAGCGTGGCGGCCTTGATTCGCTTTACGCGGCGAGCGCAGAAGCTCGCTGAGTTGCAAATGGACTTCGTCGCCGGAGTTTCCCATGAGTTGCGGACGCCGCTGACCGTGATCCACACCGCGGCATACAACCTGCGAGGCAAGGTGGCCCACAACCCCAGCCAGGTCGAACGATATGGAGTGTTGATTCAGCAGGAAAGCGGGCGGCTCACGGAATTGGTGGAACAGGTTCTCCGATTTGCCAGCGCGAAGGCGGGCCACGGCATCCAGGAACCCGAGCCGGTATCCGTCGAGACCGTAATCGAAGAAACCGTGGAATCGAGTAGGGCCGTTATCCAGGGGTCTCGGTGCGTTGTGGAAAAGACCGTCGACCCTGGACTTCCCCTAATTCTTGGCGATCCTGTGGCGCTCAAGCACGCTCTTCAGAACCTCCTCAGCAACGCGGCGAAGTATGGATCGGAAGGGAGCAACTGGATCGGCGTCTTTGCGTCGAAAACCCGCGACAAGGAACAAGCGGTGGTCGAGATTCGAGTGGCGGATCGCGGGCCTGGAATCCCGGTCGACGAGCAGGAGCACATTTTCGATCCGTTCTTTCGCGGCCGGCGCGCGGTGCAGGATCAGATCCACGGTACGGGTCTCGGCCTGAACCTCGTGAAGCGGATCATCGAGGCGCACGGCGGAACGGTCAGCGTCCAAAGCGAGCCGATGCAAGGAACAGAGTTCGTGATCCGGATTCCGGCGGCGCCTAAGGAGCAGCAGGATGAGTTCGCGCATTCTCTTAGTCGAGGATGAGCCCGGACTGGTCCTCACTATGTCTGACCTCCTGGATGCCGGGGGCTACCAGGTCGAAGCGGCTAAGGACGGAGCGACCGGCCTGTCCCGAGCGATGGGTGAGGACTTCGATCTGATCATCCTGGATGTGATGCTGCCCGGGAAGAACGGCTTCGAGGTTTGCCGGGAGCTGCGGCAGCACGGACGGGATGTCGCCGTTCTGATGCTGACGGCGAAGACGCAGGTGGTCGATCGTGTTGTCGGGCTCAAGCTGGGAGCGGACGATTACCTGACGAAGCCCTTCGACCCCGCGGAGCTGCTGGCCAGGGTCGAAGCTCTGTTACGCCGTGTAAAAAAAGAGAAGTTGCCCCCGGTCCTGCGCTTCGAGTTTGGCAACGTCGAGGCCGATTTCGAAAGCGGGAGCGTGCGGAAAAACGGCTCGGCGGTTACTCTGGCCAGCAAAGAGATCCAGCTTCTCCGCTACCTGATCGATCACCGCGGCAAGGTCGTCTCCCGGGACGAAATTCTCGAGAGCGTGTGGGAGTATCAAACCGGCGTCTCGTCACGAACGATCGACGTGCACGTCGCCTGGCTGCGCCAGAAGCTCGAGGACAACCCCCAAAACCCGAAGCACATTCACACGGTGCGCGGCGTGGGCTACCGCTTTTCCCCGTGATCCGGCGGACGGGGGATCACCGCGCCTCCGCGCCGCTGCGGTGAATTCCGGCCTACCAGCTTGCCTCAACCGCAGAGGCGCGAAGACGCAGAGAAGTTCCCAGTCGGCGATTCGCGATGCCCGCAATTTCGGCAAGCGGCGTCTTTCACGGGCATCACGATGGCTCAGCCGCCGGTGCTTACGGATGACCGAAGCCGGGGCCGGGGCCAGGGCGGTTCCCAAGCTGGTCGTACTTCGTCTTCTGGTCCGCCGTCAACAAGGCGTAGAATTTCGCCAAGGCTTTGGCGTCAATTCCCGCCAACTAGCGGGAGTTTACTGCCAAATGCCAAAACATAATCGTAACGGATTGTTTCAAAGCGAGTTGCGGTCCAAAGAGCGTCTTACCCTATTCCGGATGGGTAAGACGGATTGCTCAGGCACAAGTCCTTCAGAATCAATGGGACGATTGCGCCGCGAGGTTCCCTCTCAGTAAACTCCCGCTAGCCATCAATAACGCCAACTGCGGCGGCCAGGGTATCCAGTTGTGCATCGGTTTGGCCTGCCTTCGCGGCTGCTGTCAGAGCGTTCTGAGCGCTTGTACGCTGGCCGAGCGCCGTCTGCTTCGCGGTGTTGGCCGCGTCGAAGATGGTTTGCGCCTGCGTTTTCTGCGCATCCGAAAGCCCAAGGTAGCCGGCGAGGAAATCCACCCCCCGAGGCCCGCCGCCGAACCCTCGCGGGCCTTGCGCCGCAAGGGGAAGAGCCGCGGCGATTACCAGGGCAACTGCTAAGAAACGTCTTGTCATTGAGTGTGTTCAACCTCCTCAGGTATAAACGCGTTTCTTGAGGCCGCAGTTGCTCTCCAGATGCCGGTGATTCGGTAAAGATTTCTTTACACTCGCTCGGCATATTCTTGTGGAACCTGTTTTATGTTAAAACCAGTCTTACAGAACTATGAAGCCTAAGATTCTGATGCTAAATAGGCGTCGAGCGCTGGCCCTCCTTGGCGGGGCCGGCGGTGCGGCGCTCACGGGACGGTTCAACGAAGAAAATGCGGACGCGGCGATCTCCTGTGTTGCCCTTGCTGGAGCGCAGACAGAAGGCCCCTATTGGGTCGATGAGATGCTCAACCGCTCGGACATCCGGGTGGACCCGACAGATGGTTCCGTACGGCCTGGTGTTCTCCTGACCCTCGCATTGACGTTACAGG
>JBGOUJ010000095.1:0-16665 GCA_041477005.1 Terriglobia bacterium | reverse complement strand
TGCGGATTGCTGGCCGCCGAACACCGTCACGGCGGCAGGAAATGCTGACGCGATGGCGGGAGACATCGCCAGACCTGTCCAGATCATCAAGGGGAACAGAACGAAGATCACGCCCAGGTAGGTTAGCCGCTGCAGCACGTTGATTCGGCTCCCCACCCTGGACGTATTTCGAACCCGCGTGGCATGAAAAGAGCACTGCTCGAACCGAACCAACTTCGTTGCCCGCAAGAACATTCCAGCTGAAACAGCCATTCCATCCAGGCTGGGCACCCCGTGGGACGTGACGGCCGCAAGCTGAGCGGCAAGGAACGCCGGGTGTTTCCCGAACAACTGGAGGGGGTCCCGGTGGAGATCCAGCAAAGCGGGCCCTTTGTCGCGCTACCCGGGACTTCCAAGAAGGGGCCCAAAACACCGGAGAAGTCATCCGAACAGCCGCGCTGACCTCAGCTATTCCACAAAGACCACATGTGCTCGCACTGCCTCAAAGCGGAGCAGCAGCAGCGGCGCGTATTCCGGCTAACTAACTACCATCCCGGCTCCAGCAATGCGCCAGTGAGGCCGCCTGAAGCGCCATGAGGCCTAAAGAGCGCCGGCGAACCCCGGTCCCTGGCTTCCCGCAATGGCGCCGAGAATGCCGTCGGGCGTCAATTTTTGGATCCGGCTGTTGCCGTCGGCTATGTACTCGTTCCCCACGCCGTCGACTGCCAGTGCGGTCACAATAGACAGGGATCCGGCCGAGCCGCTCACAATGGCGCTTGTACCATCCGGAGCGACCTTGATGATCGCCGCCGCGCCAGCGGAGAGACCGATGCGGTCGATGAACAGGTTGCCTGCGCCGTCCACGGCGAGCGCTCGCGGGCCGCATACTCTCGCCTGGGCGACGGGGAGGGTAATGCTGCGAATCACCCCATCGGCGGCGCTGATCTTTCGCACCCGGTTAAGAACCGTATCGGCCCGGCGTGGCCCGCTTTTGGCCGTCGCCTGCTGCGGCCGGTTGGGTGCACGTACCGGTCTGCCGGTCTGAGCCGCTGAGCTTGCGGCACGGTCGCCATCAGGAGCCGCAGCTTCGAGAGAGCCACCTGACGCTGACCGTTCTTCTGCCGCTTGCCAGCACTGCGCCAAGCCAGTTCACCCGGGCCATTATATACCTCTTCGTAGGTCCCGCCCCGACAGAGGAGCAGAACGAGAAGGTGGTGCGGCTGAGAGTTGAGGGAGGGGGACCCGGCGAACCTGGGTTGCCTTGACTTGGACGAGGCGACCGTTGCCGCTCCGTGCGTCGTGACTTTTGGCCGAGGGCGGAAGAAGACGGGGGCCGTAGTCGTGTGCAGCAATCGCTTCGCCGAGGCTGCCGACAAGGTGGCCATCCAGGGTGAAGGGGCGGCCTGGGAACAGATCTCGAAGTTCCTCAACGACGGTATTGAGTCGCCGGACGAGTTGCGGGATCTTGGCCCTGGGTGCTGCCATCTGCGCCTCGGTCAGGCAAACGGCTGGGGCATCACCCGCCGCCCGGTTTTTTGGGCGGCCGGGTATATTTCCAATAGACATAGCTCCTACAAAACTACACCTTGATGCCGCCCAAATCGAGGGTCGTCATGGTTTGCCGGTAACTAGATAAGAGCAACAATAGATAAGAGCAACAAGACAGAACAACGTCAAGAAAAAAACACATAGGAACAGTACAGAGGCAGAAGCAGGGACAGAGACCATGACAGAACAGAGATTGCGAGAACGATTGCTGGTGCACCTAAACGACCTGGGGGGCATCACCAATCGCCCGCCGTTTGGGCGGTTGTATTAGTAACCCGAGGTTGTCATGCTGCTCTGCCTGATCTAAGCTCAATATTCAGAGCACGCAGGAACTTCTGCCCGTGTTCTTTGGGCATCCACTTCCCGGTTGGTCCGACCGTGGCGCATTGCTCGAGAGTCATCACGTAATACAGACGGGTAACAGGGCTGAACGCAGTTGCATCCCAGATTACCCAGCCATTACTTTAGTCCCAATTCGCCTCTGGGACTTGCAGGGCAAATTGGCGCTGGTACGAAGGTGCCACCGGTCCCAACTTTCTCCCTATGGACGCACACAGCGAACTCGGATACAAACGAGGGTAGCGCACGGCAGATCCCCAAACGGGACCCGATTAGCGCTGAAAGCCGGGGGAGCAAGGTCCCGGTGTTTAGAGGAGGCAAACGGAATGCAAGGTCAGTCGATTAGACGGCAGCACAAAGGCTCCAGCATCGGAGACCATGCCAGAACCCGCCGAGGGCAAATGGTGATTTTCTTAGGGCTGCTGTTTCCCGTTTTGCTAGGTTTCATGGGCCTGACGCTCGACGTCGGCTTCCTGTACCACGTGAAGCGTCGCATACAGACAGCCGCCGACGCAGGAGCCATCGGCGGCGCGCAGGAGATCTGGAGAGCAAATACCACCCTGGTCACGTCAGCGGCGAAGAATGACGTAGCCCTCAATGGTTACAACGATCAGAACGCGACCGTGACCGTGAACAATCCGCCTGCCAGCGGCCTGCATGCCGGCGACGCCGCCTTTGTCGAGGTCATCATCAGCCAGCAGGCCCCCACATTCTTCATGCGCGTCATCAACCAGCAGAGCGCCCTCATCAAGGCAAGATCCGTTGCCGGAGTGATGCGGACACCCGAGTACTGTGTTACGGCGCTGGACCCCACGGCGAAAGGATCCCTGACCGTTCAGGGCACCGCAACCTTGAACACCAGTTGCGGTGTCATGGTCAACTCCACCGACCCCAAAGGGATCGTTGCCAACGGCGGAGCCTGCATCTATGCCGACGCTGTGGGCGTGTCGGGCAATTTCGTAACGAATGGCAGCTCCAACTGTATCGAGCCGGAGCCGGTGACTGAGGTTCCGCCGGTCATTGACCCACTGGCCTACCTGACACCGCCACCGATTCCCTTGCCACCCCCGATCGGAGTAAACACGAAGATCACTAAGGGATCGGTGACCCTCAACCCCGGCCTATATGTCGGCGGCATCACCATCACCGGCGGCAATGTCACGTTCAACGCCGGCACTTACATTCTGGACGGCGGCGGCTTGCGCGTGAGCGGCAACGCAGTGCTCAAGGGTGACGGCGTCCTCTTTTACAACACCAATCTCACCGCCGGCCTGGGCGGGTGGGGAACTTTCAATATCGCCGGCAGCGTCACCACTACCCTGAAGGCGCCTTCGACCGGACCTTACGAGGGCGTGCTCTTTTGGGACGACAAGAACGCCCCGAACAAGCCGCCAGGGAACGTGATCAACGGCAACTCCAATTCCGTATATGTTGGAGCTTTCTATTTCCCATCGACGGGTTTAACGTACTCCGGTACGAGCACTACAACGGATTGGACCATACTCGTTGCGAACACCATCACGATCTCCGGTACCACGGTAGTGAATGGCGGCGCGCCCAGCAGCCCGGTTCCGCCGCCGACCCGCAAGGCGCTGCTGGTTGAATAAGCCGAATGAGACAAGGAGAAGCCATGATGCTGAACAATCGCTGGAGCAATCGCAAGAAACGCCGGGGCAGCGTCGCAATAGAGCTCGCCTTGACCGGGCCGCTGCTGCTGCTGCTGCTGGTCGGGGCTGCCGATTTCGCGCGCGTGTTCTATCACGCCGTAACCCTCGCCAATGCCGCCGGCACTGGAGCGTTCTACGGCGCCCAGAACAACATTTATTCCGGAGAGTTCGCTCAGATGCAACAGGCAGCTCAGACTGACGCGAAGGACCTGGGCACGATCACCGCCGTCGCGGGCCGCTACTGCGATTGCCCGAGCGGCACGAAAGTGGACTGCGTCACGGGGTCCTGCCCCAATTACGGCGCGCCGCGGGTCTACGTCAGCACGCAGACGAAGGAATCCTTCAGCCCGCTGGTCGGCTGGACCGGCATTCCGAATCCAGTCACAACCGGCCGGACCGCCTACGTGAGGGTGCAATGAGGAGCGCGGCGATGCTGAACACCAGTCGGCGGCGAAACAGGGGCGCCGCAATTGTCGAGTTTGCTCTGGGATTCATGTTGTTCATCATGATGCTGGTTGGGGTTATGGAGTTCGGCCTCGCCGTTTGGGCTTACACGACCGTCGCGCAGGCCACGCGGCAGGGCGCCCGCTATGCTATGGTTCACGGCAGTGCGAACCCGGCGACCGCCGATCAGATCAAATCCGTTGTGGCTGCCAACGCTGTCGGGCTCGACCTGAGCAACCTGACCGTCACCACGACCTGGAGCCCCGCGAACCAGCGCGGGGCCGTCGTGCAGGTGCAGGTGCGCTACAAGCTGAATCTCGTGGCTGCCCCGTTGTTCGTCAAACAGAACACACTGAGCCTCGGCAGCAGCTCTAATATGATCGTCGCCAACTAAGGGCGCAAGAACAAATTCACAGATTGGGTGAGATGGTGTAGTTCCAGTTGGGTTGCAACGAAAAGGGATAGCAGGCACCCGGTAACCTGTTGGAAAGACACATGATTTCCACACAGCCGTTCCACCCAGTCGGCCGGGCCGATGGCTTTAGCCAAGGCCGCGACGCTGGCGCTAAATCCCCTTCGCGCTCGGAAAACGGCCCCCGCGTAGACCCTATCCGACGGCGGGCAGACCGATGGCGGCGAAGTCCTCTTCGGTGTGAATCCAGCCTTCTTTGCCGTCAATGCGCACTTTGAGCCATACATCGGTGTCGTGAGCGACGCCGAAACGTCCCGAGTCGTTCATAGGATCCTCGGGGCTCCCGGAGGGGCCTGAGGCAGCACCTTCACTCCAGTTCACCTCAGCCTGAGCGGCCAGGAACTCGACCTTGGAATCTTCTTTCACCACAACCCTTTCTGGCTTTCCGGACTTCTGGTCGGGATTCGAGAAGAGGCGAACGAACGTCATGGCGTCGACCCGGTTCTTATCCTCTGCCACCACCTCGTATTGGCACACCTCGCGCGGGTTGCTCGTGGCCCTCTTCGCACACGGCTGTGCCGGCATCAAATTCCCCTGGGCCCAATCCACGCGGACCGGAAAAATCAAACGAAAGTTTCCCGTCCACAATCTGAATTCCAACACGTCCGCCTGCGAGCCCAGCGACCCCGCGGTTCTGTACCCGCTGCCGGAGTGCTGGCTCAGCAGCGTTCCCTCGACGTATAGGGGCGCGGAGAAGGGCATGAATCTTCCATTCACCACCCCAAAGACCTGCCACCACGCGCCGGGCTCTTCCTCCGGGGCCGAAACCTCCCAGTAGGAGGCGTAATTCACCAGCAGCCCTGTGCTGTTCATCCCGGCCAGAATGCCTGCGGAAACCGACCAGGTTTGTGGGAATGTTCCATCCACTACTTGGTAGGGAAACGTTCTCCGATACTGCATGGTCCCGGTCGCATCTTGAATCTCAATGGCCACAACGGTCTCCGTGAGCTCCTTTGCTTCCGGCAAGCGCTTCTTGCGCAGCACCACGGCGTAGTCCTGCCCCCCGATGTGAAACGGCCCAAGGTGCTCCTCGGTGTCAGTGACTTGCGTGGCCGGGGAAGACGCTCCTACTTGCTGGGCGGCGGGCTGCGGCAGACTCTGTTGCGAGGCATTTGCTCGCTGCACGGCTGATTGCTGCTCCGGGGGCGGCTGGCTGGTTTGCCGGTGAGCACGAGTACGGGCCGTTCGCCAAGCGACGAGGACCACTACTACTGCCGAGAAGACCAATATAACGAAGCGCGCCATTCTCATTGGACGCGGCTCCCCGTGGGCAAGCCGACGGCGGCGAAATCCTCGTCGGTGTGGATCCAGCCCTCCTTGCCGTCAATGCGCACCTTCAGCCATACATCGGAGAAGCCGGGCTGCATCAAGTCGGCACTTTCGTTCCAGGTCACGATGGCACTGGCCTCCGGGAACTCGATCCTGGAATCTCTTTTCACCACCACGTGCTGCACGCCCCCCAGGCTCTCGTGGGATTCGTTGAGAAGTCGCACGAAGCTCAACTCGGCGTCGTTCGGCCTGCGGTCCGCCTCCATGCGCATTTCGCAACCGGTCACACGCAGGCTGCCGTCCCCGGTCCCCTCGAAACATCGCTGGTCGGGCATGAGCCTACCACGGGCCCAGTCCACGCGCACCGGCACAATCACATAAAAGCTTCCGGTCCAGCCACGGAACTCGATGATGTCGGGCCGTATCACCACGGGCGCCGCGCCATTTCCCCTCATGATGACCCATGTGAACGGGCCCGGCCTTGCTCCGTCTGGGACCGAGGGCTTGCCGAAAAGCGCGAGCTTTCCATTCACCACCCCAATGACTTGCCAAGATTCACCGGTCTGCAGTGCCGCGGGTTCCTCCGTGTAGCGGATCAGCAATCCTGCGCCGCTGTTCCCGGAGAGAAGCCGTACCGAGGCCAAAATGGTTCGCTGAAAGCCGCCTTGCTCGACTTCATAAGAGAAGGCTTTGTGATGCAGGGCGCTCCCGGCCGCATCGCGGATCTCCAGGGCCGCCAGCGTCTCTGTAAAACTGCGGTCGCTAGCTCGCGGCAGGCGCTTCTTGCGCAAGACCACCGTGTAGTCCTGCCCCGCGATGGAAAACGGCCCCAAGCGCTGCTCCGCATCTTCGAGCCGCGGAGCCTCAGCCGACGTTCTTGATTGCTGCGTGGCGGCCTGCTGATTGGCAGGGCTCTGGCCTCCCTGCGCCACGCCATCGGACAGTACGGCCATTGCCAGGAGCGTGGTCGGAAGAACGTCCGCCAATCGCATTAGCTGCCTCCAGAGCCCTTCGCCTCCAGCGTATACGAAACACGAGGCGCACGCTACCGGCCAGCGTCCAAAGCGTCACGGGCGCTCAAAACAGATCGGGAATGAAAAGTCGGCTTATCGGAAGGGATCCGAAAGTTACAGGGATCCCGCGGGCAGCAGGACGGCTTTGCTGACTCCCATAGCTCACGGGTCGGCCTCCAGTTGGTCGATGGTCCGGCGCCCTGCGGGAGAGGAACGCAGGATCAAGCACGACGACGCGGCGGCCAGGAAGGTGCGTCGAAAAAGTGGCGTCATGCGGCTTGTAGTATGACACGCAGAAGCAGACGCGCCAAACTATCGATACCTACGGCCTTCCCCTCCACCGAGGGTACCTTCGGGCCATTGATGCTCGGTCGCTCCTAGGCGTACTATCTGATTGCACCAGGGCCAGGCCTGGCTCGGCTGACGTGTGCTCCAAGCCGTCTGGCTGCCTTTCTGGGAAGCGGGCCGGGCCTTCGAGGGATCATGACTGACGAAACCATCATCAGGATCGTCGCCGACGCAATCGAGGCCGCCGGGCTGGACGCGGTGATCAGTGCGGGGTACGGCATCCATGGAATGCCACGCCGTGAGCGGCTGGACCGGGCTGCCGCGCTGCTCATCGATGAGCACGGTGGGACGTATCAGGCGCTGAAACATATCCGCGCGGTCGAGGAGCAGCAGCACTTGCAGGCCTGGCCGGCCGCGCCAGTCCTGTGAGAAACGCCATGGCAACCTCAACTCGATCACGCTGGGTGCCTCCGCCGGGAGAGGATCTGCCGCTCGGCGGCGCTCACCAGACGAAGGGGGGGCGTCGCAAGCGTCAGTGTCTTTCATGCTGGCCCTCTCACCTTCTGATCCTTGCCGTCAGGAGACGGTACCTGGTCACCGAACATCGCGGCCATCTGATCGCCGGCGGGCTTGGCGAGGCCGACCATCGTGGAACCGGCGGGCGTGGGCCAGAAGCGCCTGCGGCTCGGGCCGCTCTTCTTTGGCGCCGCTCATGCGGTCGCAGCAGACGCGGTGCACGGTCCATCCGCGCTGCTCGGCCAGTTCCACAAGGGCTTGGCCTGCACCGTCGGAGTTCTGCGGGTAGGCAGACTCGTCGAACTTTTTCTTCGTGGCCTTTGGAGCATCGGATGTAGACCGCCGCCTTCCATTTCGCCCTTCGGTCCGCGTCTGCGAAAGTCCCTGTCTTCGTGGCTGATGGCCTGAGCTTCGCCCTGCCTTGCCGCTAATTGTGGAACCGTACGCCAAGATGGTCTATGTTGCAGTCTACACCGGCCTCCGAGGTAGCGAACTAATCGGCCTACGGTGGAGCGATGTGCACGAAGACTCACTCACCGCGATTGGGGCGAGCCGCAGAGCGAAGCCGGCAACGCTACGATTGCCGTCAGCCGTTCAGTGATTGAGCGTATCCACCGAATTGAAGAGCCTGACGGTTGAAGTGCGCGCGGCTGGCGCCTTGAGCAGTTTGAAATAGGCGTAGGGGTATCCGTGCTTCTGGATCTACTTTACCTGTTGAGCACCTCCAGTCGGGCCATGCGTGCTTCCAGGACCGAACATTCTGGAAGGTCCAGCCCACTTTCCATTCCGGAGGCGATGGCTTTGCGACCTTGTTGAATGAAATTTATTTTATTCTTTGGATCAATGCTTCGACGGCCTACTTGGATCAATGCTTCGACAGCCTAACTCAGAGAAAAGACTGGGGCCTTCCTATCTTTTGATACCCCCCAATAGGCCAAAAACTGGAACTTTAGTACTAGCCATCTAGGTTATAAAGCCGGCTTGACAGTACTAGAACTACTGGAAAGAATATACCGCAGAGGCTTAGATGCGACTCGGTACTTCCTCTTTGGCAACCGTCTCTTTGGCAACCGTCGAAATCCTAGGGATGTTTCTGCTTTTCGGCCCTATTTCGGCTCAGGCAACTAACGGACGCGATTTTTTCGGATTTTATGAATTAACCGATGCGACGGATCTGGGCCCCGAGGTGCGAGTAACTCTCTCGCTTTCCCTCTTCAATCAAAGCACCCAGGACGTGATCGGAGCCAGCATCGGCGTCGATGATGCCCGGCAAGCGGGAAACGGCCACCAATTTCCTACTGCCTCTCTGCGGCGGCACGAGGAGCTGCGCCTGCGGGACACCTTCCTGATTTCGCGGCAGGAGTACGAGCGCTGGCGCCGCGGCGGAGTCCCCACTCTAAGAATCACCTATACCGGCAGCAACGGCAAGCCGCAGCGGCGCGCGATCGATCTGGCGCCGCAGGCCCCGGGGAGCGCATTCCAGCTATGAGACGACTGGCGCCGGCGGCGTTCGCAGTAATGCTGTTTGCCACAGCCGCGTTTGCCGAAACGATGATCGAGACCTTCGCCGGAGGAGGTCCCAACAATCTGCCTGCGGTTGCCGCGAGCCTTAACAATCCGCCCGCGGTGGCGGTAGACGCCGCCGGTAATCTCTACATTGCCGGCCCGGCTCAGAGCCGGGTCTTCCGAGTGACCAATTCCGGCCTGTTGACGGTCTTTGCCGGCACCGGAGAGTCCGGCTACAGCGGGGATGGCGGGCCGGCGACGCAAGCCACTCTCGGCTGCCCCACGGGGCTGGCACTCGATGCAGCGGGCGACCTCTACATCGCCGACGAGTGCAATAGCGTGGTTCGGAAGGTCAGCGGCGGCGTAATCGGCACGGCCGTGGGGACCGGAGACTTCGGCTCGGGCGGCGACGGTGGACCGGCTGTCAACGCCTCCCTGGGCTGCCCCGACGGCATGGCGGTGGATGGAGCGGGCAGTCTCTATATCGCCGACAGTTGCCAGCAGCGGGTCCGCAAGGTGACCGCCGGTATCCTTACTACCTTCGCCGGCACCGGTACGGCCGGCTTCAGCGGCGACGGCGGGCCGGCGAGCAATGCAACGCTGTCCTCGCCGATGGGAGTAGCCGCGGATGGGGCAGGCAACGTCTACATCGCCGATCGCGATAACCGCCGAGTTCGCAAGGTAACCGGCGGCACGATCTCCACCTTTGCCGGCAACGGCTCGTCCAGCGCAAGTGGCGATGGCGGCTCGGCAACTGCCGCCGGCATCGGCTGCGCCGCCGCAGTGGCGGTGGACACCGGCGGCAACGTATTCGTCGTGGATAGTTGCAACAACCTGGTGCGCAAAGTTGCGGCCGGCGTCATCACGGCCTTCGCCGGCAGCGGCGGCTTCAACTTCTCGGGAGATGGCGGCCCGGCAACCGCCGCCGGCCTCTGCCCCGCCGGGGCAGCGGCGGACTCGGCCGGGAACGTCTTCATCGCCGACGAGTGCAACAACCGCGTCCGGGAGGTCCAGGGAGGAATTATCAATACCGTCGCCGGCAACGGCAGCGGCACGTACAGCGGCGATGGCGGTCCGGCCGCCAACGCCAGCCTTTCGTTCCCGACCGGCTCGGCAGTGGACGCGGCGGGCAATCTCTATTTCGCCGACCAGGTCAATGCCGTAGTCCGGAAGGTCACCGGAGGCATCATAGCCACCGTGGCGGGCAACGGAAACTACGCCTTCAGCGGTGACGGCGGGCCCGCTCTCAACAGCGCCATGAACCCGAGCGCGGTGGTCGTCGACGGGACCGGCAACCTCTACATCGCCGATCAAGGCAACAACCGCGTTCGCAAAGTGACCCCAGGGGGCACGATCAGCACGTTTGCCGGCAACGGCAGCGCGGTCTTCAGCGGAGACAACGGACCGGCGACCGCCGCCGGTGTTGCCTGTCCCACCGGCCTGGCTTTGGATGCCGCCGGCGATCTGTTCATTGCCGAATCCTGCCGCAGCCGCGTCCGCAAGGTAACGCCCGACGGAAACATCCACACCGCCGCCGGTACCGGAACTTCCGGTTCGGGCGGCGATGGGGGCCCAGCCGTCAACGCCACTTTGGGCTGCCCGTTTGGATTGGCAACGGATACTGCGGGCAGTCTCTTTATCGTTGACATGTGCCAGCAGAATGTCCGCCAGGTGACGACCGACGGCAACATCCACACTTTCGCGGGCACGGGGGTCTCGGGCTACAGCGGCGATGGTGGTCCGGCCACCGGCGCTGCGCTGTCCTCTCCGTTTGGAGTAGCCGTCGACGGCGCTGGCGATGTCTTCATCGCCGACAACAGCAATAACGTCATCCGGAGAGTGAGCCCCGGCGGCACGATCGACACGTTTGCGGGCAACGGGAGTTTCGGCTTCAGCGGCGACGGCGGCCCGGGCACCGCGGCCGCGCTAGCTTGCCCCGTAGGCATAGCCGCTGACGCGGCCGGCAGCCTGTTCATAGCCGATAAATGTAACAACCGGATTCGCCGGGTCAGCGGCGGAACCACCCCGGGGGGCGGTACTTCGGTGGTTGTCGGTTCTAGCGCCAGCCTGTCGACTTACGGTCAATTGGTGACCTTCACGGCGACGCTGACGCCGGCCACGGCGACCGGCGCCGTCCAATTCTTCGATGGAACCACTTCCCTAGGGACGACGAGCTTAGCCGCCGGAAGCGCTTTCCTCTCGACGGCTTCGCTCGCCGCCGGCGCCCATTCCATCACCGCCGTCTACAGCGGTGATGGGACTCTCAGCGGGGGCACTTCCCCGCCCCTCGCCCAGATGGTAAATCGGGCGACACCGCTGTTCGGCAATCTCAGCTCGCCGACGATCAATTTTGGGGCCGCTTTGACCACGCTCTCCGGAACAATCAGCTTGGGCGCTCTTGTGCCCACCGGCACCGTATCCATCGCCTTCAACGGCACGAGCCAGTCGGCGGCCATCCAGAACGACGGCAGTTTCTCGGCCGCCTTCGCCACAAGTTCTCTCGCAGTGTTCGGATCCCCCTACGCTATCACTTACGGCTACGGCGGCGACGCCAACTTCACAAGCGCCGCCGACAGCACCAAGGCCTTGACCGTGACCCCCGCGCCCACGTCCCTAGTGCTGACAGCCCCAACGGTGACCTACAGCAGCAACGGCCTCGTGAGCGTGACGGTCGGCTCCACGGCAGGCGTCCCCATGGGCAACGTTGCGCTGAGCGTCGATGGCGGCGCTGCCTCCTCGCTGCCGCTGTCAGCCGGCTCGGCGACCTTCACCATCAACAGTCCGAATGCGGGCGACCACACCTTGAGCGCGAGCTATGCTGCACAGGGCAACTTTGCCGCCAGCTCCACCACCGGGAACCTGCACGTGAACGGGACGTCTACGTGGACGGCCTTGGCGTCGTCGATTAATCCGGCGACTTTTGGCCAGTCCGTAACGCTGACGGCTACGGTGAATGTCGCAGCTCCAGGTGTCGGCCCCGCTGTGGGCGTCGTGCAGTTCAACATCGACGGCTCGCCATTTGGCGCGCCGGTCGGCTTGGCGGGCGGCGCAGCTTCGGTCAGCACGTCCTCCCTCGCTGCCGGGTTGCATACGATCATGGCTGCCTATCTGGGGAACGCAAGCTTTGCGGCCAGCAACGGCACGTTGAGCCAATCGGTGAATCCGGCGCCAACGGTGTCGGCGGTGACCGTCACACCGAACACCCAGCAGTACAGCGACCTGGTGGCTTTCACGGCAACTCTGAGCCCAGCCGCGGTCAATGGCCTGGCGTCGGCCCAGAGAGTCACCTTCCTGGTGGGCACTCAAGTAGTGGGCACGGCGGCCGTGGCTGCGACTAACGGCGTCCTGACAGCCACACTGGCGAGCGTTGCGCTGCTTGAACCGGTCCCCTTCGGGACCGCGCCGACCAGGCAGATGGCGCCCGGCGTCCATACGGTCACCGCTGTGTTCGGCGGGGTCAATCCTAACTTCACGGTGAACAATGCGCTGACCTCCTTGACGATCACGCCCGAGGATGCGCGTGTCATCTACACAGGCGCGCTTGCCGCTTCCACCCCCAGCGCACAGTCCACCACCGCGACGATCACTCTAAGCGCCACGATCCAGGACATCAGCGCGACTGCGGCCACGGGAGGTGACACAAACCCGGGCGACGTCCGCAATGCCACGGTAACTTTTGTCAACCGCAACACCAACGCGACGATTGCAACGGTGCCAGTGGGACTGGCCAACGCTGCCGATTCGAAGACTGGCACGGCGACCTACGAGTGGCCTGTGAATCTCGGGAGCGCGTCGGCGGCATCTTTCACGGTCGGGGTGATCGTCGGCAATTACTACACTCGCAACAACCCCGCCGACAACCTGGTCATTGCCGTCTCGCAGCCCGGCAATGGTTGGGCCTCGGGCAGCGGTACCCTGTTGCTCCAGAGTTCGGCAGGGATGGCAGCCGGTGGCGTCAGCTCCGTGGCCGATTTCAATTTCAGCGAGAAATTCACCGGCAACGGGAAGAAGCTCCAGGACGGCTTTCAGGCAAACATCCACAACGGCGCTCGCACCTACCAGATCACAAGCAATTCCATCGACTCGCTGGCGGCCGCCGACAATTCCAGTGCGGCCACGTTCGACGGCACGGCGACCATCCAGGACATTACCAACCCGGTGAGGGCAGTGACGCTCGATGCCAATGCGGTCCTTCAGGTCAATATGACCAGCACCGCGCTCGGCGTTACAGTATGGAATCAAGCCGGTGGGTTGTGGTTCTCGAACAACTGGAATGGAACCTCAACGGTTCCGCAGGCACTGAGGAGTGGGTCGCTCAGCATCCACTAAACCGAGCCGCGACCATAAGAAGGCGGCGTTGGAAGAATTGAGAGATTGAGGAATTGAGCGATTGAGAAAGCGAAACGCCTGCTCGCCCCGAAGTGGCGGGAGACAACTTCGGTGATGCAGATACTGAGAGGCTCTAAGGTGAATTCCTAGATGTTCTGCGGCTCATATGCGTATACAGTTCGGTCCCACACTGCGCGATAATCAGTATCAGAGCGCGGGCTCGCCGATCCGACCCCTGCGCTGCCGACGGGCCAGGGGGCTCTTCAGCGGCGGCGTGGCGCCTGCACCGTGGGGGAGTGTGTGGGTGCGTGAAGCTATCCCAATGAGAAGCTCAGCCAACGCTTTAGAAAGTCAGAGAGTCGAAGGAGCTACTGTATGCCGCAACTACCCAATTCTAAGCGGAAGCGCGGATTTGTCTTGCTCACGATGGCGATCGCTGCCGTTGCGCTTTTCGGTTCCGCTGGACTAGCAGTCGATCTCGGCAGGATGTTTATCGCCAAGAATGAGACGCAAGTGTTCTGCGATGCCGCTGCGCTGATGGCCGCGCTGAGACTGGACGGCACATCGGCCGGTATAACCGCCGCCCAAGCCGCAGTGACGAACGCAAACAACGCCTGGAATATCGACAGCGCGCAAATCACCACCCGTCAAGTCGACTTCGCGACCGCCGCCGCCGGCCCGTGGAGCACGAATCCGTCTCCCGCGGCAGGGTACACCTATGCGCGTGTCCGGGCCAGCGTGCCGGTGCAGCTATACTTTCTCCCCCTCGTCGCCAGTCTGTACTCGCAAGACGTGGGTTCTCTCGCCGTCGGCGCGCAAATCGCCCAGACGTCCTTCACTCGGGGCCTAGGCCCTTATACCGCTGTCAGCACGACCCCGGCTGCCCCCGATTTCGGCCTGGTCGTCGGCAATCAATACGACATCCAATGGCCGCAATACAACGGCAGCCGCGGGGGCTGCAGCCCGAGCACTCCCGACAAGTGTTTCAACTCTCCACCCTGCTCCGGCGATCCGATGGCATCCAAAGCCGCCATAACACAGTACTGGGGCGCCAGCGTCAACGGCTATTGGGGAAGCAATGCAAATAGCATTATTGAACAAGAGGTGCTGGACGTAATACAGCTTCAGCCCGTAGCAATCGGCGACCAGATTACGCTGACCTCGGGCAACAAGAACGCCCAGGCCAAGGCCTTGGATGACCGTGTGAACGAGGACGGTGATCCGACAGATGACGTGCTCAGCACTTATCTGAGCAATTCCTATCACAATGGCCGACGCCTGATGGCTTTGCCTGTCGTCGACCCGACTGCTGCGGCAACTACTGTCATTGGTTACGCGTCCTTCTTCCTGCTCAGCAACGGATCGCCGAGCGACTTCTATGCAAAAGGAACCGGGAACGATCCTTTCTGCGCCGTATACGCCGGACCGTACGTCTTGGGCAGTGAGTCGCCGGGCGGCGCAGGCCAGACAGGCGCGTACAAGGTGGTACTGGTACAATGAGACGTTTACTTCAGAAAATGGTAGCGGCCAAACGCTGCCGCGCCGGCAATATAATGGTGGAATTCGCGCTCGGCTCAGCGTTCCTGGTCGCGGCATTTGTCGGCACGTTCCAGTTCGGATATACTTTTTATCAATACAATACCCTCGCAACCGCTGTAAGCGATGGCGCACGCTACGCCTCGTTGCGTCCGTACGACTCATCCAACGCGACGCCATCCAACGCGTTTCGCTCGGCGCTTCAGAACATGGTCGTTTACGGGAATCCGGCAGGAGGAAGCAGGCCCATCGCCCCCGGGCTGACGACGAGCAACGTGAATCTCTTGGTGGCCTTCGTCAATGGAGTCCCGCGCACTGTCACGGTCTACATCAGCGGGTATACGATCAACTCGATCGTCGCGCAGACGACGTTGACCAACAAGCCGAAGGTCACTTATCAGTACCAGGGCATATACTCGCCCTATTGAGGAATTCATCATGTGGAATCGTATGTCACGGCGAAGGTTGAAGTCCAGCAGGGGAAGTGCGCTCGTCGAAGCCGCGTTCGTCCTTATCCCTTTTGCGGCGATGCTCATCGGCATAGTCGATTTCGGGCAGTTTCTGTTTATACACCAAGCGCTGGTAGAGCGCGCCCGCTACGCCGCCAGGTGGGGCGCTGTGACCGATCCAACGAATACTACGGCCATTCAGAATATGGTCCTGTACAATCAGCCAACGGCATCCACGGGTAGCGGCTATTTCGGCCTCACCGCGAGCATGGTTCAGGTGACCACTCAAGACTCCGGGACGGATGACTACCGGCTCGTTGTCAATATTACCAATTACCCTTATCAGGTATTTTCACTCTTCATCTCTGGGACGTATTACGGGCCCAACGTCACGATTTCTGTTCCGCTTGGGTTCACAGGCTGAGAATGATTGACGTTGGCCGCGATTTGTGTTTTGAGTTTTCGGCCGGGGGTACTATACACCGATACGACCTCTGCGTCGAGAGGTAGAGTCCGGTTTTTGCCCCGGCTGCCCGCAGCCGCCCCGAAACAAGCAGTTTCCGGCTGTCCGGAGTAAGGGTGCGCACCCGGACAGCCTCTTCCCGGTGACATTTCTCAGGCACGGTGCCCTCTGGGGCCTCGGTTCTGACCGATTTCCTCTGCGCCACAGCTTCAGCTACCCCGCTTGCAACGGCAGAGCCCAGATCCGCGGCAGAATCGCCCCAAAGACCCGCCGTGTCAGATGACTCTCTGCCAGCAGCAGCCAATAGTACCGGGCGTGCTTCACCAAGCGCCCGCCGGTCTTGACCAAGCGTTGCTGCAAACTGGTCAGCGACCAGGCCTCGATTCTCTTCGGCAGCACCAGCCGCCGCCAGAGGTTGCCCAAGTTGTAGGCCAGCACGCTCAACTCCAAGCGCACTTCGTTGGCCGGGAAGAGCGGGGCGTGAACTACGCCATTCGCATCCCGGCCAACGACAGCCTGGAGGGGGACATCGCGGAATTGTTGACGCGGCCAGTGGGAAGACCGAGCCACAAGCCGGTGGTCTGGTACAAGGGCTTTCTCTACCAGGCAGCGAGCTGGAAGACGGTACGCCGGGTGGTCGCGAAGGTAGTGTTCCACTTTGGGGAACTGTTTCCTCGCGTCGGATTCATCGTCACGAATCTGGAGACCGACAGCCGGGCGGTAGTGCGGTTCTACAACAAGCGGGGAACGGCCCGAGCAGTGGATCAATGAAGGCAAGCAAGCTGTGAAGATGGCGCGGCTGAGCTGCCATCGGTTCCGGTCCAACGAGGTGCGCCTGTGGCTGAGC
>JBGOUJ010000094.1:0-16825 GCA_041477005.1 Terriglobia bacterium | reverse complement strand
GTACTCAAGGGCATTGTGGACCTGGTGGTCGAATTCATGGAGTGCGATTCCTGCCTGATCTACCTCCTCGACCGCGACGAGCTGGTCCTGTGCGCTTCCAACAACCCTCACCCCTCCGAGATCGGCAAGATTCGCCTGCGCCTGAGTGAAGGTCTCACCGGCTGGGTCGCCCGCGAGCGCCGCCTGCTTTCGATTTCCAAGGAGTGCTACCGCGACCCGCGGTTCAAGTTCTTCGGCTCTCTACCGGAGGACACTTTCGAAGGGTTTCTCTCCGTCCCGGTGATCTCGCGCGATCGGGTCGTCGGTGTGATCAACGTCCAGCACCGCCTGCCCCACCAGCACACCGGCAGCGAAATGGAGCTCCTCACCACGGTCGGCGAACAAGTCGGCTGTGCCCTGGTCCTGGCCCGCCTGGCTTCCGAACAGCTCCAGCAAACCTCTCACGTAGATCTCGTGCTGGCCTCACCGCCCAAATCCCCATAGGCTCGCCGCTCTGCTCCCAGCCCCCCAATCCGGCCGGCCCATGATCCCCGACCCCCGGCCCAGACCCGCGGCCCATTGCTCACTCCCTACCGCTCACTGCGCACCCCGCCGCTCACTGCCCGCCACCCACTGCCTACTGCAACAACAGCACCGCCATGCCTCCGTCCGTGACCAGCTTGTCCCCGGTCGCATTCTGGCCCTCTCGCGGCACCGCCGGCCGGTCGACCAGCGCCAGCCCCTTCACCTTCCCGGTTGTCAGCAGATCGCTGACCACCTTGGCCCGCTCCCGGTCGATCTGCGAATCGATCTTGTGAATGAAGGTTCGGTTCTCGGCCGAGAAGTCGATTCCGACATCGTGCGTCGCCGCCGTCACCCACACGGCCTTACCCTGAAAGGTCTCGGGTCGCATCCAGATCCGCAAGTGGTGCCGTTTGGCGAACGTGTTGTTCTGTTTCTGAAACACCAGGTCCGGTTTTCGCCCATCCAGCAGCAGCGTGGAAACCGGCGCCTGTCTGTAGCCCCGGTCCTCCGCGATCGCCCGAAAAGTTTCCAGGCCCGAGTTGGCGCTCAGTTTTTCCGCCGCCATCCACCCCGCCGCTTTGAACGCCGCCTCCAGTTGCTCCCGCGATCCGATAAACATCAGGTTCGTCACGTCAGAAGGCTGGGGTGGCTTCTCCGCCACGGTCTGGAACGGCTCCCCGTTCACCAGTGAGGCCAACTCGGCCGCCGGCTCGATCGGCCCCGGGTTGGATTCTGCCGCGGCTGTTCCGCTCACCTGACAGCTCTTGGTGAGCTGCAGCGTCATCTCCACCCCCGAATCGTACACAATCTCCACGTCAGCCGGCTTCAAGATCGCCCCTTTGGCCGCTTGCAAAAGCCCCGCCAGCCCCGCCAGCTTCTCATTCTGAGTCAGCTTCTCCAGCCCCTTGTCCATTTGCGACGAAAGCGTGTCGGTGGCCTTGATTCCCACAATTCGGCCGTTCTCGTCGACCTTCTCGCGGGCGTTGTCCACCGCCGTGACCTTCGCCGCCAATTTCGTGGACTTCCCCTTGCCTCCGGCCAGCTCCCCGAACTCCAGCGTCAGCGCCGCCGGCTCTCCGGTCTCCTTGGCCGGCTGCGCCTCTTTGACCGTTCCCTTCAGCTTGGTCCCGGCCGGAATCGCTATTTGCCCCCCAGCCGCCACGACCGGCGCGATCACGACCGCATCGATCGAATCTCCCGGTTTCGA
Organism: Terriglobia bacterium; assembly: GCA_041477005.1. Lineage (GTDB taxonomy): Bacteria > Acidobacteriota > Terriglobia > Bryobacterales > JACQDG01 > JBGOUJ01. The sequence goes on along the minus strand of JBGOUJ010000094.1, from coordinate 15,114 downwards.
GTTGTTACTCGCCGCCTTGGTTTGGACCCGGATTTGAATCTCCGTGCCCGCCGGCAACTCCACTGCCGCCCGCACAGTTATCGGCAATACCGACAAGCCCAGAACAGCCACTGTTGCCAGCTTCATACCACCTCTCGCTTCCACCGGTGAATACCCCTCCATGATAAACTAAGGCATCTCATGCGTAGGACGCTTCTGTGGACCGTCCTGGTTACCTGCTGGTCCCTCTCCGCGCCCCTGCCCGCCGCCGAGCGCTGGGCTCTTCAGTACTTTTACGATAAGAACGATTCCATTCTTGCCTTCACCGACATCCAGTTTCCCTCCGCCCGCCGCGGGGTCGCTCTAGGCGTCCTTCTGGAGGGCCAGCACCGCAAGCCCGTGGTGGCCGTCACCTCCGACGGCGGCAGCAAATGGGATCTCTCGCCCCGGAAGGGCCTCGGCCTTTCCCTTTTCTTTCTGAATGAGCAACTCGGCTGGATCGTCGCCGAAAAAGGCCGCCTCTCCAAGACGACCGACGGCGGCCGCACCTGGACCCCGGTTCCCTTGCGCGACATCAAGGCCGAGCCTGCCCGCATCTTCTTTCTCAACGAATCGCGCGGCTGGCTGCTGTGCGCCCAGAAGCAGGTCTACAGCACCGCAGACGGCGGCCGCTCCTGGCAGCTTCTGGCCGCCTCACGCCAGCCCGACGTCCCCGAGGCCAGTACCGTGTACGATGGGGCGGCTTTCTTGAATCCCCAGCAGGGCCTGCTGACCGGCTGGAGCCGCTCCCCGGAGCGATCCCAGACCCCCGACTGGATGCGGCCCGACCGGGCTCCGGAGCATAACCCCACCACCGGCATCATCCTCAGCACCGGCGATGCCGGTAAGAGTTGGCATAACTCCGTGCTCCGCCAGCTCGGCGAAATTATGTGCGTGCGTTTCTCCTCTTCCGGCGACGCCCTGATGCTGATCCACCATTTGGCCTCCTCTTCCCTCCCCACGGAAATCCTATCCTTCGATCTCAAGACGCTGCGTGGTGGCCCGATCTACGCAGACAAGAAGCGCTTTGTCACCGACATCGTCTTCGCCGGCCCCCCCCCTGGCGGGCCTCGTGCCTTCGCCGCCGCCATCGACCAGGAAGGCCGCACCCCTTTTCCTGCCATTCCTTCCAAGATTAAGGTTCTCCAGGCCGCCGATCTCCACCACTGGACCGAGATGGAGGTCGACTACCGCGCCGAGGCCCTTTCCGCTCATTTCGCCGTCTTCGAGTCCTCCGTCTGGCTGGCCACCGACACCGGCATGATCCTGAAATTGGTCAGCGACTGATTCTTCTCTTATGACCCATATTCCGCCGAAAGCCTACTGCAACATCCCCTTTCTCAACAGCGCCCCAGCCCGTCCCCTGCGCATCCTTTCGGAATACCTGGAGCCTTACGCCCGCTTCCGCCAGGAAAAAGTTCGCGACACGATCGTCTTCTTCGGCTCCGCGCGCGTCTGCGATCGCGAAACCGCCCTCCGCACCACCAAGAAGGCCCGCTCCGCCCTCACGCGGAAACAAGCGCAGCGCCTGCTGCGCACCAGCGCCTACTACGAAGACGCCCGCGAGCTCGCCCGCCTGCTCACCCAGTGGTCCATGGCTCTTTCCACCGAGCCGGCTCGCTTCGTCATCTGCTCCGGCGGCGGCCCCGGTATCATGGAAGCTGCCAATCGCGGCGCCACCGACGCCGGCGGCCGCTCCATCGGCCTCAACATCAGCCTGCCCTTCGAGCAGGTTCCCAATCCCTACATCAGCCGCCCGCTCAGCTTCGAGTTCCACTACTTCTTCATGCGGAAGTATTGGTTCGCCTATATGGCCAAGGCCCTCGTCATCTTTCCCGGCGGCTACGGCACCCTCGACGAGCTGATGGAAATCCTCACCCTCAACCAGACCGGGAAGTTCAAGAAGAGAATGCTCGTCCTCATTTACGGGAGAAAGTATTGGAACGAGGTACTGAACTTCGACGCCATGGAGCGCTGGGGCATGATCGACAAGCGGGACCGCCAATGGATACAGCACGCCGACCGCCCCAAAGAGGCCTTCCGCCTGATCACCGACTGGCTGACGCTTAACTACCCCCCCAATCCGCCGCTGGCCGAGCTGGGTCGTCCCTGAGGGAGCGGCTGCGGGCCGTTGGCTGGCCCCCGAAACAAAACAAACCGTCGGGTTCCGGCTCCGCTAAACTGTGTTATGCTTTGTGTACCCTGGACGGTCATGCGGGCCGGGTCCCCGCAGGAAGGGAGGTACCGGACATGCGGACAACGCCTCGACGTTTTCTCGTTTTCGTTCTTTCCCTGGGTCTGAGTGGAGGGGTCGTCACAGCCCAACGGGCCCCGACAGCGCCTGCTCCGGCCGGCGGGGGCGGCGCTACCACTACCGGCGGTGCGGTCGGCGGCGGCCGTCAACCGGGCGCCTTGCCTGGCACCCAGCCCGGCATCGGGCAGCAGGGCCAGCAACAAGGCCAGCAGCCAACCTTCGAACAGCGCCCCATCTTCCTCTCAGGCCGCGTCATGCTGGAAGACGGCACCCCGCCTCCCGAGCCCGTCACGATCGAGCGCATCTGCAACGGCACGCCCCGGCCGCAAGCCTACACCGACAGCAAGGGCCGCTTTAGCTTTCAACTCGGCGACCGCAACAACGTGTTCATGGACGCCAGCGTCAGCAACATGGGATCGCAGGGCTTGGGTGGCGGCAATTCTTCCGGCGGCATGTCCAGTCGCGGCCTGGGTAATGGCACGGGTGGCGGCAATATGGGCGGCCCGGGGATGGTGTCATTGACTGGCTGCGATCTACGCGCTTCTTTGCCGGGATTCCGTTCCGAAGCGATCCCGCTCGGCCAGCGCAGCACTTTCGATAATCCCGACGTCGGCGTCATCATTTTGCACCGGCTGGCGAACGTGCAGGGCACGGCGATCAGCTTCACCACTCTGGCCGCGCCGAAGGATGCCAAGAAAGCCTACGAGAAGGCGCAGAAGCTTCTGCACGACAAGAACCCCAAGCCCGCCGAAGCGGTGAAGGAGCTGGAGAAGGCGGTCGAGGGCTATCCGCAATTCGCCGCCGCCTGGTATATGCTGGGCGAGACCAAGTTGGGCCTCAAGGACGAAGATGGCGCCCGCAAGGCCTTCGAGCAATCCCTGGCCGCCGACGCCAAGTACGTCAACCCCTATCTGCAACTGGCGACTCTCGACCTTCGCGCCAGCCGCTGGAGCGATGCGGCCGACATCACCAGCCGTCTGGCCCAGTTGAACCCGTACATCGGCCAGGCCCACTACTTTAATGCCCTCGCCAACTACAACCTCGGCAAGATGGACTTGGCCGAGAAATCGGCTCGCAGCGCGCTGGGCAGTGACGCCTCCAGCCGTCTGCCCAACGTACATCACTTGCTCGGCGCCATCCTGGCCCAGCGGGGGAATTTCCCCTCAGCCGCCGAGGAATATCGCAGTTTCCTGAAGCTTTCTCCCGACTCGTCCAACGCTGACGACATTCGCAAGAAGCTGACCGAGTGGGAAGGTCTCGGCGTAATCCCACGCGCCGTGACCGCTCAGAAAGAAAGTACGCCGTAGGATAAGCCCCTGGCTTGTCCGTCAATGTTTGGAGGAACTATGAGAATCTCCCGTCACTTGCCGGGTGCTCTGGCCCTGCTGGCCCTCGGCCTGAGTTCCGCTGCGGCCCAGACTACCCTCAAGGTGGGGGACATGGCGCCTGACTTCACCCTGCCCAGCACCGCCGGCAAGCCCGTTCACCTGGCCGATTACCGCGGCAAGAAAAACGTCGTCCTCGCCTTCTACGTTCTCGCCTTCACCGGTGGTTGAACGAAGGAAATGAAGGCGTACCAGGATGGTCTCGCCAAATTCGAAGCCAACGATACCCAGGTTTTTGGAGTCAGCGTCGATAGCCTCCCCACCAACGCCCACTGGGCCCAGGAGCTGGGTGTCACCTTCCCCTTGCTGAGCGACTTCGCCAATCGCAAAGTGGTCACTGAGTACGGGGTCTTCAACGCCGAGCGCGGTTTTGCCAATCGGGCCACCTTCGTGATCGATAAGGATGGCAAGATCCAGCACATAGAGGAAGGCAAAGAAGCGATCGACCCCAACGGCGCCGAAACAGCCTGTCGCCGCTTGAAGAAGTAGTTCTCACTCCGCCCGCCGCGGCCCGGTCGCGCGCGGCGGGCATTCTTACCCGCCATAGATCGTGACTCGTCCTGTCCCCGGATGCCCGACCGCAGGCGCTCGCTGCACGATCCGGCGCCCGGATATTCCGTTGCCGGCGCGCCGCCGTTTTCATCGGCGGTCCATCTTCATCCCCGATCATCTTCATCCCCGATCATTGGCGGCTCCAAAATCGAGCCGCACCATCGCCCGAAGCTCCTGGTTTTTCACCGCCCAGTGCGGCAGCAGACACGACCCCTGGTACACCTTCTCGAAGCCCTCCTCCGACTGCGAAACCGTATAGATCGGCAAGATCCACCAGGTGGCCGCCGGCCGCACCCGCACGTCGATCCGCAGATTCAGCCATTCATCCACCAGCGAAATGCAGTCCCCTTTCACCTCCCCCGCCCAGCTCAGCCGGGGCCGCCCGCCGGCGGCGTCCGGAAGAATGAAGTACCGGTCGTGCGCTTCCGGCGCCAGCAGGTTCAAGACCAATTCGAGGCCCCCTTCCAGATCCGCCAGGCCCGCGTGCAACAATCTCCAATTGGCGACCAGGCTCGCCCCCGCAATCGAGATCTCGTTTCGCACTCTACAGACGCACTGCGCATCCGTGACTTCGACGTCGCACCGCTCGGCTGCGGCCTGAATCACCTTAACCGGTCCGGCGGCGAGCACCTGCGACTCCTCCAGCCGCCCTGCCTGGTAGTCCTCCAGCGTCCGCCCCGCGCCGAATACAAAAGACCGGAAGGTATGCCGGTTGTACCGGTCGTATTGCAGGTAGCGATCCAGCTTTGCCTCTTTCGTGATCACCCGATCGTGTATCGACACCGCCTGCCTGCCGTCGTCGCGCTGCGCCTCACGCAGCTTCCGGTGATAGGCCTCCGGCCGCCGCCGCAGCGAATTGATCGCGTTGAACGCCCGCGGCCGGAAATCGATCTCTCCGACCGTCCCCCCATCTCCGGACATCACCACGATTCCCAGCGACCCGTTCGAAAGGAAGATCTCATCCGCTCCATCGACATTGAAATCCAGCTTCCGCGCAGGTCCTTGCGCCGGGTCCAGCTTCTCGACCGCCTCCTCAGCCCGCAGCAAGCCCTGGTAGACGGCCGTCCGTAAGTGTGGTGCGTAGAGCCCTCCGAACACGCCGTGCCAGTAAGGATCGTTGCATTGGGCGCTCAGCAGGTTTTCATACCCTTGCTCGTAAAGATGCCGCGACGCCCCCGCCGGCGCCACCGCCCGGTCCGCCTGCTCATACCGGGCGCTCAGATCGAGCATGCGCTTGTGGATGTGATTCGCCTCTTCGTACTTGTGAAAAAAGTTGTGCCACACGCCGCCGTGCACGAATCTTGCCAGTTCCCTCCCGTCCGGCATCTGCTCCACCCGGTGCAACAGCTCCTCGTAGGGTCCGCCCGCTTCCGGAGGCAGCGCCCACCCCATCATCTCCTGGTAGGATGCGGTCGGCAGGTAGACGCGCCCCAGCGGTTTATGCGACTGCACGTAGTCGCCCGGCAGGACCATCTTGAGCCACTTCGAGGATTGCTCCACGGACTCAAAAAACCGCCGCAGCCAGCCATTGGTGTAAACGTGCTGGTGTGTTTCCGGCCAGGCGCCGAATTTTTCGAGATCGTCGCCCATCGCCGCCAGCGCGCCGCCGTGCTTTTCCGCGATCGAGCGCAGGAAGCCGATCGCCTCGTTCTCCATTCGAAACGGCAGCAGGTAACGAAGGCTCTTCAGCCCCGGGATTACCTTCGTCACCGCCCCTTCCCACTCGGTCAGGTAGTAGCCGTGGAGATCGTCGGGCGCGAGTCCCACGCTGAGGAAGTGATAATCATCGGTCAGCGTGTATTCGATACCGGCCCGCGCCAGGGTCTCCGGCAGCGTCGGATCCCACACCCGCTCCGTCAGCCAGAGGCCGCGCGGCCGCCGCCCGAACTGCCGCTCCAGGTACTCGCTCAGCCGCTCGATCTGCGCCAGCCGATCGCGGCCCGGGATCGCGCTGAGCACCGGCTCATAGTAGCCGCCCCCCAGCATCTCGGCCTGTCCCCGCTCCACCAGCCGCCGCAGCCGCTCCAGGTATTCCGGATGCCGTTTCTCCAGCCACCCCAGCAGGATCCCGGAATAATGAAACGCCACTCGAATCGCCGGGTGTTCCAGGACCGTTTCCACAAACGGCAGATAGGCCAGCCGATACACTTCCTCCTGCACGCTCTCAAAATTCCCCAGTGGTTGGTGGGCATGAATCAGAAGAGAGAGGTGGAGCGGGGGCATGTCGGGGGGACTTTTGCTCGTCCTTCCCATGCTATCATTTTCCTTCGCCGAGTTTTCCGACCCGGAGTCCCTTTGCCCGCCCGCATCCTGAACGGCAATCTGATCCGCGATCAGATCCTCTCCGAGTTGCGCGCCGAAATCGAATCCCTCGCCGCCGGCGGCTGCCGCCCCGGCCTGGCCGCGGTGCTGGCGGGCCACAACCCCGCTTCGGAAATCTATGTCCGGAACAAAATCAAAGCCTGCGAGTCGCTGGGCCTTTACAGCGATAAGATCACCCCGCCCGACTCCATCACCACCGGCGAAATGCTGGCCCTGGTCGCCGAGCTGAACCGCCGCGACGAAATCGACGGCATCCTGGTGCAGTTGCCCCTGCCTCCCCAGGTCGATTCGAAGCGCGTCCTGCTGGCTGTCGATCCGGCCAAGGACGTCGACGGCTTTCATCCGCTCAACGTCGGCCTCCTGGTCGCGCAGCGCCCCATCCTGGTTGCCTGCACCCCGGCCGGGATTCTGGAAATTCTGAAACGCAGCCGGATCCCCATCTCCGGCCGCCGCGCCGTCGTGCTCGGCCGCAGCGACATCGTGGGCAAACCCGTGGCCCTGCTCCTGCTCCACGAAAACTCGACCGTCACCATCTGCCACTCCCGCACCGAAGACCTTCCCGCCGTGGCCCGCGAAGGCGACATTCTGATTGCCGCCCTGGGCCGTCCCGCCATGGTCACCCGCGATTTCATCCGCCCGGGCTCGACCGTGATCGACGTCGGCATGAACCGCCTCGACAATGCCGCCGATGTCGAGCGGATCTTCGCCGCGCTGCCGGCCAAGATCGAAGAATTCCACCGAAAAGGATCCGTCCTGGTCGGCGACGTCCATCCCTCTGACGTCGCCGAATGCGCCGGCGCCTACACGCCCGTCCCCGGCGGCGTCGGCCCGCTGACCATCGCCATGCTCATGGCCAACACGGTGAAGGCCGCCCGTCTTCGCCGCGGGCCGTCGAAATGCTGAAAGTCGGCCTCACCGGCGGCCTCGCCACCGGCAAGACCCATGTCGCCGCCGTCCTCGCCCGCCTCGGTTGCCACGTCCTCTCGGCCGATGAGTTGGGACACCAGGTATTGCTCCCGGCGGGCGAAGCATATCATGATGTAATCAGGGAGTTCGGTTCGCGGATCCTCGGACCGGACGGCCGCATCGATCGCCGTCTGCTGGCGGCCGAGGTCTTCGATCGTCCCGAGCGGCTGCAAGAGCTGACCGCGCTGGTGCACCCTCACGTCATTCGCCGTGAGGAACAGTGGCTGGCGGAGCTTGCTTCCGCGGCGCCATCCGGGGCGCCCACAGCCATAGCCGTCATCGAGGCTGCTATCTTGATTGAGACGGGAGGCTATCGGCGTTTCGATCGCTTGATCCTCACCGTCTGCCCCGAGGAAATGCAGATCCGGCGCCACAGGGAGCGCAGCGGCGAGACCGAGGCCGAAACCCGAGCCCGCCTGGATCGCCAGATGCCCCTTGAAGCCAAGCGCCGTTACGCCGATTACATCATCGACACTTCCGGTTCCCGCGACGACACCGACCGCCGGGTGCAGGACATCTTCCAGGAACTACAACAGGATGCGCTATGAGAATACGTCCCCTTCTCTTGACTCTTCTCCTCGTGGGTGGTTTCATCTATCTGACCACCTCCCATCGTTGGTCGGGCTTCGACCTCGGCGAGCGCGCCAGGAGCTGGACCTCGCTCGAGCCGGTGCAATCGGCCGGCCTCACACCCGAGGAAAACTCCAACATTGCCATCTATAAGACTGCCAGTCCGGCCACGGTGTTCATCACCTCCACCGTCTACCAGCGGGACTGGTTTTTCCAGGTCTTCCCGGTGCGCGACTCCGGCTCCGGCTTTCTGATCGATTCGGAAGGGCGCATTCTCACCAACTACCACGTCGTGTCGGGCAGCGCCAAGCTCGAGGTCACCCTGGGCGATAAGAACCGCTACCCGGCCCGCTTGCTCGGCTACGACCAGCGCAACGACATGGCCCTAATCAAGATCCAGCCCAAGGGTAAGCTGCCCTTTCTCAACCCCGGCGATTCGAGCAACCTTCAGGTGGGCCAGAAGGTGCTGGCCATCGGCAATCCCTTCGGTCTCGAAGGCACGCTCACCACCGGCATCATCAGCTCGCTCGGCCGCCAGATCCGCGATGAGAACGGCCGCCTGATGGAGGACATGATCCAGACCGACGCCGCCATCAACCCCGGCAACAGCGGCGGCCCGCTGCTCGACTCGCCAGGCAACGTTATCGGCATCAACACCGCGATCTACGGCCCCGGCGCCAACATCGGCATCGGCTTCGCCATCCCCATCAACCGCGCCAAGGCGATGCTCAACGACCTGTCCAGCCGCGGCCGCGTCACCCGGCCTCAGCTCGGCCTCACCACAAGGTTCATCCCCGCCGAGTTCGCCGAGGCCCTCGATCTGCCGCCCCGCTCCGGGTTGCTCGTCCAGCAGATCGATCCCGGCTCAGCCGCCGACCAAGCCGGCCTGCACGGCCCCAACCGCGAGGTCATCATCGGGAACTCGGTCGTAGGAATAGGAGGCGACTACATCGTCGAAGTCGACGGCCAGCCGGTCAACAACCGCTCCGCCCTGACCCAGATTCTGGAACGGAAAAAGGCCGGCGACGCATTGAAACTCACGATCGCCCGCGGCCGGCGCACGATGACCGTGACTGTGACATTGGGAGAGGAGCCGCAGAAACTGTAGACCTTTGTGGACTTCACGTTTTTTCCACCAGGTCCGCCACGTTCGCCCGATACAGGCTCTGCACACCGCCCCGGTCGCTCGTAAAGTAGATCCACTGGCTGTCTGGCGAGAACACCGGCCGTGGCTGTGCGTTCGGTTTCCCGCTGCTCGCGTGCTCGCAGATCGTCATCTCCCGCTGCACTTCCGGAAACAGCACGTAGATGTTCGGTCCCGCCTTGCTCCGGCTTTCCCCGACAATCGCCGAGTTGTCGGCATTGCCCCGCAAATGCCAGAACTGGGTGCACCGCGCCACCTCCTGCTCTTCCCGCGTGTCCGGATTCAGGGTCCGCACCGCCGGCTTGTGCCAGTTCTGATCCACGTAATGCGCATACTCGATCTGCTTCCCGTCGCCGGTCCAGTATTCCGGTCCCAGTTGTTCCTCTCCCCGCTTCGGCCGCAGGCTCTGCTTCTGCTTGCCGTCGAGATTCACCAGCCACATCCGGGCCATGATCCGGTCCGATGGTCCTAGTTGGCAATAGAGCACCTGGTCGCGCTTCGGCCGCAATTGCGGCCGCCCCAGCCAGTTCTTCTCCTCGGTGACGATCGAGTGGTTCCCCTTCGCCGTCTCGACGATCCGGATCCGGCAAAGCGGCTTCCGCTCGAACTGCAGCCGAAGCCTCTCTTCCCCGTCCGGCCCCTCGACCCAATCCGAGCTCCTCATCTCAACCAGCGCCGCGTATCGTCCGTCCACCGAAATCCCCAGGTCGCCCGTCGCTCGCCACCCCTGCTCGACCTGGTAAATCTCCCTTTCCTTGAGCGTCCGCAGCCCGACGTGCTTCAGCACGCCGCCTTGCAGGAAGAAGAATGACCTTTCATCCGGCGCCAGGCAGATCGAATACGGCGCCACGTCGCTGCCCTGGCTCAACTGGGCCATCCGCCCGGAGGGCAGGTCCATTCTCAATACCTGGGGCCCCGCCCCGGGCCCCGAGGGCGCCCCGCCCGCCAGCAGCAAAAAGGAATTATTGTGTGCCAGGAATCGCTGATACTCGTAAGGATGATGGCGTGGGACCGCAGCCCCGGTGAGCCGCCAAACTTCCCGCTCGGTCAGCGGGTCGGCATAGCGGCGGATCTCGGAGGGAAACTGCTGGGCCTTGCCCCATAACCGCCGCGCCTGAACAGCCGGAAACGCCGCCAAAAACTCTCTCCGGCTGATCCAACGCCTGTTACCGGCCACCCGACTTTCGCGACCTCCCCTTGCCCGCCGGTCTCTCCGGCACTATCCAGGATACCAACTCCTCGTCGGTCAAGCGCCCTGGCCGGATGTCCAGGCTCGTCCCGCGCAGCCAGTCGGCGGGGAACTCCGGTCCCGCATTGTGCAGCAGCGTCTTGCCGGATGCCGCCAGCACCGCCGCCGCGCGAAAGTCTCCGGCTTTGCGCAGCCCGGGAATGAAAAACTTCTCCACGTACTCCGCGTCCGTGTCCGCGCGAAACTGCGCCAGGTCGGCGGCCAGGCTCACTTTCTCGTCCTCCATCGCCCGCGCAAACAGGCTCCACACTCCTCCCATCTCGAGACCCACCACGTTTACCTCCGGCCTTCCGGTTCGCTTCCGGACGTACTCGATCGCCGTCAGAATGTCCTGCACCCGGTTGGCGTCATCGGTCTGGTTAAAAGTTGTAAAAAATTTCTTGCCGTGGTCTCGGGGCGCCCGCGACCGGCCTGTTTGGAACGTATCGATCCCCAGCACGGCGCCGCCCCGCTCGAGAATGGCCTTCACCAGCCCGTGCGCGCTTTCCGACGAGCTCAGCACCCAAGCCACCCCCTCCGGATGCACCAGCAGCGCCGGCGGCGCCTCCGGATTCGCCTTCCGAGGCTGCAGCCACACGGCGCTGACGCGGTCGCCTTTGCCGCGCCGTCCAAACACCAGCGTCTGGCCGTTAGGCAGGCTGTCTTTCACTTCGGCCGCCACATCGACCGCTGCCGGCTTCGCCACCAGCAGCGAGAACGCCAGCCGCTCCCCAAACGCCTCCCGCGCCCGGGCGAGCGTCGCCGCGTCGGCCGGACGCAACTGCTCGATGCCGCGCTTCGCCTCCGTGACCCGGTCTTCGACGAACTGCTCCAGCGTCACCGCATTCGCCGGCCGCTGGCGCAGGTAAAGGCTCAGCATATCCCCCGGCTGCTCCACCGGGAAGCCCTTCTCGGAATAATCCCCCGGCTGGCCCAGCACCCGGGCGCCGAAAAACCGGTACACCGCCTCCCGGCTCTGCCGGTTGTAGTTGTGCGGCGCGTCGATCTGGACCTGCTCCACGTTCTGTTCCACGCCCAGCAGCCGGTAGATCCCCTGGATCCCCGGAAACTCCTCCTTCGGCGTATTGCGCGTCCAGTCTCCTGTCGCCGACACCATCAGCAGCGGCCGCGGCGCCATCATCGCCCCGAACTCCACGTTGATAGCGCCCACCCGCAGGTTCGGCGCGTTCTCGCACGGCGACCCTCCCTGCATGAGGAACGAGATCATGTTCACCGGCGCCGCCGCCTTCACCCGCTCATCCACCGCCGCCAGCAAAAACGTCTGCGTCCCGCCGCCCGAAGCCCCCGTGGCCGCGATGCGTTCCGGGTCCACCTCCGCGAGCGAGCTGACGAAATCCACCGCCCGGATGCTGTCCCAGAGCTGCAACCCCAACAGGCCCACGCCCCACAGCGCCTCCCGCGGCCCCCCGAACCCGTGCGGCGCTTGCGTCGTGTCGTTGTATCCCACCATGTCGTAAGTGAATACCACGTATCCCTGCCGCGCCAGGTTGATCGCCCGGCCGGGAATCGACGCCAGTTGCTGGTTCTCGAGCCGCCCATAACTCCAGTGCCCGTGCGGCGAAACCACCGCCGGAAACTTTCCCTGACGTCCCCGCGGCCGGTACAGGTTCCCGCCGAGATAGAAGCCCGGATACGTCTCGAGCAGCACCTTCTCGATCGAGTACCCGTTCCGCTCGATCTTGCCGAAGACCTCGGCGTGCACCGGCGTCTTCTCCGGCAGCGGCAGCAGCCCCGCGCTCGCCAGGATCTGCTTCTTCAAGAACGCCGCCCGCTCCAGCCAGGCCTCCCGGCTCGCATACGCCGGCATCTCGAAGCGCGTATCGGTGTCCCGAATGACGGTGTTCCGCGCGTCCTGCTCGGGCACTTGCCCCCGCGCCGTCACCGCCAAACACGCCAAGCTCAGGAGCGCTGTTCTCATAGCGGAGCATTTCATAGCTGGGGTCCTAGCGAGCGCCTCACAGACGGGCAGCACAGACGAGCACTCACTGACGAGCATTGTATCGAGCGCCGGCCTCGGCTGTCAGGGCTTCGATGAGTTTTTCCAGGCTTACAAACTGCACGTTGACGCCACGGTACTCCCGGCGATAGCTTCGCCCAACGTCCTGAGCCACCACGAAGTTCTGGCCCAACGGATATTGCCGCCGGAAGACCAAGAGGTTCGCCGGGTCGAACTCGTCCGCCGACCACTTGCATTCGATCGCCATCGGCTTCCCGCCGCCACGAGCGGTCAGAACGAAGTCGATCTCGTGCTTCTGCTTATCCCGCCAATACTGGACGCGGCGCCTCGGGAAGCGGGAGTGCAGCTCGTTCAGCACGTAATGCTCCCACAACAGCCCGAGATCGTCCGGCCGCAGCCGCTCCCAGCCGCGGTGGAAGCAAACGAATCCGGTGTCGAATCCGTAGACCTTGGGCGCCGCGACAATCTCGGTCGCCTGGTGGGAGTGAAACGGCCGGATGACGTGAGCCACAAAGGTGGCCTCCAGAACCCCGAGGTAATTGCTGATCGTGGCCCGGCTCACCTCGCAAGGCTGCGCCAAGCGGGACGCCTCAAAAATCCCGCCGCTCTGCGCGAAAAGCAGCTCGGCGAACCTTTGAAAGGAGAAACGGCGCTCCAGCCGGAACAGCTCCTGGATGTCCTTGGCCCAGTAAGCATCCATCCACTCCTGAAAATCCTCCTCGTGAAACTCCCGGCGCAGAAAAAACGGCGGCAGCCCGCCGCGCAGAAAGCGTCGCTTGAGATCTTTGGATCCGAACTCGGCCAGATCGGCGGAGTTCATCGGGGTGAGCCATACCTCCGCCTTCCGCCCCGCCAGGGTGTCCCGGAACTTGGCCGAAGCCCCCAGGGTGGATGACCCTGTAGCCAGGATCTTGGTTCTTGGATAATGGTCGGCGGCGAGCTTGAGAATCTCCGATGGATTCCGCAGCCGGTGAATTTCATCCAGCACCGCCGTCCGCCCGTCGAGCTCCTGGAGGAACATCTCGGCCTGCTCCGCGGCCCGCCGCACCGTGGGGAATTCGCAATCGAAATACTGGCAATCCGGGATGCTCTGGCAAAGCACGGTCTTCCCCGCACGGCGGACCCCCATCAGCCAGAGGACCGACCGCTGGGCCCACGCCCGCTCCAGCTTCTCCAGCCAGAATTGCCGGCTTACCATACGCAACCAGAATAGCAAATAGTATTACCAAACGAAACCATACGAGCGTTTAGTAAGACCCGTCCGCCCCCTCGGCAGAGGCCAATTTATCACGGCGTGGCCAAGCCGCCCGCAAATCTGTTACAAAGAGATCTATGCTCCGCACCACGCTGCTCCTGTTCGCCCTGGGCGGCCTGCTGTCCGCCGAGACCGTCCACCGCCGGATCGACTTCGAAAACCGCGACCTCTCGGCCTGGCTCCTCCCCTCACCCGCCGACTGGGAGATCGCCGCCGAGGGCTCCAATCATTTCCTGCGCCTTCTCAAGGCGGGCGAGATCGGCAATCCCCGCCGCCCCTTGCAATACGCCATCCTGAAAGACGTCTGCGTCGGCGATTTCGACCTCCGGGTCAAGGTTCGCCGGACTGGAAAGAGCATGATGATCGCCTTCGGCTACCAGGACACGCTGCATTTCTACTATGCCCACATCTCCGCGGACAACGGCGATGTCCAGGTGCACAACGGCCTGTTCAAAGTCGACGGCGGCGAGCGCTTCCGTATCGCCGGCCAGGGATCCAAGCCGGTCCTGCCCGATCCATCCTGGCATCGGATCCGCGTGGTGCGCAACGTTTCGAGCGGCAACATCGACGTCTTCGTCGATGACGATCGTGATCCCCGCTTCCACCACAGCGACACCTCGTTCCGCTTCGGCCGCATCGGCCTCGGATCCTTCAACGAAACCGGTGACTTCGACGACTTTTCCCTGCAAGCCCAGCCCAGCCGGGAGTGTAAGTAAAAAGGTGTGCAAGTAAAAAAATGCTGCCTTCCTTGATTTTTGTCTTTTGCAATTTGATTTTTGCCTTTTGCCCTTCTTCTTTTCTCCTTTTCCTCCCATGCTCGAGCGCCTGAACCCCGTCGCCAGCGCCCGCAACACAAGGGTCGCCCTGTTCGACTTCGACGGCACCGTTTCGCTCATCCGCTCGGGCTGGGTGGAAGTGATGGTCCCGATGATGGTCGAGATCCTCCTCGATCTGAAGACCGGCGAGAGTGAGGCCGACCTGCGCGCCCTGGTCGAGGAGTTCGTCGGCCGCCTCACCGGCCGCCAGACGATGTATCAGATGATCGAGCTCGCCCGCCAGATCGAGCTGCGCGGCTCGAAGCCCCTCGAGCCGCTGGAGTACAAGCGCCTGTACTATGACCGCCTCGCCCGCCTGATCGAGGACCGTATCGCCGGGCTGCGCGCCGGCCGCATCGCCCCGGACCAGATGATGGTCCCCGGCGCCCGCCGGCTGCTCGAAGCCTTGCGCGAGCGGGGCCTGGAAATGTACCTGGCGAGCGGCACCGATCAGCCCTACATGCGCGAGGAAGCCCGCCTGCTCGACGTCGATCGCTGCTTCGACGGCCGCGTCTACGGCGCCCTTGACGATTACAAAAGCTTCTCCAAGAAGATTCTCATCGAGCGCATCATCTCCGAAAGCCGTTTCCGCGGCGAGGAGTTCCTCGGCTTCGGCGACGGCTATGT
>JBGOUJ010000093.1:0-16838 GCA_041477005.1 Terriglobia bacterium | reverse complement strand
GGCGGTGGATTACCGCGCCGAGCTTCTGGCGGCGATCGACGATCTGCCGCCCCTGCCCCTGGTCTTGAACCGGGTGATGCAACTGTTGAACGACAACAACGCCTCCAGCGCCCAGATCGCCGCCATGATCGAGAAGGATGCCGTGCTCAGCGGCAGCGTCCTGCGCTGCGTCAACTCGGCCTACTACGGCCTGCAATCCACGGTCACCTCCATTCGTCACGCCGTTTCCATGCTCGGGTTCTCGACGGTCCGCAACCTGGCGCTGGCGTTTTCCATGCGGCGCATGCTCAGCCGGACGCGCATGCCCCCCGCCCGCCTCTATTCCCGCTACTCCCAGCACTCGCTCTCCTGCGCCCTGCTCTGCCATTACCTGGTCTGCCACGTCGCCATCGAGAATGCCGAGGCCGCCTTCGCCAGCGGCCTGTTTCACGACATCGGCAAGCTCCTGATCCTCAGCACCTTCCCTGACGTGCTGCCCAAGATCGCCGAGCAATACGAGCGCGGCGAGGTGTCCTATGAACAGGCGGAAATAGAAGTGATCCAGATGACCCACGCCGGGCTGTCGCGAATCGTTCTCGAGAAATGGCAACTGCCCCAGTGCATTCAGGAAGCCGTCGAGTTCCATCATCACCCGGCCGACTGCCCCCGCCCGCCCGACCAGGTCCTGACACTCGCCGAAATCATCCAGGCCGCCGACCTCTACGTCAACGAGTACGGACTGGAGATCTTTCCCACCAAGCGCCCCAGCCCCTACCCCGCCGACCGCGCCTTCGAAGACATCGGCGTCCGTCAGAAAATGCCGGAAGTTCTCGAGAAGTTCAAGAACGAGTACGAAAGTATTCACAGTCTGTTCTGACAATCAGAAGCAAGAATGAAACCCCCGCTCCTCCGTGGGACCGGCTCTTGACGGTAATCGTGCGCAAAAATTACATGCGACCTGATCCCGATCGCCCAAGGCCTGTAAGTCATAGATCTTAATAAGATTGTTCCAAAAGACACAAGTACCGCCCGCCTCGCGTCCGGTTTGGCAGGGTTTGTGCTCTCCACTGGCACGACATGCTCAACACTCCGAGAAACGCCGTGAAAAGCTCTTGCCCCTTCATACTCTCCCTGGCGATCGCGTTCATCCTGCTATTGGGTTGCACCGACACAGCGCTTGCCCAAAACAACACATTACTCTTCAGCTCGACCTCACTCTCCTTTGCCTATCAGACCGGCGCGACCCTCCCGCCGGCGCAGCAGTTGTTGGTTTCGACCAGCGGTGGAAGCCTTACTGTCAACGCCACTGCGTCGACGAATTCGGGCGGGGGCTGGCTCTCGGTGAGCCCGACGCCGGGCAGTATCATGGCGCAGTCCGCCGCCCCGGCCACTTTCAGCGTTGCGGTGAACCCGGCCGGCCTGGCGACCGGGACTTACAACGGCGCGATCACCATCACCGCGGCCTCCGGCGCCGTCAACAGCCCCAGCCAGATCGCGGTGTCGCTCGCGGTGACGAGCGCGTCGCAACTGGCGGTCAGCCCTGGCTCGCTTTCCTTTGTGTATCAGATCGGGGGAGCTGCGCCCGCGGGCCAGACGCTTTCCATTTCGAGCAGCGGCTCGCCGCTCAGCTTCACAGCCCCCGCCACCACTTCCACCGGCGGCCCCTGGCTGCTCGCTTCTCCCGCCAGCGGGACCACTCCGGGCGCCGTCACGGTAAGTGTGAACCCAGCCGGCCTCTCCGCGGGGACTTACAACGGCGCCGTGACGGTCACGGCTTCCGGGGCCACTGGCAGCCCCGCCACGATTGCGGTTACGCTCACGGTCAGCAGCAATCCCCCATTGACCATCAGCCCCGCCTCGCTGCAATTCAATTTTCAGATTGGCGGCGCACCCCCGGTCAATCAGGTCCTGTCCGTCTCGAGCGGTGAGGCTTCGGTCAGTTTCTTCGCGTCGCCCGCAACCAACTCCGGAGGCGGCTGGCTCGTGGCCTCCTCTAGCGGGGTGACCCCCAGCGGCTTCAACGTGGCAGTAAACCCGACCGGGCTGGCCGCCGGAACCTACACCGGCTCGGTCACGATCACGGCCTCCGGCGTGTCGAACGGCCCGCAGGTCATACCCGTCACGTTCACGGTCAGCAACAGCGCCCTATTGAACGTCAGCAGCACCTCGCTTGCTTTCAACGTGCAAAACGGAGTGCCGCCGCCCGGCACTCAGACTTTGACGCTTAGCTCGACCGGCGCGGCTCTGCCGTTCACGGTTTCGTCGGCCACGACGGCCGGCGGCCCCTGGCTGCTCGTCGGCCCCCTAAGCGGGACCACGCCCGGCAACGTGATCGTCGGTGTGAACGCGGACAGCCTCGCTCCGGGGACCTACGCCGGCTCCATCACTGTCGCCTCGGCAACCTCGGGCAACGGCCCACAGACGGTATTGGTCACCCTTACGGTGAGCAACAATCCGCTGCTTAACCTCAGTCCCGGCTCGCTTTCCTTTGCCTTCCAAATCGGGAGGGCCACGCCCGCCAGCCAGACCGTGTCGGTCACCTCGACCGGCGTTCCCTTGAGTTTCACCGCCTCGGCCGCTACTTCGAGCGGCGGCGGTTGGCTCGCAGTGAATGCCGGCGGCGCAACCACCACTCCCGGCAACCTGACGGTGAGCGTAAGTCCGGCGAGCTTGACCTCGGGTACCTATAGTGGATCGATCACCATGACGGCAGCGGGCGCCGGGAACAGCCCGCAAACGGTCAATGTGACGCTGGTCGTGAGCCAGACGGCTTTGATCGTCGCCGGTTCGAGTTCGCTGACTTTTTCGGCCCCGGTCGGAGCGACGAGCACACCCATTCAGATCGTTTCGCTCACCAGCACCGACAGCACGCCGCTGAGCTTCACGGTTTCCACCACCACCAGCTCCGGGCCATGGTTGCTGGCGAATCTCAGCAGCGGGACCACGGCCAGCAACTTGACTGTAACGGCGAATCCGACAGGGCTGGCGGCAGGAACCTACACCGGCTCGGTCGTGGTGACCGCGCCCGCGGCGCCTAATAGCCCGCTGACAATACCGGTTACTCTGACCGTCAGCTCTTCGGTGACGCTCGTGATCACTCCGGCGTCGCTTACTTTCAGCCAGACGGTCGGCGGGCAGGCGCCCCCGGCGCAGACGCTCGCCGTCTCCGTTTCCGGTGGCGCCGGCCTGAGTTTCTCAGCGACCGCTTCGATCAGCAGCGGCGCGGGCTGGTTGTCGGTCAGCCCCACCAGCGGGACCACGCCCGCCACTTTGAGCGTCTCGGTGAACGGGACCAGCCTCTCCGCCGGAACCTACAACGGTTCCATCACCGTCGTTTCCGCCGGCGCGGCCAACAGCCCGCAAATCATTTCGGTGACTCTAACGGTGAGCCCGGCACAGCCGCTGTTCGTCACACCCGGCGTCTTGGCTTTCAATTACCAGATCGGCGCGAGCGCGCCCCCGTCCCAAGCACTCGCCGTCTCGGCCGGCTCCGGCGCGAGCCTGAGCATAACAGCCTCGGTGAATACCGGCAGCGGAGGGACCTGGCTCTCGGTAACGCCGGCGAGCGGCGCCACCCCTGTCACGCTGCTCGTCTCGGTCAGCCCTTCGAGTCTCGCGGCCGGCCTTTACACCGGCACGGTCACCATCAACTCGCCGTCCGCCGCCACCGGTCCGCAAATCGTCAGCGTCGCGCTGACCGTGACCGCCGCTGCGCCCCCGGCGCCCGCCGTCACGGCGGTGGTGAACGCGGCGAGCTTCCTGCCCACCGCGGTTGCTCCCGGCCAGATCGTGACCCTGTTTGGCGCCGGCATCGGGCCCGCGACCGCGGTAGGCTTGCGACTCAACACCGCCGGCAACGTGGACACATCCATCGGCGCTACACGCGTGCTTTTCGACGGCAATCCCGCGCCGATGATCTACGCTTCGAGCACGCAGGTGAGCGCCGTTGTGCCCTATGAAATCGCGGGCCGCTTCAGCACCCGCCTGGAGGTCGAGTTTCAAGCGGTGCGATCGCCCGGCATCGATCTGAAGGTGGTGGATACCGCGCCCGCCATCTTCACGCTGAACTCGATGGGCACGGGCCAGGGGGCTGTCCTCAATCCGGACTTCTCGGTCAATGGGGCCGCCAAGCCCGCCGCCAAGGGCTCGGTCGTGATGATCTACGCGACCGGTGAAGGCCAGACCACGCCCACGGGTATCAATGGCCTGGTCACCGGAAATGTCCTGCGCCGGCCCCTGCAATCGGTTTCGGTAACCATCGGAGGGCAGAATGCAGAGGTGCTCTACCAAGGCGCCGCCCCTGGCCTGGTGGCGGGAGTGCTCCAGGTCAACGCCCGCATCCCCGCCAATATCGCCTCCGGCAGCACGGTTCCGGTCGTGGTGACGATCGGGAACGTCAATAGCCAGGCTAATGTGACGCTGGCCGTGCAGTGAGGCTCATCCGCCGGCCGCCAGCCCGATAGTGGGTTTGATGCCGAGGGGAGCGGCGGCTCCTTCGTCAAGGAAGCTTTGGCAGGCCTTGCTTGGCCAGGTAGTCCGACAGAAGCTCGGCGGTCAGCTTGTGGCCGGCCGGGCTGAAGTGGGCATCCGGATAGTAGTAGAGCTTTTGCCCAGGATGCTCGGCGGCGTAGCGGCGGAAGGCGGGCAACAGGTCCAGGATGCGGGCGCCGCGGCGCTGGGCCCAGTCGTTCAGGATCTTTTGTGGGTGGTCGAGGTCCGGGTCCGAGATCTGGAAAACCGCCTGCCACTCGGCCAGCTCTTCGGGGCTGATCTGAATGCTGCGAGGGATGACCAGTAAGACGAAATCGGCGTTCCGCCGGCGGCAATAATCCTGGAAGCGGTCGAGGCATCGGAGCGTCTCTTCCACGCCGCGGGCGGTCTCGGGCGGGTACTGGCGCAGGTGGACCTTGGCAAACTCGAGCAGCCACGGATCGCGGGCGGCCAGGGCGGCGTGCGGGACCGCGGCGCCGGCGGCGCGTCGTCGCTCCAGATCCAATTGCACCGCCCGCAGAAATTGCAGCAGGTGAGAGGAGCGGGAGAGCTTTTGCCGCAAGGCCTCGGACCAGGCCGGCGCGCGGAGCTCGCGCCGCAACAGCAGGCCGTCTTTCACTTCGAACTGAGCGATGCCGCCCATCTGGACGTCGGTGAAGTCATTGCCCACGAAAAAGCTCAGCAGGACGAGTTGCGGCCGGTATTGGTCGCCGATCGACTCCAGCAGCCGGAGCTGGTCGCTGGGGCCGGTGCCCGGCGTCCCCGCCTTGACGATGCGGATGGGCCGGGCCTGGTCCAGGCGCTCCTCCACCAGGTAGAGATAGGTCTGCTCCAGACTTACGCCCCAGCCGAAGGCGAAGGAATCGCCCAGTGCGAGGACAGGAAGGGCCGGAGACGGGACCGGGATTACACGATCGCGGAAGCCTTCCGCGTTGATGGCGATCGCAACATCCCAGAGGCGCGTGACGTGGCGCCGCCGGGCGCCGGGCCGCAGGCGCAAGTTCCCGGCGGCATCGAGGTAGTAGATGTCCACATCGAGCAGAGGGGCGGCGTGGAAAACCCATCGCAGGAGGCCTTCCGCAACCAGGCCGGCCACGGCCAAGCTTACGGCGAGAAGAGCCATTCGAGCCCACAGGAGTTTCAAACGGGCGGCCGGGGTGGGGTCCATGCGGATGCGTTATAACAAAAAGAAAGCCACGCCGATGGGCGTGCCTCGATGCAAGAACCGGCAGTCGAGGCCGCCCTTACGGGCAGTGATGTCCATCGGCCGGCAGGGCCGGATCGCAGCCGGTGGCCGCGCGCCCATGTTGGCCGTGGTATGGGTAGATGACATGATGGCCGTGAATCGTGCAGGACCCGCCCATGCACACTCTCCCCCGCTTCCACTCTAACGCCAAGCATATTATGGACCTTAGCCCACCTGGCCTGTCAAGCCTTAAGTCAAAGGGCTTGGGGGTAACTTCCGTACCACACCAAGCTATTGGGGTGCTATATCCACAGAACCCCGACGGGCAAGGGGTTTCGGGTGAGGGCAGTTGACTTTGCCGGGGCGGCTCCCTACAGTGAAACCTGCAGCCATGCCCGTACCGGTCTTGGTTGTGGACCCGAGGCCTCTGGTCCGAGAGGCCTTGTCCCACCTACTTAGGAATTATAGCGACTTTGCCGTGGGCAAAGCAGCTTCCTCTTTGGAGGAGTTGTTCCAGCAGGCGCCGGAGCAGGGGCTGCGTGTTGCCGTAGTAGGGACGGCGGCCTGGCGGCGGATGGATGAACAGGCGTTGCTGGAACGCACGCGGCTGGACCAGTCGGCCAAGATCCTGATCCTGGCCGACGACTACAGCGAAGACGCGATCTGCCGGCTGTTGATGCTGGGGTGCAGCGGCTATCTGCCCGGGGATGCTTCCATGGCGGTGTTGCAGAGGGCGATACTGGCCGTGGCCCGGGGGGAGATTTGGGCAGAGCGCCACCTGGTGACGCGCGCCCTGCAGCAGGCGTTGGCCGCCGCCGGCGCCGAGAGCACCCTGACCAGCCGGGAGCGGGAGATTCTGGGCCTGCTCCGGGCCGGCCGCACGAACCGCCAGATCGCCGGCCAGCTTCACCTTAGCCCGGAAACCGTGAAGTGGCACGTGGGCAAAGTGTTCACCAAAATCGGCGTTAAAGACCGGCTGGAAGCGGCGCTGTACGCCCGCGCAAGCAACATTTTCCCTCGGCAGCAACCGGCGGCGAAGCCACCGGTGGTGGATCGTGGAGCGTAGAGCGCGGACCCGAGAGCCTCCCACTCTGAGAGGGCCTTGAACTCCGTACGTCACACCTCGGGCAGCAGGTGCTCGTAGTCGCTGGCGTCCAGGCCCAGGGCTTCGAGCTGGTGGGGCAGCTCGGGGCGCAGCGCCTCGGGCGTGATCTGGATGTAAGCCGCCAGGACCGTTTGCACGCCCACTCGCGACAGGCCGTTGTCGGCGGCGTGGGCTTCGGCGGCTTCGCGGATCCGGGCCTCGGTCGCGTCGCGCACCGGGCGCGGCGTGCGTTGCAGGATCTGCCCCAGCAGGTCTTCGGCGGCGTCGTTCCAGTTCACCTTCGCACCTCAATCATAGACATAGTGCAGGACCTTCTTCAGGTCCTCCCACGCCTCGCGCTTGTACTGCGCGTTATAGCCGCGCAGCAGGAAGGAAGGGTGATAGGTCGGCATCACCGGGATCCCCCGCCACTCCTGCCATTTCCCGCGCAGTTGCGTGATGCCGGTGGCGGTGCTCAGCAGCGACTTGGCCGCCGTGCCGCCCAGCACGCAGATCGCCTTCGGCCGGATCGACTCCAGTTGGCGGAACAGGAACGGGCTGCACGTGTCCATCTCGTCCTTCTCGGGCGTCCGGTTTTCCGGCGGCCGGCACTTCACCACGTTGCAGATGTACACGTCGGCCCGCTTCAACGGCAGGCCCTCGCGGGCGGCCGTGCCCTCGATCATCTGGGTGAGCAGTTGCCCGGCCCGGCCCACGAACGGAATGCCCTGCGCGTCTTCGTCGGCCCCCGGCCCCTCACCGACGAACACCAGCCTGGCTTGCGGAATGCCGACGCCGAAAACGATATGGGTACGGCCCTTGTGCAGGCGGCAGCGGGTGCAGTCGCCGAGGTCGGCCTGGATCTGGTCCAGGGTTTCGCGCGGCGCCTCGGCGGCGATGGCGACAAAAAGGTCGCTCGACGGGGGCGGCGCCGCGGCCTCTCGGGCAGTGGGTTTCGGTTTTTCGGGCGATGCGGCGGCCTGGGAAGGAATCGGAGGCTCCCTCTGGTACAGCTCCTCAAACCCCAGATCGCGGTAAAACCGCAGGTATTGCCGGATCTCCTCTTGGGTCATCGCCGGGCGGGTTGGAGCTGGTGGATCCGGTCGAAAATGTGCGCCGCCAACTCGCGCTTCGAGCCGCGGGGGAAATGGGTGGTCTCGCCGGCGGCGGTGACCAGGAGCGCCTCGTTGTCCGCGGCGTCGAACCCGGTGCCGGGCTCGCCGACCCGGTTGGCCACCACCATGTCGCAGTTCTTCGCCTTCAGCTTGCGAACGGCCTCCTCGGCCAGGTTTTCGGTCTCGGCGACGAACCCGACCAGGAACCGCTCGCCTTTGCGTTTTCCGATCTCGGCCAGGATGTCCGGCGTCGGCTCCAGCTCAAGGGCCGCCGGCGCTGCGGATTTCTTGATCTTCTGCCCCTGCTGGCGCGCGGGCCGAAAATCGGCCACGGCGGCAGCCTTGATAATCACATTCGCTTCGGCGAGCCGCGCCAGGACGGCATCGCGCATCTCGGCAGCCGTCTCCACCCGCACCAACTCGGCGCCGGCGGGAGGCTCCAGAGCCGTCGGCCCGCAGACCAGGATCACGCGAGCCCCTCGCGCCAGGGCTTCTGCGGCCAGGGCGAACCCCATGCGGCCGCTGGAGCGATTGGAAAGGTAGCGCACCGGGTCGAGCGGCTCGCGCGTGGGGCCGGCGGTAAGCAGCACGGTGCGACCCTCCAGCTCGTGGCTGCGCATCAACGCCTGCTCCACGGCGGCGACGATCTCTTCGACCGCATTCATCCGCCCCGGTCCGGTCATCCCGCAGGCCAGGTAGCCTTCGCCCGGCTCGACCACCCCGACGCCGCGCCGACGCAGCGTTTCGAGGTTCGCCTGCGTCGCCAGGTTCGTCCACATGTTGGAGTTCATTGCCTGCGGCACCCCCACCGTCACCGCATAGGCCAGGTAGAGCGTGGTCAGGAAATCGTCGGCGATGCCGTGGGCGAACTTGGCCAGGACGTTGGCCGAGGCCGGCGCCACCACCAGCGCCTCGCAGCGCTGGGCTAGGGCGATGTGCTCGATGGCGCTTTCGAGCGTCGCCTCGCCGCTCGACGAGCCGAACATCTCGGTGATCACCTTGTGCCCGGTGAGCGCGGCGAAGGTCAGCGGACGGACGAACTCCTGCGCGTGGGCCGTCATGATGACCTCGACCGTGTGCGCCCGCTCCTGCAGCGCCCGCACCAGCTCGGCGGCCTTATACGCCGCGATCCCGCCGCTCACGCCGACGACGATTCGCATTGACCCCCTTACTGATCGGTGACCGGCTCTTCCTCCGGCGGCGCCGTCTCCGGATCCACAAAAGCGATCAGCCCCCGCCGCACCTCCTCCACCGCCACCCGGGTCATCTTCCGGGACAGCACCGGGACCTTGGGCCTGACGCCGGTCTGCAGTTGCCGCGCCCGCTTCGCCGCCACAATAATGAAGCGGTACACGCTCTGCTCCGGGTCGTCCGGAATAACCAGTGCTATTTCCTCCGGACGGGTTTCGGCTGTTGTATGCTTGCGCTCAGTCATCGGTTGGCTCTTCCTCAAAACTCCTCAATATCGGTTGGATCATGGGCTCCACGTGCTGCTTGCGGCAGCGCTCGGCCCGAAAGATTCCCTGCAGCGTCTCCGCCGACCTTTCCAGCCGGTCGTTGACCAGCACGTAGTCGTACGCGGAGTAATTCCGGATCTCCTTCGAGGCGTCGTGCAGCCGCCGCGCGATAACCGCCTCGTCGTCCAGCGACCGGCTGCGCAATCGTTTCTCAAGCTCGCGCCGGGATGGCGGCAGGATGAAGATGGTCACCGCCTCCGGCAGCCGCTTCTTCAATTGTCCCGCACCTTGCACGTCAATGTCGAGTACCAGATCGTGCCCGCGCTTCCGGGCCTGCTCCAGCGCCGCGTTGGCCGTCCCATAAAAGTTCCCGAACACCTCGGCCCACTCCAGCAGCTCCCCGCGGTCCTGCATGGCCATAAACTGCTCACGGCTCACGAAGTGATAGTCCTCGCCGTCTTTCTCCTTCCCGCGCGGCGGCCGCGTGGTGTAGGAAATCGAGAAATCCAGCCCCTCCACCGACGCGAGCAGCATCTTCACCAGAGTCGACTTGCCCGATCCGGATGGCGCCGATATAACGAAAACCATAAAGGAAAGTCAAAAGGCAAAAGGCAAATTGCAAAAGGCAAAAATCAAGGTGTGCGGACTTCCGTCCGCTACCATTCTTTATAAAAGATGCCCTCTTCCCTGATTTTTGCCTTTTGCCTTTTGCAATTTGCCTTTTGCCTTGGTTTTTTACTCCAGGTTCATTCCTTGCTCTCGTATCTTCTCAATCTCCGTCTTGAGCAAGAGCCCCAGATCTGTGATCTCGATGCCCGCCGAGCCGATGCCCGACGTTTTGGAAACGATGGTGTTGGCTTCGCGGTTCATCTCTTGCAGCAGAAAATCCAGCTTCTTGCCCACTTCGCCTGCCGCGCCGATCAGCGCCCGGAGTTGGGCGTTATGCGCGCGAAGCCGCTGGATCTCCTCGCTGACGTCGCTGCGATCGGCCAAAAGCGCCGCCTCCTGCAGAACGCGCTGCGGATCGGGCGCCGCGGCCTGGAGCAATTCCGCCAGCCGCTGCGCCAGCCGCTCGGCGAGCAAGGGAGCCACTCCCACGCGGATCTCCTCGATGCGCTCCAGCGCCTCGTCAACGGCCCGCGAGCGTCCTTCCATCTCCTGGATGATCCCCGCCGCCTCACGCTCCCGCACGCGCGCCAGCTCGTCGAGGGCCCGGTCGAGCGTCTCCAGTAGGGTCTTCTCCAGGTTCCCGTCGCTCCCCGGCTCGGCGTCGCCCAGCGTCACGATCCCCGGCAGCCGGAAGAGGGCGCTCAAGTCCGGCTCGGCCGCAATGCCGTGCTCCCGCGCGAGATCCCGGTACGCGGCCAGATAGGCCTCCACGATCGACCGCTTGATCCGCACCGCCGCCGGGCCCCGCATCTCCAGGTTGGCACTCACTTGCAGGGAGCCGCGAGCGACCTTCTTCTTGATCGCCTGCCGCGTCGCCATCTCGAACGCCTCCAGCTCCGCCGGCAGCCGTATCTGCAGATCGAGGAACCGGTGGTTGACGCTCTTCACGCTCAACGTCAAGCAGAGCTCCGGCGTCTCCGTCTGGACGCGCGCGAACCCCGTCATGCTCCGGGCCATAGAAGGTCAGTAACGAGTGACACTCACTACCCGCTGGTCACTACTCACTGCTCACTGCAGTTCATGCAGCCGCCGGTACGGACCGCTGTTGGCAAGCAGCGTCTCGTGCCGTCCGATTTCGGCGATGCGGCCGCCCTCGATCACCACGATCTTGTCCGCCCGCCGGATCGTGGACAGCCGGTGGGCGATCACGATCACCGTCCGGCCCTCGATCAAATTGGCCAGCGCCCGCTGCACCAGCATTTCCGATTCGGTGTCCAGGTGCGACGTAGCCTCGTCCAGAATCAGTATCGGAGCGTTCTTCAAGATGGCTCGGGCGATGGCGATGCGCTGCCGCTGGCCCCCGCTCAGCCGCTGGCCGCGCTCCCCGAGCATGGTGTCATAGCCGTGCGGCAGCTCGGCGATGAAATCGACCGCCAGCGCCGCCCGCGCCGCCTCCTCGATCGCCGGCCGCGGCAGGTCGGGGCGGCCGTAGGAAATGTTGTTGGCCACCGTGTCGTCGAACAGGAACGTGTCCTGCGTCACCAGGCCGATCTGCTCCCGCAGGCTGCGGATAGTGACGTCGCGAATGTCACGGCCGTCGATCACGATCCGTCCCCCGGTCGGATCGAAGAAGCGCGGCAGCAGGTTCACCAGCGACGTCTTGCCCGCCCCGCTCTGTCCGACGATGGCCACGATCTCGCCGGCGTTTACGCACAGGCTGATCCCGTCGAGGACCACGCCGTTCGACGAATCGGGATACCGGAAGCTGACGCTCTCGAGCTCGATCGCCCGGCTGAAGGGCGGGAGCACCGCCGCCCCCGGCCTTTCCTTCACTTCCTGCTCCGTCGCCAGGTGCTCGAACACCCGCTGCGACGCCCCCAGCGCCTGCTGGAAGATATTGTAAATACCATTCAGCCGCTTCACCGGCTCGTACATCATCAGCAGCGCTATGACGAAGGTGGTGAATTGCCCGGCCGTCATCTGGTCGGCCTTGATCTGGATTCTCCCGTAGGTGAGCAGGCCGACGATGGTGAGCGCCCCGAACATCTCGATAATGGGCGAGGCCAGCGCCTGCTGGCGCACGTAGTAGAGGTTGCGCCGAAACATCCGCGCCGCGCTCTCGCGGAACCGCCGGATCTCGAACGACTCCATCCCGAACGCCTTCACGATGGCGTGCCCGGCCATGGTCTCGTGCAGGATCTGATTGATCTCGGCCACGCTGTCCTGGGCCGAGCGGGTGATCTTGCGGATCCGCCGCCCGATCCGGGCCGTGGGGACCAGCACGAACGGCAGCACCGTCAGGCTCACCGCCGCCAGCTTCCAATCGGTGCGCAGCACCACGATCAGCAGGGCCACGATGGTGAAGCTCTGCCGCAGCAGATCGGCCAGGATGTGCGACAGCGCCACCTGCACCTTGTCCACGTCGTTCAAGATCGCCGACATCAGCCGCCCGGTGTGCCGCTTCTTGAAGAAGGCCGTCGATTGCCGAAGCACGCTCTCGTAGACGCGGTTGCGAAGATCGGTGACCGCCGCGAACCCCACGTAGTTGACCAGATAATTACCGAAGAAATCGCATACGCCCTTTGCCAGAAAGACGACCAGGATGCCGACGGCCACCATGGTCCAGACGTTGTGGATACTCGAAGGCAGCAGATCGTTCAAGTAAAGGCTGCGGTGGAGGCCCGGCAGCCGGATCAGCTCGACCGGCGCGTCGGCAGAACCCGGGTTCAGCACCCGGTCGAAGATCGGCCCGATGAGCAGCGCGATCATGGCGTGGCACGCCCCGACGATGGCCATCAGCGCCACCGACACGGCCAGCCGCAGCCAGTAAGGCCGAACGTAGCTCAGAAGCTGCCGGAATTCGCTCATCGGAAAGCAGCCATCAGCCATCAGCAAACAGCAATCAGCAATCAGCAAACAGCCATCGGCTATCGGCCATCAGCGATCAGCCATCGGCTATCAGCCATCAGGTGCCAGGTATCAGCCATCAAGTACCAGCTATCAGCTATCAGCGCGCATCGCGGCCTGAGTCACTCCTGCCGCGCCCTTGCCGGTAGCGCTGTGACCACCGCCTGCCGAACCGCGTCTACCTCCACGTCCCCGATGGAGTGCGAGGCGGCCTCGATCACCTGGCGCCGGGTTTTCCACGGGTGCCACACCTTCGAGTTGGACGGACCGAAGATCACCACGCAAGGCAGCCCGAACGCCGCCGCCACGTGCGCCGGTCCCGAATCGTTCCCCACAAACAACTCAGCGCCCCGGACCAGCGACATCATTTCCCCGACCGAGAGACCATGAAACGCGGCAAACCCTTTCACCCCTGCCAGGAGTCCGCCCTGGCTTGGCCCGGCGACGAACACGGGTTCGAGCGCCTGGCTCGCGGCGATCCATTGCGCCAGCTCGACAAACCGTTCCACCGGCCACTGCTTGCTCGCCTCAGCGGCCCCTACGTGCAGCACGGCATAGGGCGCGCGCCGCCGCGTCGCCTCGGCAAATAGCCGCGCCGCCGGAATCTCCGACTGCTCCACCCCCAGGTAGAACATCGCCGAGGCCAGGTGCTCGGCCGTGTGCACCGGCGCGTTTGTCTCCCGTCCGAGAATCTCCTGCGCCCTCGGGATTCTCACGTTGTAAACCGCCGGAAGCGCGAAGTGCCCGAATCCCGCTCTCCACCGCGCCCCGGAAAGCGCCGTCAGCCAGGCGCTGGTGGGTCCTCCGTGCAGGTTCAGGCAAAGCTCGGGCCGCCGGCCGCGCAACGCCGCCAGCGCCTTCCACCGCACGCCCTTCTCCACGAGGATGACTCCCGCAATGTCTGGATTCCCTTCGAGCAGCCGCTCCCAAGGCCGCTCCAGCGCCACCCAAATCGCGAGGTCCGGCCGCGCTTGCTTCAGCAGCGCCAGCGCCGGCGTGGTCAGCACGGTGTCACCCATCGACCGCAGCCGGATCACCGCCACCGCCGCCCCCGGCTTCAGCCACCCCGCAATGCGATCGCCCGCCGCGATCACTCTTCGATCGTCGCCTCGTCGATCAGCATAATCGGGATGTCATCCTTGATCGCGTAAACCCGGTGGCACTTGGTGCATTTCAGCCCGCTCCCATCCGGCTTCAGCTCCAAGGCTTCCTTGTCCGCCGGGCAAACCAGGATCTCAAGCAGCTCCTGACTAATCGCCATACACACTCCAAGCTGTTGCAATCCAATAGCTTACCAGAATCAGCCCCAGGACTCCAAGCCGGTCCCAGGATGCACCAGGGCGCAAAAAGGACTGGACGGTGGGCTTTTACAGGAGTGAGCGGCGCCAAAGCCGCCGCCAGCGTCATCGCTGCGCGCCGCGAGAACGCCGTGCGGGTGTGGCCCATTCAGCCGTTGCGCGGGTTGAGGGCGCGAGCGTAAGCCGGCAAGATCGTGACGCAGGGTATGCGGTGGGTTACCACGGCCCGGCGGCGGGCTATCTCATCGAGGAAAGAACCGACACCAGCGGCGACGTTGACGAGTCTTGCGCAATCCAAGCGCATCAGCCGCCTGCCTTCCGGATCAGCACATCAAAGAGACGTTTCGCGTGGGGCGATTTCTCGCACACTTTCGCCGGGTCCAGTTGACCCAATCAACCTTGCGCTCGAGCCTTCACGCCGTGCAACTCTTGGAGAGACCAGACCCGCACCGGGTTCTCCCGGCGCGCGGCGATGCCGCTGGCAGCGGCCTTCGCGCCGCTCAAGGTCGTAATACAAGCTATGCGGTGGGTCACCGCGGCGCGGCGGATGGATTTCTCATCGAAGAAGGAATGGGCGCCGGCCGGGGTGTTGATGATGAGGCTGAGGTCGCCGGCCTTGATCAGGTCTACCACGTTCGGCCGGCCTTCGTTCACTTTTAGCACCGTCCGGCAGTCGATCCCGGCCGCCTTCAGCGCGAACGCCGTGCCGCGCGTGGCCACCAGCGAGAAGCCCAGATCGGCGAACTTTCGCGCCACTTCGACCGCCTCGGTCTTCTGCCGGTCGTTCACGCTGAGGAAGACGGCGCCGCGCTCCGGCAGCGCTTGCCCGGCGCTCAATTGGGCTTTAGCAAACGCCTCGCCGAAGGTTTCGCCCACGCCCATCACCTCGCCGGTGGACCGCATCTCCGGCCCCAGTATGGGGTCCGCGCCGGGGAACTTCTGGAACGGAAAGACCGGCGATTTGACGAAGAACTGCTTCACCTCGAGCGTGCCGGTCGAATAGCCCAGGTCGCGCAGCTTCGCCCCGGTCATGAGCTGCACGGCCACGCGCGCCAGCGGCACGCCGGTCGCCTTGCTGACGTAAGGCACCGTCCGCGAGGCCCGCGGGTTCACTTCGAGCACGTAGACCTTGCCGTTCTGGATCGCGTACTGCACGTTCATCAGGCCGATAACGTTCAGAGCCCGGGCCAGGCGAATCGTGTAATCGCGGATCGTGGCGAGCTGCTGCTCGCCGATGGCAATCGCCGGCAGCACGCACGAGCTGTCGCCCGAGTGGACCCCCGCCTCTTCGATGTGCTCCATGATGCCGGCAATGGTGACGTCCTCGCCGTCGGCCAGGCAATCCACGTCGATCTCGGTGGCGTCTTCGAGGAACCGGTCGACCAGCACCGGCCGCGACTGCGAGTAGATCACCGCCTCGCGCATGTAACGCTCGATCGTTTCGTCGTCGTAAGCGATCACCATGGCCCGGCCCCCGAGCACGTAACTCGGCCGCACCAGCACCGGGTAGCCGATGCGCCGCGCCGCCGCCCGCGCTTCGTCGATGCTCGTCGCCGTCCCGTTTTCCGGCTGCGGGATGGCCAGATCTTCGAGCAGACGGCCGAACCGCTTGCGATCTTCCGCCAGGTCGATCGATTCCGGCGCCGTCCCGATGATCGGCACCCCTTGCTCCTTGAGCGGCAGGGCCAGCGTGAGCGGCGTCTGGCCGCCGAACTGCACGATCACCCCGTCCGGCTGCTCCGTGTCGTAAATGTTTAGAACATTCTCCAGGGTGAGCGGTTCAAAGTAGAGCCGGTCGCTGGTGTCGTAGTCGGTGGAGACCGTCTCCGGGTTGCAGTTCACCATGATCGATTCGTAGCCCAGCTCCTGCAGGGCGAACGAGGCGTGGCAGCAGCAGTAATCGAACTCGATCCCCTGGCCGATGCGGTTCGGACCGCTGCCCAGGATCATGACTTTCTTGCGGTCCGCCGGGTTCGCCTCGCACTCCCATTCGTAGGCCGAGTAAAGATAGGGCGTGAAGCTCTCGAACTCGCCGGCGCAGGTATCGACGCGCTTGAACACGGCGCGGATGCCCGCCGCCTTCCGCTTCTCGCGCACGGCGATTTCGTTCGAGTTCCACATCCGCGCCAGGCGCTGGTCGCTGATGCCGCAGCGCTTGGCCCGCTCCAGCTTTTCCCGCGAAACGGTCTCGCAATTTTCTTTCTCCAGCTCCTGCTCCAGGTCCACGACCTCCTTGATCTGCTCGAGGAACCACGGGTCGATGCGCGTCATCTCGGCGATCTCGCGAACCCGCCAACCCTGGGCGAGCGCAAACCGGATATAGTTGATCCGCTCCGGCGTCGGCGTAATCAGCTTTTGCGCGATCAGCTTCGCATCGTAGCTCTCGCTGCCCGCCGCCCGGCCGGTCTCCAGGCTCCGGATGGCCTTCCCCAGCGAGTGCTTGAACGTCCGCCCGATGGCCATCACCTCGCCCACGCTCTTCATCTGCGTTCCCAGCAGCGGCTCGGCCCCCGGGAACTTCTCGAACTGCCACTTCGGGATCTTCACCACCACGTAATCGATGGTCGGCTCGAACGAGGCCGGCGTCTGGCGCGTGATGTCGTTCGGAATTTCGTTCAGGCGATAGCCCACGGCCAGCTTGGCCGCGATCTTGGCAATGGGGAAGCCGGTGGCCTTGGAAGCCAGCGCCGAGCTGCGCGAGACGCGCGGGTT
>JBGOUJ010000092.1:0-16980 GCA_041477005.1 Terriglobia bacterium | reverse complement strand
CGAGGAGCATGGTCTGGCCCTGCGGCAGCGCCAGGAAAAGCGATTCCCCCTGGCCTACATCGAGCGCGCTGACCTCGAGCTTTCCCGGATCCAGGCGCGGGGCAAACGGATGGATCGCCAGCGCCGCCACGGCCGCGAGCACGGCCAGAAGGGCCGCAGCCTGGGCGATCCTCCGCCTTCCCACGGTGCAGGCGAGTGTAACCAGGGCCGCGCCGAACAAGAAGGCCAGCGCGGCCGGCGGGGTAGGCGTCCGCACCTCCAGCCAGGTGAGCCGGGCGTGCCATTGGACCAGGGCGATCATCACCGCCACCAGCAGCGAAAGCGCATGACCCAACACTGACCACCCCGTCACGATGGTCAGGAAACCCAGCGGCACAATGAGGCCGATCAACGGAACAACGAACAGGTTCGCCGAGAGACCGCTCCACGAGATGCGATGAAAATGAACAGCCATGGGGAGAGCCAGCCCAAGCTGCACGGCTGCCGATACGACCACCAACTCCGCCATCCCCACCAGAGGCCGCACCGCGGCGCAGAGCAGCGCCATCGAGAGGCGCGGAGGGAACGGCAAGCGGGCGGCGGCCATGCGCCATTCGATCCTGGTCTGCGCCATCTTCGGCGGCAGGTGGATATCGCGGTCCGTATTTGGCAGGTCCACCAGGGCCAGGCGATAGGGTTCCAGCGCTTGCTCGAGGATCGGCACGGCCACGGCGGCGATCACGCCGACCGACAGGAACGACAACTGGAAGCTCACGTCAAACAGCGTGGCGGGATCGAACACCAGGATCGCAAGCGCCGTGGCGGCGATGATGTTCAGCGCCCGGCGCTGCCGGTAGAAGAGGCGGACGACCAGATAGGCCGCCACCATGCACGCGGCCCGCACGGTCGGCAAGCGGGAGCCGCACAGCAACACGAAGCCGCCGAGCATCGCTATGGCCGCCAGCGACCCCCACCCGCGCGGAATCCGCAGCAGGCGGAAAACAAACAGAATGAACCACGCCAGCGCGCCCACATGCAGGCCGGCCACCACGAGGGCGTGGTACGTGCCGGTTCGCTGGAACGACACGCCGAGGTCGCGGTCGAGGTAAGCCTCATCGCCCAGCACCATCGCTTTGACCACCCCGGCCTGGATCGAGCCTGGACCGAGCAAAGCGTCCAGCCGCTTCTCCGCCCACTCGCGGCCCCGCCAGATCAGGGCGAGGAGCCGGTTCCCTCGCCGGGCGCCGTCGCTCGGCTGCCGCTCGAGCGGCACGCCCGCGCGCACCGTCGCCGTCATCTGGATATCCTGGCGCAACAGAAGGCCCACGTGGTCGAAGCCACCCGGGTTCTCAAAATTGCGCGGCCGGCGAAGGCGCGCGAAAAACTCGACGGCGTCCCCATAGTGCAGATCGGCCGGCGGCTCGCCGGCCCGCCGTACCACGCTCACGCGGACGCCTCCGCGCGCCGGGTCGTTGTCCGCCAGCGACTCGACCGAGAGGACAAACTGGTCCCGGTCTGCTCGGACCGTCGGAGGCACCCGCACCCATCCCCGCAGGCGCACCGGATCCCGCAGATCGAGACCCTGGTGATCGATGACCGTGGTGATTAGATTAGGATCGGCGGGTGGCGGCAGTGAGGCCAGCAGCGCGCCGGCCAGCGCGAAGCCCGTCAGGCAAGCTGCGGCGCCGGCCCGCGTGGCGCCTCGCAGCAAGTCGGCCAAAGCCAGCGCCAGCAGCAGCAGAATGGAAGTTGACAGTTCCCGGAACGAAAACGCAGCATAGTGCGCCGCCACAATGCCGGCCGCCAAGGCCGCCAGTGGCGCCACCAGCGGGGACCGCATAGGAAAGCTATCAGCTATTAGCCGTCAGCTATCAGCCGTCAGCCGTCAGCTATCAGCTAACAGCCATCAGCAACCACGCTTCGATCGGAGCTTTCCTAAAGCAGGAAGCTGTTAGCTGTTAGCAACCACCCTCCGGTCCGAGCTGGTCGCTGAAGGCTGATAGCTGACAGCTAAGCTAAGAGCTTTCAGCGATCAGCCAACGTCCTCCGGTCCGAGCTGGTTGCTGATGGCTGACGGCTGATCGCTGATCGCTATCGTACAAGCTCCGCTACGCTTTCAATATGGAAGGTCTGCGGGAATAAATCAACCATTTTCAGGGAATTTATCCGGAATCCGGCTTCGATTAGCGACCGCAAGTCTCGGGCAAGCGTGGCGGGGTCGCAGGAAACGATTGTCAGGAGGCGCGGCTGCAGGCGGGCGAGTGCGGCGGTTACAGAACGGCCCAGGCCGGCGCGCGGCGGGTCGGCCAGGACGAAGTCCACCGGATCGGTGAAACCGGCTAGAAAGCTCTCGGCGGGTCCCTGGTAAACCTCAACCGCCACGCCGGCGCGCTGCGCGTTGAACTCCAGGTCCCGGCACGCGCTGTGGTTGCCGTCCACGGCCACCGTGCGCGAATATTGACCGGCCAGGCGCAAGCTGAACAGGCCGACGCCGGCATAGAGGTCGAGCGCCGTCTGGCCGCGCTCGCCGCCCACCGCCAACTCGGCCAATCGGGAAACGAGAAACCGGTTCACCTGAAAAAAGGACCGGTTGCTCACCCGGTAGACGCCGCCGCCGGCCTCGTAATCCAGGGCGCCGGTCCGGCAAAATCCTTCGATTTTCTCGGCGCACCAATCGAAAAATCGCTGCGCCGGCGGCCGTCTCGCTTCGAGAACGTTCAATTGCAGATCACGCTCGTTGGTGAACAGCTCGATCTCCTGCAGAAAATCCGGGAAGCGGCGTTCCTTCCCCATTCGCGCCAGCGCGTCGATGGCCCGGTTGATGGCGGGTGAGGCGATGGGACAGGAATCGACGCGCCGCAGCCGGTGCGACCCAAACTCGAAGTAACCCATCTCGAACCGGTCGCCCTGCTTCCGCACCCGGAGCTGCACCCGGTTCCGATATCCCCATGGCTCGGCGGAGACAACCTCGACCGGGCCCGACCACTCGATCTTCCCCAACCGGGCGAGGGTCTCGAGCAGAATCGTCCGCTTGAACTCGAGCTGCCGCTCGTAGGGCGCGTGCTGGTAATGGCAGCCGCCGCAGCTTGCAAAGTAAGGGCAGCCCGCCGCCACGCGCCATTCTGCCGCCGTTTGTACGGTCCGGAGGCGAGCGGCGATCCAGCCCTTCGATTCCCTTTCCGCCTCGACCAGCACGCGCTCGCCCGGCAACACGAACGGCGCCAGCACTACCCGGCCGTCGGTTCGCCCGAGTCCCTGGCCTCCGTAAACGAGCTTTTCGATCTCGAGTTCGAAAGTCACTGGTCCTCTCCCTACTGTAGAATGAAACGTTCGCTTCCTGCTATGAAACCCCGCGTGTTCTCAGCGATGCAGCCTTCCGGGAATCTGCACATCGGCAACTACCTGGGGGCGCTGAAGAGCTGGGTTCAGATTCAATACGACTACGAGACCATCTTCGGCATCGTGGACCTGCACGCCATCACCATCTATCAGGATCCGGCCGAGCTGCGAAAGAAGATCGAGGAGATCGCGGCGATCTATATCGCGGCGGGGATCGACCCGCAGCACTGCGCCATCTTCGTGCAGTCGGCCGTGCCCGCCCACGTCGAGCTCGCCTGGGTGCTGAC
The DNA here is from genome assembly GCA_041477005.1 of Terriglobia bacterium. Taxonomy (GTDB): domain Bacteria; phylum Acidobacteriota; class Terriglobia; order Bryobacterales; family JACQDG01; genus JBGOUJ01. The sequence continues at coordinate 13,375 of JBGOUJ010000092.1, read as the reverse complement.
CTGCGTGACGCCAGTGGGCTGGCTGACCCGCATGACGCAGTTCAAGGCGAAGGCGGAGCAGCAGGAGTCGGTCGGCTCCGGCCTGCTTCTCTATCCGGCCCTGATGGCCGCCGACATTCTGCTCTACCAGGCGGCGATCGTGCCGGTGGGCGACGATCAATCGCAGCACCTGGAGCTCACCCGCGACGTCGCCCAGCGCTTCAACTCACAGTATGGCGAAACGTTCGTGCTTCCGCAGACGAAGCTTCCCACGGTAGGAGCGCGTGTGATGGGCCTTGACGATCCGACCGTAAAGATGAGCAAGTCGGCCCCCGGCTCGATGCACTCCGTCGCCCTGCTCGACCCGCCCGAGAGGATCAAGAAAGTAATCGGCCGGGCCACCACCGATACCAAGCCGGCCGTTGACTTCTACGACCTCGGCCCCGGCGTCGCCAACCTGCTCAACATCTTCCAGGCCTTCAGCAGCTGGAGCGACGAGCAGACGCGGAAGCACTTCAGCGGCATGAACTACGCGGGGCTGAAGAAGAACGTCACCGAGATGGTCGTCTCCTGCCTCGATCCGATCCAGCGCCGCTACCGCGAGGTTACGGCCGAGCCGGGCTATCTGCACAAGGTCCTGCAAGAGGGCGCCGCGCGAGTTTCTCCCATCGCCAACGCTACGGTCGAGCTGGTGAAGAAAAAGACCGGGCTGTATACGTGAGGCGGCGCGGGTGCTTCTCGCAAGGTATTATGATTGCCTGGTAAACTGGCCGGCGCGCCTGGCACGGGAGATCCCTTTCCTCCAGAAGTTGATTCCCGGCCGCCGGGTGCTGGTGGCGGCCTGCGGCGCCGGCGGGCATCTGCCGGCCCTCGAGGACGCGGGGTTCGAGGTGACCGGCATCGACGCCGGCGCGGAAATGGTGGAAGCCTCGCGCGCCAAGGGCGCCGGCCGCGTCGAGCAGCTCCGGCTCGAGCAGTGCTCGCAGTTGGGCCGCCGCTTCGACGCTGTGCTGTGCCTGGGCAACGTGCTCCCTGGTCTCGCCGAGCCTAACCAGATGGAAACCGCCATCGCCGAAATGCACGCCGTACTCGACCCGGGCGGCGTCCTGTTCACGCAAAACCTCAACTACGACCTGCGGTGGCGCGAGAAGGCGCGCTTCTTCCCGCTGCTTTCCGGACGGCGGGGCGAGGAAGAGGTGATTCTGTTCAAGTTCGCCGATTACGGCAGCTCCTACATCAATTTCCACACCGTGTTTCTGACCCGCCAGGGCGCCGAGCCGTGGCGCTCGGCCGTCGAGACTTCCCGGCAGCGGCCGGTCTTCCGCAAGGATTTGGAAAACGCCTGCCGGCTGACCGGTTGTCGCCGGCTCGAGATCTGGGGCGGCTACGACGGCGAGCCCTTCGATCTCGAACGATCGAGCGATCTGCTGCTGGCGGCCTGGAAATGAGCGACATCTCTCTTAGCCGCTATTACCGGCTGGTCCGCGACAACGCCAACTTCCGGCGCCTTTGGATGGCCCAGATCGTCAGCGAGCTGGGCGACTGGCTTTACACGGTCGCCATTTACGACCTGGTGTACCGGCTGACGGGCTCGGCGCAAATGGTCGGGCTGGTGGTGCTGCTCCAGATTCTGCCCATGTTCTTCCTCGGGCCGACGGCCGGCGCGGTCAACGACCGCGTGAGCCGCAAGGCGGTCATGATCGCCGCCGACCTGGCTCGGGCAGTGATCGTGGTCGGGATGCTGGCCGTCCACAGCCGCGACCAGTTGTGGATGCTCTACCTGCTCCTGGCGTCCGAGGTTGTGTCGGCGGCTTTCTTCGAGCCAGGCCGGTCGGCGGTGATCCCCAACATCGTCGGCGAGCAGGAAGTGATCGCTGCCAACGCCCTCTCGGCGGCCACCTGGTCGTTCAACCTGGCGGTGGGGGCGGGCCTGGGCGGGCTGATCGTTCATTTCTTCGGGCGCGGCAGCGCCTTCACGCTCAACTCGCTTTCGTTTCTGGCTTCGGCGGCCTTGCTCGCCCGGATGCAGTTCGCCGAGCCGCACTTAGCCGGGGGCCGTCACCTGAGCTGGATCGACATCCTCGGCCTGGGACCGATCGTCGAGGGCGTCCGCTACGTGAAAGGCGACTTGCGGCTAATGTCGCTGCTGTTTGTGAAGTTCGGCTTGGGGTTCGTGGGCGGCAATCTGGTGCTGCTTTCGGTGATCTCGGAGCGCGAATTCCACCTCGCGGGAACGGGCGTGCTGGGCATGAGCACGCTGTTCACGTCCCGCGGCATCGGCGCCATCATCGGCCCCTTTATCGGCGGGTGGTTTGCCGGAACCAGCCAACAGCGGATGCGCCAGGGGGTTCTACTCGGCTTTGTAACCCTGGGCTGCTTCTACCTTGTGTTCAGCCGGGCGCCGACGCTGGCGGCGGCCTCGGTCTGCGTGGTGGCGGCGCACGCGGGCGGCTCGGTCGTTTGGGTTTTCTCCACCACTCTGCTGCAGCTCAACAGCGAAGATCGTTTCCGCGGCCGCGTCTTCGCCGCCGACTTCGCCCTCAACGAACTAGCGGCGGCGGTCTCGGCTTACGGAATGGGTTTCGCGCTGGACCACGGCGTCACCCCGCGCGCCGCCGCCGTGGCCCTCGGCTGCTTCCTGTTTATCCCGGCCGCCGCCTGGGCGCTGGCACTGCGGCTGTGGCGCGAGCCGGCGGCGTGAGGGTCACGGGGAAGTTTCTAGAGCAGCCTGACCCGAATCGACGCCATAGCCTGTACATCAGGGAAAAGGGATGATCTCATAGATCTTTTCGTTGGTCAGACACAGCTTGCCCGGCTCTTTGGAACGGACAATCGGCAGCCGGATTCGACCCTTCCCGGCCGTTTCGACCCCCAGCTCCTTCTCCACTCCGCGAAGCACGAGTTCCTTGACGGAGCAGCCCTGCTGGGCCGCCCTGGACTTGAGTTTCCGGTACGTGGGATCGGGAATGTCGACAGTGGTTCTCATAATGTCATCCTACCATATTTATGGCTCGCCACGACGGTAGCAGAGCTCGCAGCGGTCCTCTCGGTCCTACAGGAAATGTCTAGCAGGCCGCGTCTCCTTTCACTGTCAAGCGGCGCTGCCGGGAACGCCTGGACCGAGCTGAATCGCTTCCAGGAACATTCCGGGTCGTGGCGCGTATACTGTAGCAAGGAGAGAAAGCGATGGCTTCGGCGGTAAACCCTTCCATTGTTTATTGCCAGAAATGCGGGGCGTCGATGACGCCGGAGGACCGCTTCTGCCGCAAGTGCGGCTACGATTCGACGGTCCCGCTCTGGAGCGCCGCGCCACAGCCGGTCGTGGTCGTCAACGCGTCGGACAGGAAGCGGGCGGTCGCGGCGCTGCTCTGTTTCCCCCTGGGCATTTTCGGCGCCCACCGCTTTTACGCCGGCAAAACCGGCACCGGTTTCCTCTGGCTGTTCACCCTCGGCCTGCTGGCCTTCGGAATGCTGTTCGACCTGATCCTGATCATCGCCGGCGAGTTCGAGGACGACCAGGGCCGGAAGATCGTGGTCTGGTAAGACTCCCCCACCACACCGAAATAACGACCATTCGGGACATTTTTTCGGTAGGCGCGCCGCCTTCTTGACCGGGCAGTGACCTTACCCCGGCCCTCGACTCCCGACCGCCAACCAGACTGCTGCGCCCGCCGCCATGGTGAGCAATCCGTAGCCAGATTCGACGGGACGCAACAACACGGTGTAAATCAACGCCCAGGCGCTGGTGGCTATGTAAAGGGCGGGAATCAGCGGAAAAGCGAAATTGGTTGCCGGCACCCGGTTCCAGCCAGGCCGCTGCCGCAGGCGCAGCAGGCCGACCACCGCCAGCGCGGTGAACATCCAGAGGCTGAAGCCGATGTACTGGATCAGGCTCTCGAACGTGCCGGTGACGATCAGCAGGCAGCAGCAGGCGCCCTGGGCGAGCACGGCGATCCAGGGGGTGTTCCAGCGCGGGTGAACCCGCTGGGCCGCGGCAAAGAACGCCCCGCGGCAGGCCATGGCGTAATAGACGCGCGGGCCGATGATCGTCATGGCGTTAATGGTGGAAAGCAGGGCGAAGGCCATTAAGCCGCTGAAGGTCCCGGCGACTGCGGGGCCGAACAGGGCGCGGGCGGCGGGGGCGCCCACGGCGATCACTTCCTTCATGGTTTCGAGCGGCAGGCCGTAAATGAAGGCGACGTTCAGACCGGCATACAGCAGCGCTACCAGCATCGTCCCGGCCAGCAGCGAGCGGGGCAGCGTGCGCTCAGGCTCGCGCACCTCTTCGGCGACGTAGGTGGCGGCGTTCCAGCCGCTGTAACCGAAATAGACCCACACCAGGCTGATCAGGAACTGCGCGGGAATCGAATGCGGCGAGGTGCGCACGGCCGGTGTCGTAAAGTGGCTCCAGCTCCCATGGCCCACGAGCACGGCCAGCACGATAAACGCCGCGATGGTGAGGATCTTCGTGGTGGTGAGAAAGTTCTGGATCTGCGCCGCTCGCAGCAGTCCGACCATGTTGAGCGCGGTGAAGGCGACCACTAAAGCGCAGGCCAGGAACTGCGCCGGGCCGAGCCGCACGGTGAAGAGGCCCAGCGAAAGCGCCGGCCCGACGTCTTTCGCCCTCAGAATCGGGAAGAAATAGCCAAGGTATTCCGCCACGCCCAGCGCCGCGACAGCGATCGGGGCGGAAAAGCCGGCGAAAAAGGAGACCCACCCGGTCAGGAAACCCCAGATTGGTCCCCAGGCCTCCGTCAGGTAGACATACTCTCCCCCGGATCTGGGGAAGTTGATCCCCAGCTCGGAGTAGCACAGCGCCCCAACCAGGGCCAGGGCCGCGCCCACGAACCAGATGGCCACCACCAAGGAGGCCGAGCCGAGCTGGCCGGCCAGAAAACCCGGCGTGATGAAGATGCCGGTCCCGATCATGTTCGACACGACGATGGCCGTGGCGCTGAAAACTCCGAGCTGGCGCAGCAGTTTGGGTTGCGGCATGGATTACAATGTATATTAGGAGCCTGCGATGGTGCTTGCCCTGCTTCTCTTCCTCGCCGCGCTGGCCCTGCCTGCCGCCCTGCTGTGGGCCACCGATCCCTACCAGACCCAGCGGGAGCGAATGGTCGTCGAGCAGATCGAGGCCAGGGGCGTTCGCAAGCCGGACGTGCTCCAGGCGATGCGCGCCGTTCCCCGGCACCTTTTCGTCCCACCCGAGCTGGCCCCCCAGGCTTACGGCGACTACCCGCTGCCTATCGGCCATGGGCAGACCATCTCCCAGCCGTACATTGTGGCGGTGATGACGGAACTGCTCGACGCCGGCCGGAGCCACCGGGTCCTGGAAATCGGAACCGGCTCCGGCTATCAGGCGGCGGTGCTGGCGCGCGTAGCCAAAGCCGTCTACACGATCGAGATCGTCCGCCCGCTCGGCGAGCAGGCCGCCGGCCGGCTCAAGGCCCTGGGCTGCGGCAACGTCCAAGTAAGAATCGGCAACGGCTACGCTGGCTGGCCCGAGCAGGCGCCTTTCGACCGGATCATTTTGACCGCCGCACCGCCCAAGGTCCCGCAAGCGCTGATCGACCAGCTCCAGCCGGGCGGCAAGCTGGTGGCGCCGGTGGGCGGGAGTTTCTTCGGGCAGGATCTGGTGGTGGTCGAAAAATCCGCCTCCGGCAAGATCACCACCCGCAACGTGCTGCCCGTCGCCTTCGTTCCGATGGTCAATAGGTAGCCGTCAAAGTTAGCCGCCAGCTATCAGCATTCAGAACCAGCTCGGACAGAGGACGGTTGCTGACGGCTGATGGCTGACGGCTGATGGCTGGTTCCTGCTCTCCGTCGGCTACTGCTGAGAAAGCAGCTCCACTTGCCTGGGCGGGAAAATCCGGATCCCCTCCTGCTCGAGGCGGGCATAGACCGCCATGTGGATCTCGTCGGCGATGCGGCCTTTCGTCCGGAAGTCGTCGATCCAGAAATTGAAGCTGACCTGCACGCCGGAATCGCCCAACTGGCTCAGTTGGGCGTTGGGCGGCGGATCCGGCAACACCAGCGAGTGCTCCCGGCAGCTCTCGATCAGGATCCGCTTGACCCTGGCTATGTCGGAGCCGTAGGGCACAGCCAGCTTCTGGCGCACGTTCATCCGGTCGGTGGGATAGGAGTAATTGACGACGCTCGACTTGGCCAGCTCGGAGTTGGGAATAATGTAGAGGGTGAAGTCGGGCGAGAGGATCTTGGTGGAGCGCAGGCCGATTTCCTGCACGTCGCCGGAGCGGCCGTCGGGGAGCTCGACGCGATCGCCGAGCCGGAAGGGGCGGTCGACCAGGATGGTGAAGCCGGCGACCATGTTGGCAATCGTCGCCTGCGCGCCCAGGGCCAAGATCAGGGAGGCGGCGCCGGCCGCGCCGAGCAGCGCCTTGATGTCCACATCGTAATGGCCCAGGACCATCGTGCCGGCCACAAAGATCAGCACCACCTTGACCACCAGCCGGAAGGCCGGAATCAGCTCCGCATCGACCGCGCTGCCGGCCGGCCGCGTGAAGCGGCTCATATACCATTCGCCTACCCCTCGGACCAGCGCGTAAACCACCCAGGTGGAGCTCAAGACGGTGAAAACGTACGCCGCGCCCAGGGCGTAACGGGTCACCGAGAGACGGGCCACCGGCGGCAGCTCCGCCAGCCGCGCGAGAATCACCTCGGCGCCCACGGCCATCACCAGCAGAAAAACCGGAGTCGCCGTGTACTCGGCCAGCCACCGGTCCATCGCCCCGGGCTCGCGCCCGTGGACGAACAGCTTGCCCCAGGCCAGGCGCAGCGTGATCGCCGCCGCCAACACCGCGGCCAGAGCCACCAGATGGGGAACGCCGGTCATCGACGACAGTAGCATCACGAATTATCTTAACGCCTTGGATGCGGCTGCAAGAATCACACAGTAAAATCTTCGTGGTTGCGCCCGGAGAGCAGCCCCGGCCGCGCCGACTGTAATGTTCCTCGCGCTCCCAAGTCCTGGAACGTTCAGTCAGGTCAGGATCCGTACAGTGGCGCTCCCGTTGCGAGCACTCTGCCGAGGAGGTGGTTATGAAGAGACTCGCGTTACTGCTTTGCACGATGGTTCTTCTGGTCCCGAGCGGCTGGGCTCAAGGTCAAGCCCAGACATGGTCGGGCGCGCTGGTGGACGCTGCCTGCAAACAAGGGGAGCCCAACAAGAAGTGCTCCGTCGCGGCAACGACCATCGCCTTTGGCCTGGTCCTTGCGGACGGCAAGTTCCTCAAGTTCGATGAGGGCGGAAACGCCACCGCCGGCAAAGAAATGCAGAAGGTCGAAGCCAAGGGCGGCGACGTGATGGCCAAAGTGAGCGGCATGCTGGAGGGGAGCACCATCAAAGTCGAGACCCTCGAGATTCAATAGGCGTAAGGTCCCGAGGGGTTCGCGAGCCGCGGCGCCGTTTTCACGCGGGCCGCGGCTCGAGGAGCCCTACAACCGCTCGACCTGGAAGCGGAAGCCCACGGCGCGGCCGCTCCTGTCAGAGTCGGCGGCGCGGTCGGGCAGCTCCAGGTTGAGGGTGATCTCCTTCTTGTTGCGGAGCACCTGCAAGGGGATCGTTTTCTTGTCCCGGCCGAACCGCAGCTCGTCAGTCAGATCGCGCGTGCGGCTCACCGCTGAGCCATCAACCTTGACGATCACGTCTCCCGCCCTCAGGCCCGACTTTTCCGCCGGGGAATCCTTGTCCACCGAGCGCACGAGCAGGCCTTCTTTGACCCCGAAGAACTCAGCTAGTTGCCCGCTGAGTGCTTCCGTCTCGATGCCGATGCGGGTGGTGCGCATGGTCGTGGTGGCCCTGGGCATTTCGATCACCGGAGGCATGGGAGGCATGGGAGGAACGGGTGGCGTCGGCCAGGCGAAGGCGAAGGCGTGGGCCTCTTTACGGCGACCGATGGTCGCGGTGAGGGCCTGAGCGTTGCCGTCGCGGCTGACCACCAGGGCCGCGGTCCGGCCCACGGGCGTCTCACGCACCATCCGGATGAAGGATTCGGTGCCCTCCACTCGCTGGCCGTTGTACTCGAGCACCGCGTCATGCTCCTTCAAGCCGGCCTTCGCGGCCGGGCTGTCGGGCTGCACCCGCGTGACCTCTACGCCGTGTTCCTCCTTGAGCTTCAGCTCCTTGGCCCGCGCGCTGTCGATTTCCTGCACGTTCACACCGAGGTAGCTGCTGGAACTATTGAAGAACTCCTCGATCGTTTTGTTCTGCGCCGGCGAGGCCACGGCCACCTGTGCCGATCCGAAGCCGGCGGTCAAAGCCACCAGTGACAAAAGCAAGGAAACGCGAAACATGGAAACTACCTCCGCTTGATCTGGATACTGCCCGTGGTGTTGCGGATGCGCAGCACCGGGCCGCCCCCGTTGATGGCCCCCTCGGCGACCAGGGTGCGAGGACCCGGACCCGGGTCCAGTCGAACGTTGACATCGGGGAAATCACATTGAATCCGGTTCACGCTGCTGGCCACCTCCACGTTGGCGCGGATGGTCAGCCGGGCGCCATTGGGGATCAGAACCACGATATTGCCGGCCGAGGTTTCAAGCAATGATTCGGCGATCGACTCATTGGCCATCAACTGGGCGATGATGTTTCCGGCGGCGGTCACGGCTCGCAGCGAGCCGGAAACATCCAGCAACCGGATGCTGCCGCTGGCGTTCTCGGCGCGAACGCCCCCTGACGCCGCCTCGACCGTGATCGAGCCGCCCGCCGTCTCGGCGTTCACGCGGCCCCCGATCCGGCCCAGCGTAATCGAACCGCCGGCGGTCTCGGCCGTCACGTCGCCCCCCACCCGATGGACACGGATGCTGCCCCCGGCCGTCTGCGCGCGCAGCGTGCCGTCGACCTGGTCGGCGTCGATGCTGCCGCCGCTGGTCGTTAGCACCGTGTCGCCGTGCGCGACGCCGAGCTTGATAGATCCGCCCGCGGTTTCTCCCCGCACTGGGCCGCCGATCGTGCCCAGGGTGATCGAACCGCCGGCGGTGGTTACCTTTACGGATCTCCCGATGCGGTCCAGTTGGATCGAGCCGCCGGCTGTCTCGCCGGTGACCCGCCCGTCCAGGTCATACGCTTCGATCCTGCCGCCGTGCGTCTCCAGGATCGCTTCTTCGGTCGAGCGGGGCGCGGTGATGTTCCAGTCCGCCGAGAAGCTGCAGTTGCGGCAGCGGGGATCCTCGGCTGAAAGCGAAACCACCGCGCCCTGCCGGGAGGCGCGAACCTGCGCCCGCTGGAGCATGCTTCTCGCCTCCGCCTCCGAACCCGCGCGGGCTCGCTTCCTGACCGTGTAGTGCACCTCGTTGCCGGAGTCGCCTCGTACGGTAATGCCGCCGATCGAGCCCACCCGCAGGCGCGCGCCTGCTGGAATGCTGCCTTCCACCGTCTGCACCCAGTACCTTCCCTCCCGCGTGATGGGGCCCTCGGTTTGCGCGCCCAACGGAAGCCCCCACAACAAGGCCAACAAGGAAGCACCACTGAGAAATTGGGCGCCGCGTTCGGCCCTCGACTTGTAGCCCCAGATTTTCATTTCTCAATTCCTCAATTTCTCAATTCCTCAATTCCTAAAACGTCTCCACCGACGCGTTCATCTCCTGCAAGGCGTTGCGGCAGCGCATACGGACGTAGTTGTTCTCTTCCTTCTGGGCCACCCCCTGCAAGACTCCCGCCAGGCTGCGGTCCTGCGACTCCATCAGCAGATCGATCGCCTGCACCCGCATCCCCGGGTTGGAGTCCTTGGTCAGTACGCCGGTCAGGGCCTGGCGCACCTGCGCATCGCGCCCATACGGCTTCAGGCCTTCCAGGGCCTTCAGCCGGACGCCGGCGTTGTCATCATTGGCGACCACCTGGAGCAGAGTGTTACGGATCTCCTGGTCTGCGGCGCGGTCTTTCAAGATGTCGATCGTGTCGAGGCGGACCCCGGGGTTGGCGTAGTGCGTGGCGGTGTAGATCAGGAACTTCTGGATCTGGGGATCTTGCAGCCGGCCGTGCAAAGTCCGGCGCTGGACTTCATCGAACGAGATCTGCACCTGGCCCGCCTGGGGCTCCAGGTTCACCGAAGAGATATTGGCAATCAGCGAATCGCTGGGATTGATCGTGGATCGGACCACCGGCGCCCGGCCGTCCTTGAGCGACCAGCCGCCAAAGAAGCCGATCGCCAGCAGGCAGCTCGCCGCCGCCGGCTGCCACCACACGCGCATGGAGAACCAGGCGTCGCGCAAGACCGCCAGCGGATGGCCCGCGCGGGCCGCGCTCTCGCGCCGCAGCCGGTCGGCGCGGTAGATGGAACGCATCAAATCATGCCGGGATTCGGCGAGCAGGGCCGTCGATGGTTCCAGAGTCCGCCGGGCGTCGAGCCGGCTCAGAAAAGCCCGCTCCCGCTCCATCTCTGCCGCGCAGACCGGGCAGGATTCCAGGTGATCCTCCACAGTGCTCCGCTCTTCCTCGTCCAGCTCGTTGTACAGGTACCAACTGATTTGCGACTGAATCCGTTCACAGCTCATCGTGGTGCTCCTCGCAATTCGCTTCCCTTCATGCCAGGGCGGCTCTGAGTTTTTGCGTCGCCCGGTACAGGCAGTTCTTTGCCGTTTCTTCGCTGGTTTCGAGCATCTCGCCGATCACTCGCAGCCGCAGCCCCTGATAATGCTTCAGCTCAAAAACCAGCCGCTCGCGCGGCCCCAGCTTGCCGAGTGCGTCTTCGATCCGCCGGCCCAGCTCCCGGCGCAGCAGGTCGCGCTCCGGGTCGGCCTCGCTGCGGGAGTCTTCAAGCGTGTCGAACACGTCGCGCGTCCCGTCGCCGGTTTCCACCACGGCCGGGTCTTCGCGGCGGACGGTGCGCTTGCGCAGGTGGTCCAGGCAAATGTTCGTGACGATGCGGTAGAGCCAGGTGTGAAAGCTGCACTCGAAACGGAACGTCCCGAGATTGCGGTAGGCCTTCAAAAACGCCTCCTGGTAAGCGTCGCGCGCGTCTTCTTCCGAGCGCAGCAGGTTCAACGCCAGCCGGAGGACACTTTGATCGTGAAGGCGGACCAGTTGCTCAAAGGCGTCGTGGTCCCCCTCCTGCGCCGCCCGGATCAAAGCCACATCGTGATGGGCTGGTGCCGGCGTTTTGGTCACGCTCAGAATTCCCGGCAGCGTTGTTGCTCCCAATTGCCTTACCTACAACCAAATAGACGGACCACCACCCCAAAGGTGAGCGCCGCACCGGTCGGCCCGCGACCGGGTCTTACTTGCTGGCGGTGACCGAAATCTCGATCTTGGCGCCCCCGGAAAGGGCCGCCACCTGCACCGTGGCCCGCGCCGGCCGGTTGGCCTTGAAATAGGTCGTATAGACCTCATTCATCTGCTGGAAAAGGCCCATGTCGGTCAGGTAGACCGTGACGCTGACGGCATCGGAGTAGTCCATCCCGGCCGCCTTGAGGACGATCCCGACCCGGTCCAGCGTGGCCCGCACTTCGTCTTGAAAGCCTTCGGGCATCTTGCTGGTTTTCAGGTCGGCCCCGGTCTGTCCGGCCACGTAAAGCGTTCCGTTTACCATCACCCCCGGGCTGAACGGCGCGTTGGGGCGGAACTCAGGCGGGTAAATGATCTTCTTCTCGGCAAGCGCTGGCAGGACCAAAAGCAGCAACAAGATAGGTAGTTTTTTCACTGGCGGTTGTCTCCTTTCGTCTCGATAGTACTACCTTTTCCGGCGCTCGGGTAATACACTTCATCGAATGATGCGGCCAACCGGTTTTCGCTACCTGGACATCATCAGCGGTTTGTTCGTGGCCGTGCTGCTGATATCGAATGTTCTCGGCCAGAAGATCTGCCGTGTGGGGCCTCTGGACATGAGCGCGGCCATGATGCTCTTCCCGGTCAGCTACATCTTCGGCGACATTCTCACTGAGGTCTACGGCTACGCCGCCTCCCGCCGCGTGATCTGGCTGGGCTTTTTTGCGAACGGCCTGATGGCCCTGTGCGGCTGGGTGGCGGTCCACCTGCCGGCTTCGCCCGATTGGCCCCACCAACAGGCCTTTGCGACTGTGATCGGCTTCGTGCCGCGCATCGTGGTCGCGAGCTTGATCGCCTTCTGGGCCGGCGAGTTTTCCAATTCTTACGTGCTGGCCAAGATGAAGATCTTCACCTCCGGCCGGCGCCTGTGGACCCGCACCATCGGGTCGACCATTGTCGGCGAGGCCGTGGACAGCTTCCTGGTGATCGCGATTACCTTCTCCGGCGTGCTGCCGCCATTGGCGCTGGTCCGGGTCATCGTTTCCATGTACTTGTTCAAGGTGGCTTATGAGGTCGTGGCCACGCCCTTGACTTACATCGCGGTGAATTGGCTGAAGAGGCGCGAAGGGGTGGACTATTACGACCGGGATACCAACTTCAATCCGTTCGCCGGTGGGGAACCGAGGAGCTAGAGAATTGCGTCTGGCCTTTGTCACCTCAACGCCCCTCGACCCGTTTCGCGGCAGCGGGACCTTCGCCGGCATTCACGGTCTGGCCGAGGGCGTTCGCGCGCTGGGGCACGCCGTCGAGGTCGTTACGCCCGACTTTGGTGGTTGGAATTACACCACGCGGCGGTTGATTTTCAACCACCGGGTGGTTGAAAAGATCGATGCGCTCCAGCCCGATGTGGTGGTGGGCTTCGACATGGATGGGTACCTCTACGCCGAGCGGCCGCGGCGCGCGCCGTTCGTCGCCTCGATCAAGGGCGTAATCGCCGACGAACTCACCAACGAGCGCGGCGTGACCCGCTGGCTTATGTGGGTGCAGTCAAGGTGCGAGATCCGGAACGTCCGAGCCGCCGACCTGGTGCTGGCGACAAGCGAATATTCAGCCGGGAAGATCGTTGAGTACTACGGGCTCGACCACTCGCGGCTGGCCATCGTGCCCGAGCTGATCGACCTGGATGGCTGGAGAGCGCGGTTCGCCGCGAACCCCGCCTCGCCGCCTGCGCGGTTTACGGTGCTTGCGGTGTGCCGCCTTTACCCCCGCAAGCGGCTGCAGGACCTGATCGCAGCCGCAGCGCAATTACCGGACATCGAAGTCCGCGTCGTCGGCAACGGCCCCGAGACGCGGCGATGGCATCGGCTGGGCCCCCACGTGACCTGGCTCGGCGACGCCACCGCCGCGCAACTGGCCCAAGAGTACAATCGCTGCCACGCCTTCTGCCTGCCCAGCGTCCAGGAGGGATTCGGCATCGTGTTCCTGGAGGCGATGGCGGCTGGGAAGCCCATCGTCGCCGCGCGTGCCGCTGCTGTGCCGGAAGTGGTACGCGACGGCGTCGAGGGCGTGCTGGTCGAGCCGCGCAATCCGCAGGCCCTCGCTGCCGCCCTGACACGCCTCCGGGACGATGCGCACCTGCGCGCGAAACTGGCGGCTAACGGGTCGACGCGG
>JBGOUJ010000091.1:0-17316 GCA_041477005.1 Terriglobia bacterium | reverse complement strand
CGGATGTGGAACAACTCGATCACGTTGCAGATGGTCGGCGTGTCGTATTTCCGGAGCAGGTCAAGGTCGGCGGAAGAAAGCAGTTTGTCGCTCATAGTAGTTTCTGTCAGCCATCAGAACAACAGCCATCAGCTATCAGCCTTCAGCTATCAGCCTTCAGCTATCAGCCTTCAGCTATCAGCAACCGGGTGGCTGACGGCTGATGGCTGACGGCTGAGAGCTTAGTTCTTAGCTTTCAGCCTTCAGCAACAGCCGGGCACTGATGGCTTCCCTTCGGCTATCAGCGGTCAGCCTTCGGCGAACACCGGGTTGCTGACGGCTGACGGCTGATAGCTGATCGCTTCCCCTTCAGAACTGCATTCGCAACTGGGCGCCCACGGTTCGGGGCGCGCCTAGGGCGGTGCCCGACAGCAGGCCAGAAAAGTTTATCAGGTTGAGGCGGCCGGCGACATTCAGCACGTCCACTTGCAGGCGGACGGAGCGGTTCTCGTGACGCCACATCTCGACGCCGGTCGACAGATCCCAGCCAAAGGACGGGCGAATGCGGCCGCGGGCGAAGTTGACACGGTCCAGGATGCGCGGGGAGACGTCATCGAGGAAGTCATTCCGGTCCGTGCCCGGGTCGAGCTCTACCGGCAGACCGCTCGAATATTGGGAGCCGACTGCCACCCATAGACGCGGGTGCGGCTCCCAGCGCACCTGGGCGCGGGCGGTGTTGCGCTGGTCCTGCGTGATCGGGAAGCGGCCCGTGCCGCGCAGTGCGTCGGCATCCTGGCCGAGGAACAGACCGCCGGTGAGGGGCAGGTAGCCGGACCCGGTCTGGTTGGACCAGCTCGCAAAGCCGGACAAGCCGCGCCGGCCCGGAACCTCGAGGCGCAGCTCCGTGCCGTGGATGCGGGCGCGGTCAAACGTGACGGGGAAGCTGATGCCCGTGTTCAAGAAAACATCGTCGTCGGCGAACTGGCGGAAGCGGCGCCAGAATTGGTTGGCCTCCAGGCGCAGAATCCGGCCGAAGCCCTTGCGGACGCCCACCTCGTAGAAATTACCGCGGCTGGAGCGGACGGGCAGGCCTTCGAAAGCGCTTGTGAGAAGCAAGTTCTCGATGGCCGGAGGCTGAAAAGCACGGTCGTAGGAAGCGTGGAAGACCAGATCCGGAGCGGCCCAGTGATAAGCGAGGCCGAGCCGGGGGCTGAAGGCCGATTCGTGGACGAGCAGGCCGTAGTAATCCCAGCGGATGCCGGCGTCGAGGGTCCAGGGGCCGAGCTGCCAATGGTCTTGTACGAAAGCGCCTGCTTCGCGGCTGCGGCGCCGGGCGGAGAAGCGAAAGCTCTGGGGGCTGGGGTCCTGGTAGAAGAAGTCTTCGTGCAGGCCGGCGGTCTGGCCGTCGGCGCCGAATTTCAGCAGGTGCGAGCCTTTCTGGATGGTGAGCGCCGCATTCACGTAGGCCTCTCGAAAACCGCGGTCCTGGGTGGCGTAGACGGGCGTGGAAAGCGGGTTGCTCCAGAGGCTCACGGAAAGGTCGCGGACCATAGCGCGGACGTTCAACACACTGGTGGAGGAGAAAACGTGCTGCAGGCTGGCGCGGCCGGCGGTTTCCTGGTTGCGCCGGTCCTGGCGCTGGCCGTTTTGCTGCTGGACGAGGTCATTGGGGACCAGGAAGTTCACGGTATTGAAATGCAGATAAGCCTCGACGCGGTCGCGCGGGGTGAGGTCGCGCTCGACGCGGAAGGTCGCGCCGGCCAGGCCGCCGTGATTGGTGAAGTTCTCGAGGGACGGCGGGTCGAGATAGCGGTCCGTGGTAGCCAGGCGCAGGCCGGCAAACAGCGCGGTGCGGCCGGCGACGTAGCTGTCGGCCACGTAACCTTCGGCGCTCGTGAAGCTGCCGCCGCGAAGCACCACCTCCGGATGATGGCCCGGCTGGTCGTTGCGGCGGGTAAACAACTCGATCACCCCGCCGAGCCGGCGGCCGTATTCGGCCGGGATGTTGGCGGTGAAGACGTGCACCGCTTCCAGGCCGTCGGTTTCGATGGCCGGGGCGAAAGCGGGCGAGCGGTTGTCCGCGAGCGGCATGCCGTCGATGAGGTATTGCGTGTCGTACTCGGAGCCGCGGGGGTGCAGCACGGAGTTGGCCTCCATCAGCCAGCCGGGCAGAGTATTGACAATGCTGGTGGCGCCGCGGCCGGGAGTGGAGAACGGCTTCTGCTCGAGCTCGCGGCGCTCGACCTGAAAGACCGTGCCGGCCTGGCGGGGGTCGAGCAGCGAGGCCGAGTCGAGCACCTGAATGGCGGTTTCCATCTTTTCGAGCGCCAGAGTGATTTCGCGCACCTGGGGGATCTCGGAGCGAATCTCGATCGAGCCGGAGTAGTCGGCGAAGCCGGCGTGGCTCACCTGAAGCAGGTAGGGACCGAAGGGCAGATGCCGGGCGCGCCAGCGTCCACCGTCGTCGGCGTCGGATTCGGCGGCGAAGGTCGAAAGGCGACTCGAGAGCTTGACGTGGGCGATCAAGGGCGCGCCGGTGGGGTCGCGAACCAACAGGCTGATCTCGCCTTCGAGCCGGTAGGCAAGAACCGCCTGAATGAAACCACAGATGAACACAGATAAACACAGATAGGAAAACCCTTTCGATCTGTGTTTATCTGTGTTCATCTGTGGTTCCATTCCCTGGGTTTCATCCCCTGGACTTTCATTTTGACAGGGTTTCGGCCAATACCGCCATAGTATCGATGGCGACTTGTTTCCAACTGAAGCGGGCGGCGCAGGCCAGGCCGCGGCGGCGGAGATCCTCGCGGCGGTCGGGGCGCTCGAGGAGCTCCCACATGGCCTGGAAGAGGCTATCGGCGGAGGGGTCGTCCAGCGCCAGGGTGGCGTCGCGGACTCCGGCCTCGTTCAGGGGAGGATGGTTGAAAGTGATCACCGGAGCCCCGCAGGCGAGGGCTTCGAGGATCGTAAACGAAAAGCCTTCATGCAGCGTGGGCAAGACAAAGGCCGTGGCGGCGCTGTAGAGGTCGACGAGATCTTCGCGGGGGGCGAAGGGGATGTAGAAAGCGGCGCGGTCGAGGGCGCGTTCGGCGATCAGGGCCGGGGCGTCGACGCCGAGGTAGTCGGGGCCGATGATCAGCAGGGAGTGGGGGACTTGCTTTTCGCGGTGCAGATGGGCGAAGGCGTCGAGTAGCAAGGGGATGTTGCGGCGGCGGGAAAGCTTGCCGACGAACAGGAAGAACGGGCCGCCGGGGAGGCGGTAGGTGATCGAGAGGCGCAGCGGGATCTCGTTACCGCCGCGGGGGCGGAAGGCTTTGTCGACGCCAGGGTAGAGGACGCGGATCTTGGCGGGATCGACGCCAAGATACCGGACCAGGTCGCGGCGAGTGGATTCGGAGTTGGCGATGACCAGGCGCGCCCGGCGGGCGCTGTGGCGGAAGAATGGGATGGTGCGGGCGCGCTGCGACCAGGAAAAGTCTTCGGGGCGGGATTCGTAGATGCCAAGGTTGGAGACGACCTGGATGCCGGAGGAGAACCAGGGCAGGGTGTAGGGGCCGAACAGGACGCCGGCCTTTTCCATGCGGAGCGGCAGTACGAGGTTCTCCCAGGCGAGCGGCGGGAGGGGCGAGCGCAGCACCCGCAGCTCGACCGGGCCGGCGATCGTGCCGGGCTCGAGCCCGGGATCGGAGGGGGCGTAGACCAGGACGCGGCGGAACGGCGTCTCGAGGCGGCTCCAGTAATAAAGGAGGTACTCGAGATAGCGGCCGACGCCGGTGAGCGGGCCGCACAGGCGGCGGGCGATGACGGCCAGTTCCACGCTAGAGCCTCCGTAGCCGGCCAACCGCTCCCTTACGGTCGCGGCTCGGAACGGAGCCGGGAGCGCCAGGGAGTGGTTTTTGGCAGATCCTGCTCATTCTTTCTCAAAGACGCCGGCAATGAATTGCGAGTGGTCGAGCGGGTAGCGCCACTGGCCGAGGGTGTAATGAACAGCGCCCAGGCCGACTTCCGTGGCGGCAAGCAGGGCGGGATTGCTCATCACGCCCCGGCTGCGTCGGACCGACGCCGCCAGCTCGGGCGACCGGTCGCGGTACTCGTTGTCGAAGTGCTTCAGCCACATGCGGGGATGAAACGGGCCGGCGTCCATCTTCCACACAGCCATCGCGCGAAGGCCATGGCGGGAGAAACGGTCGATGACAGCCGAGGCCAGCTCCAGGCCGACGTGGCCGTCGGGATCGATAAAGTGCCGCTGGTACAGATCCGGCCGCTGTTTGGCGAAGCGGACCAGGGGATGGATGCTGTCGGTCTCTATCACGTTCACGGAGCGGCCGCCGGGCTTGAGCACGCGGGCGATCTCGGCGAAAAGCGCGTCTTTCTCGGCCAGGGGGATGTGGCCGATGACGTGGGAGGTGACCACCGTGTCGAATGCGCCGCTCTCGAAAGGGATGGGAGAAAGACCGGACTGCACGGCCAGCCGGTAGTGCTGGGAACAGTCGACGAGAGCGGTGAGGGCGGTGTCGACGCCGATGCAGGCCTCCGCGCGCTCGACGAAGATTTCGCGCCCGCGGGCGCAGCCCAGATCGAGCAGCCATCCTCCACGCGGCACGTAGCGGCGCCAGAAGCGCCACTCCCGCCAGGACCAGTAAGGCAGCCAGCGCAGGATTCCACCTTTCGGCCCCCGCGGGCTCAGGTGGTAGGGGACGTGGTGGCTTATGTATTCCTCGTAGAATGGATCCGCCTCGCAGAAGCCGGGGATGCCGTTGCGGAGCGGAATGCGGCGGCCGCAACGCGGGCACTGGAGGCCGTCGCCGTCGGGGTCGAGCGGAGAGCGGCAGGCCGGACAGATGAGCCGGAAGGGGAGGCCGTCGAGCGGGGAAGTCATTTCCGAGAGGCCGGCGCGGGCTGGCGGAGCTTGAAGGCCCAGGCGGTCGCGAGCACCGCGTCGAGGTTGTGGCGGGCGCTCCAGCCGAGAGCCTTCCGGACCTTGGAAGGGTCGGCGACCAGCTCCGGCGGGTCGCCGGCACGGCGTGGGGCGATGGTTTCGCGGATCGGCCGGCCGGTGATGCGCCGGGCCGCGTCGATCACCTCGCGGACCGAGTGGCCGCGGCCGGTGGCCACATTGTAGGCGCCGCTCGCGGCCGCGGGCGCGTCGAGCGCTCGAATGTGGGCATCGGCCAGGTCCTCGACGTGAATGTAGTCGCGGATACAGGTGCCGTCGGGCGTGGGGTAGTCGGCGCCCATTACGGTCACGCTGTCGGTCTCGCCGGCGGCGGCCATCAGGATGCGGGGGATCAAATGGGTTTCCGGGTCGTGGCGCTCGCCGCGCTCGGCGGTGGCGCCGCAGGCGTTGAAATAACGCAGCGCGAAATAGGTCCAGCCGTGGCAGCGATGCATCCAGTCGAGCGCTCCCTCGATAACGAGCTTGGTCTCGCCGTAAGGATTGAGGGGGCCGGTGGGCATGGTCTCGACCAGCGGCATCGGGTTGCGGTCGCCGTAAAGGGAGCAGGTTGAGGAGAGGATGAAGCGCTCCACGCCGGCGGCGAAGGCTTCCTCGATGAGGACCAGGCTGCCGATGACGTTGTTGCGGTAATAGATCTCGGGCTTCTCTACCGATTCGGCGACCAGGGCATAGGCCGCGAAATGCATCACCGCGCGGATCGGGTGCTCGCGGAACAGGGAGCGGATGACGGTGCGGTCGGAAGCGTCCCCTTCGATGAAGCGCGCTTCTTGCGGTACGGCGTCACGATGCCCGCGCGAGAGGTTATCCAGAACGACAACCGGCTCGCCTCGCTCCAGCAGCCGTTGCGCGGCTACGCTGCCGATGTAGCCGGCGCCGCCGGTTACCAGGACGCTCCCCTCGCCCGTCACGCGGCTTCCCATCGTCGCATGCTCCCCAGAGTAGCAAAATCGGGTCCGAGAGAAGGAAGCCCCCGGCGAGGTACCGCGGGTCTCGGCGGCCACCAACAGGTCTCGGCCAGCACCGCGGGTCTCGGCGGCCACCACAGGTCTCGCCCAGCCACCGCGGGCATCGGCCGGCCACCGCAGGTCTCGGCCGGCCACCGCGGTCTCGGCGGGCGTCGGCAGGACTGGGCCGGGATCGGGGGTCTGGGATCGAGGGGGCGAGGCCCGGGGGCAGAGTCGCGGGGCGGGCGCCCCTGACCCTGACCCCCCAGCCCCCCCTCCGATCCCTATTCTGTACCATTACTCCGCGTTCCCTCTGGGCCGCGACGTACCCGCACCTCCGGTCCATTGCCGGCAAACCCGGTTTTGGCGGAAGCTAGCTGGGAGGAAAAGCGCGCCTGAACCTTCTTTTCCAGTTCGCCTACCTGCAAGTCCTGGATGTTCTTACCACGCTTGCGTTCCTGGCCAATGGATGCAAGGAAGCCAATCCCCTGGTGCGCCTTGTTCTGAGGGCAGGTCCGTCGCCGGTAGCGTCTCTGGTGGGGGTCAAGGTCCTGGCTTTCGTACTCGCGTTCTACTGTGTGAAAATGGCGCGGATGCGCCTGCTGGCCCGCGTGAACCTGTTTTTCGCGGCGCTAATAGCCTGGAACCTGGTAGTGCTGATCCTCAGCTCACCTCGAATGTCTGGTTGAACATTTCCCTGGTCTTCCGGCGCATCTCGGCCAGCAGCTCGTCGAGCGGCCGGGCGTGCAGCGAAGCCGGCGTCCAGCGGTGTACCAGCTCGGTCAGGATTTCATATTGCGAGCGGGCCTTGGGCAGCGTCCCCAGCGAGCGCCCGGTCGAGACGCGCAGCCCGTGATCGAGCGCCCGATAGAAGACCGCCGCCGTGTGCAGGAACTCGGCGTTCTCCCGGGTCAGCCAACCCATCCTCTCGATTACATCGATTCGCTCCGGCGTGTTGAGCGAGGCGTAGAAAATGCCGGCGCCGCGCAGCCGCAGGTACATCAGCACGAAGTCGATGTCGTAGTAGCCCCCGCGGCCAGCCTTCAACGGCTGCTCCGGCGCCTGCTCCTTCTCCAGCTTCCGCCGCATCTCCGAGAGCAATCCCGCCAGCGTGCCGCTCTGCCCGTAGCGGCGCCAGTCGACGTTTTGTAATTCGTGGAGGAAGGCCGTGCCCTTCTCGGTGTCGCCGGCCAGGCAGCGCGACTTCATGTAGGTGATCGCTTCCCAGGCCTGCGCCCGGTCGGCGAAGTATTTGCTGTAGTGCGACTCGGTCTGGACCAGCTCGCCCTCCCGGCCGAGCGGGCGCAGCCGCGTATCGACCGAAAAGATCACGCCTTCGCCGGTATAACTGGTCAGCACTTCGATCATCCGCTCCGCCACGCGGGTCCACTGCGCCAGCTCCGGCTTGGCCGCGTCCGGGACGATGAAGACCAGATCGGCGTCGGAGCCGAGATCGAATTCCCGCATCCCCAGCCGCCCCAGCGCCACCACGTGCATCTGGCCGGAAGGCCCGCGCGGCAT
Organism: Terriglobia bacterium; assembly: GCA_041477005.1. Classification (GTDB taxonomy): domain Bacteria; phylum Acidobacteriota; class Terriglobia; order Bryobacterales; family JACQDG01; genus JBGOUJ01. The sequence continues at coordinate 9,915 of JBGOUJ010000091.1, read as the reverse complement.
CACTTCATCCAGCGCGATTTGATAGGCCGCCTGCACGACCCAGTCCGCCAGTTGCGTGGTTTGCTCGAGCGTCCCGAAGATGGGGCTGCGCCGGCAGATGCTCTCGGTCTGAATGCGCAGCATCTGCCGGCGATAGAAGCGGCGCAGCCACGCCGACTTGTCGGTCACCGGGGCTTGCGCGCGGATCAGATGCTCCAGCTCGGGATGCGGCGCGGTTCCCGGCGCCCGCCCCGGCTCGACGGGAAACAGCGTCGCCTGCTGATCGGAAGGCGCGAAGGCCGCCACTCTCACCAGCTCATGGATTTCTTCCGGGTTGCGGATCAGCCGCTCCGCAAAAAACGGGCTGTGCTCGAACAGGTCGACCGCCAGCTCTACCAGCTCCGGCTGCTGGTCCATCTCGGCCAGCAGCTCGGGCATGGAGACGATTTTTCCCAGGAAGTGCTCGAAGAGCGGGCGACCGCGCACCAGCGGCGCTGCCGCGATGCGCGCCGCCATCTCCGGCGCCCGCATCTCGAGGTACCGGATCTGGGCCTGCATGCTCAGATCGGAAACCTCCTCCGGGCTCTCCATCTCCAGTTGAAACAGAGGGACCGGCTCTCCGGTCTGCTGCAGCGCCGGTCCGTGCCCGTGAATCACGCGGTCGTAGATGCCGGTCACCTCGCGCAGCCTTCTCTCGGTCTGCTCGATCAGGTTGGTGACTCCGGCCTTGCGGGCCAGCGTTTCGCGCGCGTCGGGATCCTGGGGCAGGGTGTGGGTCTGGCGGTCGTGCTCCAGTTGCAGGCGGTGCTCCAGCGCGCGCAGGAACTGGTAAGCGCGGTTCAGCCGCGCATAGTCGCGGGCGGAGAGGTAACCCTTGTCCCGCAGGCGGTGCAGCGCCACGAGCGTGCCGCCGTGCCTTACCCAGGGGTCGCGGCCGCCGTAGAGCCGCTGCAGGCATTGCGCCAGAAACTCGATGTCGCGGATGCCGCCGCGGCTCAGCTTCACGTTCAATTCCGGCGGCGCGCGGTGACGCAGCTTTTCGTGGATCCGCTCACGCGTTTCCGAAACGCTCTCGATGGCGGAGAAGTCGGTGGTCGTCTTGTAGATCAGGGGCTCGACAAACTGCAGGAACTTCTGGCCGAGCGCGCGGCTTCCCGCCGCCACCCGGGCCTTAATCAGCATCTGCAGCTCCCAGTCGCGGGCGCGGTGCTCGTAGTAATCCCGCAGCCCGTTCAAGGACTGCGCCACCTCGCCCAGCCTGCCTTCCGGCCGCAGCCGCAAATCCACGCGGTAGCAAGAGCCTTCCGTGGTGTTCGACGAGAGCAGATCGGTGAGCTGGTTGGCCAGCTTGATGGCGAATTCCTTGTTGGTGATTTTTTTCGGTCCCGCGGTCTCGCCGGCGCCGCTGAACAGGTACATCAGGTCGATGTCTGAGCTGTAGTTCAGCTCCTGGCCGCCCAGCTTTCCGAGCGCCAGCACGGTGAACTCCGAGGGCTCGGCGGCGCCTGGGCCGGCGAGCGCCGGACGGCCGTGCAGGTCGATCAGCTCGGCCTCCACCCGCTCCAGGGCCGCCCCGATCAGCGTGTCGGCCAGCGTCGAGAGCTCCAACGTGACCTCGGCCAGCGTGGCCAGCCCTAAAACGTCGCGCAGCATGATGCGCAGCAGGTTGCGGCGCTTGAAGCGGGCCATCTCGAGTGCGGCCGCCTCGCGGCCCTTCTCGCCGAGGCGCAGGGAGCCGAGCTGCGTCCCCAGCTCCTCGGCCGGGAGCACCCGGTAGAGCTCGCCGCTCTCCAGCACCCAGTCGAGCAGCTCGGGGTGACGGAACAGAGTTTCAGACAGGAAGTGGCTGTAGGCGAAGACCGCTACCAGGGCGTTCAGGCGCGAGCCGCGGAGCACGCCCCCCGGCGGCGCGCCGGTGATCGACAGGTATCGCTCCAGAGAGTGCAGCGCCGCATCCGGATCCGGCGACTGCGCCAGAAGCGCGTCCAGAATGTATCGGGTTGCCGCGTTGAGTTGCTGCTCGAGCCCCGCCAAAATGCGCTGGGCCCGCTCCGGACGTCGAAACATAGGGATCCGGGACCTGGGGCCGGGCGTCATCCCCGGCCCCCGACCCGGCTCTCAGCCCCTAAATGTCGTAGTACATCGCAAATTCGTAGGGGTGCGGACGCAGGCGGATCGCATCCACCTCGTTCTTCATCTTGTAATCGATCCAGGTCTCGATGATCTCTTCGGTGAACACGTCGCCCCTGGTAAGGAAGGCGTGGTCGTTTTCGAGCGCCTTGAGGGATTCCTCGAGCGAAGCCGGCAGCGACGGGACGCTGCGCAGCTCCTCGGGCGAGAGATCGTAGATGTCCTTGTCGAGCGGCTCGCCCGGATCGATTTTGTTCTGCACGCCGTCGAGGCCGGCCATCAGCATGGCGGCGAAGGCCAGGTACGGGTTGCAGGCAGGATCGGGCGGCCGAAACTCGACGCGCTTGGCCTTGGGGCTGGCGGAGTACATCGGGATGCGGCAGGCGGCCGAGCGGTTGCGCCGCGAGTAGGCCAGGTTCACCGGCGCCTCGAAGCCCGGCACCAGGCGTTTGAAGCTGTTCGTGGTCGGCGCGGCGAGCGCCACGATGGCCGGCGCGTGCTTCAGCAGCCCGCCGATGTACCACAGGGCCATGTCGGAAAGGCCCGCATAGCGGTCGCCGGCAAACAGCGGCGCCCCGCCCTTCCAGATCGACTGGTGGGTGTGCATACCGCTGCCGTTATCCTGGAACAGCGGCTTGGGCATGAAGGTGACCGTCTTGCCGTGCTGCGCCGCCACGTTGCGGATGATGTACTTGTACAGCAACATGTTGTCGGCCGACTTCACCAGCGAGTCGAACCGCTGGTCGATCTCGGCCTGCCCGCCGGTGGCCACCTCGTGGTGGTGGCACTCGATTTCCAGGCCGCACTTGAGCATGGTCTGCACCATCTCGGCGCGCAGATCCTGGTAGTGGTCGGTCGGCGGCACCGGGAAGTAACCTTCCTTGTAGCGGGGCCGGTAGCCCAGGTTGTTCTCGGCGCGGCCCGAGTTCCACCGCCCCTCTTCGGCGTCGATGAAGTAATAGCCGCTGTTCTGCGTCTGGTCGAAGCGGATGTTGTCAAAGATGAAGAACTCGGCTTCCGCCCCGAAGTAGGCGGTGTCGCCGATGCCGCTGTACTTCAGATAGTTTTCGGCCTTCTTGGCGATCCAGCGCGGGTCGCGCTCATAGTGCTGCTTGGTGATCGGGTCGATCACGTCGCCGATCATGACCAGCGTCGGGATCTGCATGAACGGATCCATCAGGCGGGTCGTAGGATCGGGGACCAGCAGCATGTCGCTTTCGTGAATGGCCGCCCATCCGCGCAAGCTCGATCCGTCGATGCCGAAGCCGTCTTCGAAACTGCTTTCGGAGAGCTGTGCGATGGGGAACGAGACGTGGTGCCAGAGGCCGGGCAGATCGCTGAAGCGCATATCCAGCATTTGCGCTCCACTCGCCTTGGCAAACTCCAACACTTCCTTGGGACTCCGTGCAGTGCTCATCACTCCTCCAGTGAATGTACGGGCAGATTTCCAGTGGGGATGCCGAAACTACGAATCGTAAAGCATAGCATACAGCATCGGAAGGGCAAGGGCAAAAAAAGTGAGGGCGAGGGTCGCCGACCACCAAGATTACGCGAACAAATTCGTGGGGCTGAGCCGGCTATTCCCGAGCCGGCGGGATCTCGTGTCCTCGTCCGCGCAGATGGTGACCTTCTTGGATCCCCGCGGAGCAGACGGAGTGCGAATGCCGGTGGCTTCTTGCCCGAAAGAATTTTCTTGACGTTCTTCCGAATAGCGTTCATACTGGTTGGTATGAAACCCCAGGCTGCCCGCAAGCGCAACCCGGACCTGACGCGCGAGAACCTCGTCCAGGCGGCATTCTGGGAGATCTACCGGAACGGGTTTCGGGCGGCTGACCTGAACACGATCCTGGCCCGTGCCGGGGTCACCAAGGGGGCGCTCTATCACCACTTTGAGAGCAAAACGGCGCTGGGACATGCCGTGATCGACGAGGTGGTCCGGGGCTGGATACTGGATCGCTGGCTGCGGCCGCTCGAGCGGGCGGAAGATCCGATCCAGGCCATGATCGATGTGATTCGCGGCCTCCGGTCGGAGAAGCTGGCCCAGATCTGTGAATTTGGCTGTCCGCTCAATAACTTGGCGCAGGAGATGTCCCCCGTGGACGAGGGCTTCCGCGAGAGCGTGCACAAGATCTACAGGCTGTGGCGCACAGGCTTGGCGCAGGCCCTCCGCCGGGGGCAGGAGAAGGGTTACGTGCGGCTGGATATCGACCCGGAAAAGGCCAGCACCTTTGTTGTAGGGGCGCTGGAGGGTGGCGTCGGCATGGCTAAGAACGCGCGCGATCCCGAACTGCTCGAAGCCTGCGGCGAAAGCCTGATCCACTATCTGAGCAGCCTGCGGGTTGGCGCGTCCCCGGGGTGAACTTTTCTCACCCTATATATATACCGACTGGTATGGATGTTACAAGGAGACCACGCCCATGAATTTTGTAGCCCTCAAGATGCTGACCAGCGATCGCGCCAAGTATCTCGGCCTGATCTTCGCCATTGCTTTCTCGACCTTCCTTCTGGAAAACCAGAGCTCCATCTTTGCCAGCATCATGAAGCGCACAACGAGCCAGATTCTGGACGTCACCGACGCCGACATCTGGGTGATGGACAAGAAGACCCAATACATGGACGAGATCAAGGCCCTCACCGAAAACGACCTCTACCGCGTGCGAGGAGTCCCCGGCATCGAGTGGGCCGTTCGGCTCTTCAAAGGCCAGCCCCGGGCGAAGGCCCCGGACGGAACGTTTCGCGTCGTCATCATGATGGGCCTGGATGACGCCACGCTGGTCGGCGCGCCTTCGCGCGACAAGATGATCCTCGGCTCGGCGGAGAGTCTGTGGCAGCCGGATTCGGTCATCATCGATCGCGCCGGCTACTACTTCCTCTTCCCCGGCCAGCCTTTGGAACTCGGCAAGACGCTCGAGCTGAACGACCACCTCGCGAGAATCGTCGGCGTCGCCGAGGCGTCCGCTCCATTCGCGACCTTCCCCATAATGTTCTCGCGCTACAGCCAGGCCATCCAGTTCGTCGGGCCCGAGCGCAATCAGCTCTCCTTCGTGCTCGTCAAGCCGAAGCCGGGAGTTTCAGCGGCAGAGCTTTGCCGGCGGATCGAAGACCGGACCGGCCTGCGCGCCGTCTCTGGCGCCGGATTCGCCTGGCAAACCGTGGGTTACTACATTCGGAACACCGGTATTCCCGTCAATTTCGGGATTACGATCATGATCGCCCTGATCGTTGGGGCGGTGGTTGCCGGTCAAACCTTCTACATATTCACCATCGAGAACCTCAAACAGTTCGGGGCCCTGAAGGCCATCGGCGTGACGAACCGCCGGATCGTCGGCATGATCCTGCTGCAGGCGTTCCTGGTGGGCGCCATCGGATTCTCGCTGGGGTCCGGATTGGCCGCCGTCTTCTTCACCATCACGCTGCGAAGTGTGCCGACTCGCGGCATCGTCCTGCTGTGGCAAAACATGGCCGGCGTTTCCGCCGCCATCTTCTTTGTCGTGTTCCTGGCGAGCCTGCTCAGCATCCGGCGCGTCCTGGTGCTCGAGCCGGCCGTTGTTTTCCGAGGTTGACATGGATCTCGCAGTGGAATGCAAGCAACTCGAGAAGGAATTTGGCGAAGGCGACACGCGCATTCAGGTGTTGCGTGGCGTGCAGCTTCAGGTCCGGTTCGGCGAAATGACCATGCTGGTCGGACCGAGCGGGTGCGGCAAGACCACGCTGCTCTCCGTGATTGCGGGCCTGCTCGACGCGACCGGCGGCGAAGTCGAGGTCCTGGGCGAGCGAGTCGATCGGTTGCCGGGCGACCGGCAGGTGGAGTTCCGCCGCAAGAATGTGGGCTTTGTGTTCCAGCAGTTCAATCTGCTGCCGTCCTTGACGGCCGCCGAGAACGCCGCAATACCCCTGCTGGCGGCCGGCGTGCCGCGAAGGGAAGCAGTGGCGCGGGCGGCGCAGATGCTCGATCGGCTCGGAGTGGCCCAGCGCGCGAATGCGCTCCCCTCGCAGCTCTCGGGCGGCCAGCAGCAAAGGGTCGCCTTTGCGCGAGCGCTGGTGCATGAACCCAGGCTCATTGTGTGCGACGAGCCGACGTCGGCGCTGGATGCCGAAACCGGCCACCAGGTGATGGAGTTGCTCTCCTCCCAGGCGGTTCGCCCGGGCCGCGCCGTCATCGTCGTCACGCACGACAACCGCGTGTTTCAGTTCGCAGACCGGATCGCGCGCATGGACGACGGAAAGATCGTAGCTGTCGAATCACGAGAAGAGGAAGGAGCAAAATTGATATGAGACGTCTGGCACTTCCTTTGTTGGCATCCGTTGCTTTAGCGTTTGCCGCGGCCAAATCCTACGAATGGCGCTGGCGCCGCCAGTCAACCGATCCGCCGGCGAATCCGGCGGCAGTCTCTTTCCCCAATACCGTCGCCGCCGTCGGGCTGGTTGAGCCGCGCTCCGAAAACATCGCGGTGAGCACACCGGTGCCGGGTCTGGTGGTTGCGGTCCATGTAACAGCGGGCCAGCGTGTCAAGAAAGGAGATCCGCTGTTTTCCCTCGACGACCGCGACCTGCGGGCGGAGATCGCCCTGCGCAAGAGCAACCTGGAAGTGGCGCGGAGCCGCCTGGCTAAGCTCGAGCAGTCGCCCCGGCCGGAGGAGATTCCACCGGCCGAAGCGCGGGTCCGTGAGGCGGAAGCCGCTCTGGCCGACGCGCAGGTGCAGCAGCGCTTGATCGAGAGCGTCACCGATAAGCGCGCCATCCGCGAAGAAGACCTGCTGCGCCGCCGCGAGGCGACCAAAATGGCGGCGGCACGCCTGGCCGAAGCCGGAGCCGCTCTGAGCCTCCTGAAGGCGGGAACCTGGAGCGCCGATCTCCAGGTAGCGCGAGCCGAAGTGGCCAACGCCGAAGCCCAGGTCCGCCGGGTCGAAGCCGACCTGGACCGGCTCACGATGCGCGCGCCCATCAGCGGCGAAATCTTGCGGCTCAGCGTGAGAGCCGGCGAGTACGCCCAGGCTGGACAGCTTGCTACGCCTCTCCTGGTGATGGGCGAAGTGGATCGGCTTCACGTTCGTGCCGACATCGACGAGAACGACGCCTGGCGGGTTCGGCCCGGTTCCGAGGCCGAAGCGGCGGAGCGTGGCAACAGCAGCCGCCGCGCCAGGCTCGAGTTTGTTCGGTTTGAGCCCTACGTTATCCCGAAGAAGTCCCTCACCGGCGACAGCACGGAGCGAGTCGACACGCGCGTCCTTCAGGCGATCTACCGATTCCAGGACCGCAATGTCCCCTTCTACGTCGGACAGCAGATGGACGTCTTCATCGAAGCGCCGAATCCAGGAGTCGCACGATGAAAACCCTGCTCCTTCTGTTGATCGTGTTTCCGGTAGTCGCAAGCGGCCCCAAGCAACAGAGACCGCCCGTCGTGGATCTGCCGGAACATTGGAGCCAGCCCCTGCCGCTGCCCGAGTCTCGAGATATCGAGGCGGTCCGGGCCTGGTGGAAGCTTTTCGACGATCCGCTGTTGAAGTCCCTGATCGAACGCGCGCTCGAGTCCAACCTCGACCTCAAGACGGCCGGCGCCCGAATCGCGGAGGCGCGAGCAGCCCGGGGAGTGGCGCGCGCCGCTTTGCAGCCCTCGATCGGCGCCTCGGATGGATACACGCGGGTGCGCGGCGGCATCGCCCAAGGCCTGACGGGCGCCGGGATCTTGTCCGGCTCGCCGCAATCCCGGACCAGCCTGCTCGCCCCCTTCGAGACCAGCGTCTTTCAGCTCGGCTTCGATTCGTCTTGGGAGATCGATTTTTTCGGAGGCTTGCGGAAGTCGCTGGCCGCCGCGGCGGCCGACGTTCGCGCTTCCCAAGAAGCGCGAAACGATGTGCGTGTCGCGGTCGCCGCCGAGGTTGGGCGGAACTACCTCCAGCTTCGAGGCGCGCAGCGGCGCTTGTCCATCGTCGGAAACAACATAGCGCTTCAGAAGGACTCGCTGGAGCTGACCGCGGCCCGCCGCAAAGCCGGGCTGGCCCCGGAACTCGACGTTGTCCGCGCAGCCGCCCAGCTCCACGAGACGCAGGCGGGCGCGCCGCCGCTCGAAGCCCGGATCGATCAGTCCATCCACGCACTGGGTGTTCTGCTGAGACTCGATCCCGCCCGGCTGGTCTCTGAGCTGCGCCCGGAAGCGCCCCTGCCGGCTCTCCCGGAATCCCTGCCGACCGGAGTTCCGGCGGATTTGTTGCTGCGACGTCCGGACTTGCGCCGCGCGGAATTTGAAATGGCCGCCGCCGCGGCTCGGGTCTCTGCCGCGCGCTCGGACCTGTATCCGAAGATTACCTTGACCGGACTCGCGGGCCGCCAGGCGACCGAGGCAGGCAATCTGACCCTGGGTCTCGGCAATTTCTTTTCCTTCGGACCCGGTGTCCGCCTGCCGCTGTTCACTGGAGGCCGCATTCGCTCCAACATCGCGGTCCAGCAGGCGAGGAGCGAACAAGTCGTGTTCCGCTATGAAGCTGCCGTGCTGGAGTCGCTCCGAGACGTCGAAGACGCCTTGAGCGCGTTCCGCCACGAGAAAGACCGCCTGGACCATCTCCGCGAGGCGCTGCTCCACAATCGTGACGCCGTCAGCCTGACGCGAGAGCTGTACTCCAAAGGACTTGGCGACTACCTCGGAGTCCTGGATGCACAGCGCGAACTTCTTCTCGTTGAGGACCAGGTGGCCCAGAGCCAGACCAGCCTCGCCGTCACGCTTGTGGCGCTCTACAAGGCGCTCGGCGGTGGCTGGGAGGTATCGCCGTGAGCAGCCACGGGGCAGGAAGGTTCGACCCCTCCTCCGGCGCCAGGTCTTCAACGATTTACGAGCCGCTGCCGAAGCGGGACTTTCCCTGGTGATTTCAGCGGAATCAAGCGGCGGTGTGAGCGTGAGGCCGGAGCCTGGGCTCGCCGGGAGGAGTCCGCGCGTTGGCGAAGAGGAGGAAGCGGGCTGGATCAGGCGCGGGCTGCGTCGGCGGCGACGGTCGCGAAGCGGCGGCCCATGGCGTTGGCGAAAAATTCCAGGGTGCTCGACATTTCGAGCAGCGCCAGCTTGGCCGCGTTGGGACGGGATCGGGATACGGCGGAGAACCACAGCCCCTGCAAGCGGAAGTTAACCATCAGCAGCCTCTGCTCGACGGTATAGCCTTCCGCCTGCGACGTGGCGGCATGGCCCAGCAGGTACTTCAAAGCGCGGTAATCGCGCTGCAGCGCGCCGCACAAGCCCGCCAGATTCTCCGCGTTGTTGGCGTGCAGCTTCTGCCGGACATCGGCAAAGCTGAGATGATTGGCGACGGCTACCTTCCGCGCGTATTCCGGCGAAGACCGCGTCCGCAGAATCAGGATCACGGTGTAGCGGAACCAGTGGAAGAATAACGCGAGCGAAACGCCGATGATCAGCAAAGTCGCCATGGTAGTTCTTACCGGCCGGCGCGTTTGAGCCTGTGACGGCTCAAACGCGCCGCTAGCCAATTCGGGCGGTTAGGACGCGGCCTTGGACAGGACCGATGCCATCCGGCTGAAGATCGTGCTGATGCTGGTCGAAATGCCCGGCAGCAACGCACCGGCCGCGATGGCGATGAAACCCGCCAGCAGCGCATACTCCACCAGATCCTGGCCGCGCTCATCTCGGAGCGCCTTCTTCAAGATGATGTAAAGCTTCGTCATGTACTCTCATTGTCTCCAGGCGCCGGCGCCTTACCGATGCCAGCTTCTTATAGAAGACATGACAAGGATAGACCGCCCGGACAGAGTCCAACAAGCTATCGTTCGGCCATTGCTTTGTTGGGCCAGACACTTAGTTCT
>JBGOUJ010000090.1:0-17416 GCA_041477005.1 Terriglobia bacterium | reverse complement strand
TTCGACCGCAACCTCAACACGGGCGAGCTCGGCCGGGACAGCGACCGCATGGCCCCCGCCCGCCAGACGATATTCCACGACATACAGTATCCGTCGCACATCGTTCTGCCGGTAGTTCGCCGGTAATAGCTATCTGTGATCAGCCATCAGCCATCAGCTATCAGCTATCGGCGCTCAGCAACCGGCTTGGTGACAACCGATGGCTGACGCTGAGAGCTTCAGCTTTCAGCAACCCGGATTGCTGGGGCTGACTGCTGACGGCTCACGGCTGACAACTGACGGCTGATGGCTGGGGGCTTATGGCTGAGAGCTTGGCCCTTGGCTTTTGGCTTCGGCGATCAACTACCACCTTTCGGCTACCGGCTTGCTGATGGCTGACGGCTGATCGCTGACGGCTGGTTCCCTTGGTTCCCTACGGGGGCTTGCGCCTGCTCGCAGACTGTGATTAGATAGGGACACATTCAGATACTGGTGCCTGCAGTGAAATATGCTTTCCTGCTGGTGCTTGCGTGTTTGGTGATACCCGCGCAAACACAGGGTCCGGCCGCCGACCCTCCCGAAAAAATCTTTTTGGACAAGGCTTACGCGGCGCTTCGAGAGAAGAAGTATCTCGAAGCCATCACCCATCTCCGCGCCGCTGCCCAAGCCGCGCCCCGCAATCCATCCATCCGCAAGGATCTCGGCTACGCTTACCTGAGGGTCGGCGAGACCGAATGGGCGCGGGAGGTCTTCGAGCAGGCGCTGACACTCGAGCCAAAGGACGATCGCATCGCCCTCGAGTTGGCCTTCCTGTATTACGAGACGGGCCAGGAGGCGAGGGCGCTCGAGCTGCTCGACCGGGTCCGGCGCTCCCCCGATCCGGCGTTGCAAAAGACGGCCGCCGAAACCTTCGCCCACGCGGATGGCGAGCTGCGGGCAGCCATCGAGCGCTGGTCGGCGGCCGTCCGGCAGGATCCCTCGAACCGGGCCGCCAGGCTCGAGCTGGCGCGAAACCTCGAGAAGCACCGCGAGCCGGCCCGCGCCGTTGAGCAATACCTGGCCGCGTGGCGGCTGCCGCCGCGCCGCGAAGAGACCCTGCTCGATCTGGCGCGCGCCCGTCACGAGGCCGGCGATGAAGAAGGGGCGATAGGCGCCTGGCTGCTGGCCTCGCGGTCCGCCGAGACGCGCGTCAGCGAGCGGGCCCGCGCCCGGCTGCCACGGCGCGATCCGTTCGCCAACGAATACCGGCGCGCCCTGGAACTCGATCCCGCCCAGGCCGCCCTTCGCCGCGATCTGGCGTTTCTCTGGCTGGCCGTCAAGCGACAGGACGAGGCCCTCCGGGAGTTCGAGACCGTCGTCCAGCAGGATTCGCTCGATATGCTGGCGGCGGCGCAGCTCGGCTTCCTTTACCTCGAGCGCCGGCAACCGGCGCGTGCTCTGCCGCTGCTCGAAAAGGTCGCCGCGGGACCCGACTCCGAGCTGGCCCGCCGCGCCCGCGAGGCGCTGGGAAAGAAACAGCCTTCTCGCAACTCGGGCGGCGGCGCGAACGGCGGCTCCGGCGGCGGCTCTGGCGCCGACTCGCGTGGCGGCTCGGGCGCCGACTCGCGTGGCGGCTCGGGCGCCGGCTCGCGTGGCGGCTCGGGCGCCGGCTCGCGTAGCGGCCCGGGCACCGGCTCAGATGGCAGCTCGGGCGCCGACTCGCGTGGCAGCTCGGGCGCCGGCTCGCGTGGCGGCCCGGGCGCCCGCTCGGGTGGCAGCTCGGGGTCCAGCTCGGGCCGGAGCTCGGGCCGCAGCTCCCCGCGCGAGCTGGCGCTTCCTCACAAGCAGCTCGGCGAAAAGAGCCTCACCCTGAGCTACCTGAACGACGCCCGGCGTGAGCTTCAGATCGCCCACGAGATCGACCCGGACGACCTGGATGTCGCCCTCAAGCTCGGCGTGCTCTACAACCTCCTGCACGACGATCGCGAGGCTCTGCGCTGGTTTCGCCTGGCCCTGGCCAGCCCCGAGCCGGCCGTCGCCGCTGAAGCCCGCCGCTCGTACAACAACCTCGCCCCGCAGTTTCGCCGCGTCCAGGTCTCTCTCTGGACGCTCCCGATGTTTTCCACTCGCTTCCACGACGCCTTCCAGTACGCCCAGCTCAAGGCCGAGTTCCGCCTGGGCCGCCTGCCGGTCCGCCCCTACCTGTCGCTGCGCCTGGTGGGCGACTGGAAACGCCGCACCGTCGAGCCATTGCCGCAATTTCTCTCCGAAAGCTCTTTGATCGGCGCCTTGGGGCTCCGCACGCCTGCCTGGAACGGCTTGACCCTGTGGGGCGAGGCCGGCGAGGCCGCGAGCTATCTCCACAAGCCGCCGCCGGGCACGCCGCGGCTCGGGCCGGACTATCGCGGCGGCCTGGCCTGGTCCCGCAATCTCGGAGCCTCCCTCGGCGGCGAAACGGCCGGGGCTTTCGCCGAGCTCAACGTGGACGCGGTCTTCCTCAGCCGCTACGCCAACAACGTCATCAGTTATTGGCAGATGCGTCACGGCTACCGCCTGCCCCAAATCGGCTTCCTGCGCTCCCAGCTCTTCTGGAACACCCATGTCACTTTCGACCGTCGAAGAGACTATTACGCCAACTTCGTCGAGTTCGGTCCCGGCTTCCGCTTCCGCGTGCCGCGAGTGAGCCCGCCGCTCGATGTGACCATCAGCGGGCTACGCGGCGTCTACCTGATCAACGCGTTCAATCCTCGGCGCCCCAACTACTATGACCTTCGCCTCGGCCTCTGGTATTCTGTGTCTCGCTAGCGTCCTGGCCACTGGAGGCTGGCAGCGCGTTCTTTCCTCAGTGGGTCTCGATCTCGCGCCTAACCCGCCTCCCCTGGCGCTCCTCGAAGGCGACTCGGCCGAGGCGCGCCGCTTCGGTTTTCGGCCGACTGGAAGGGCCATCCGGGTTGCCGGCGTGGAAGAGCTGCGCGATCCGCAGCTCGAAGTCGTCTGGGAGCACCCCCTTACTCTGCCCGTCTACGAGCTGCCGGAGGGCGCCCGCGTTTTCACTCGCGAAAAGCAGACCGGCGCGCCGCTGGCGGCCGGCTTGCGTCGCGGCTCGCAAATCGTCCTGTGGACCGCGGCCGGCGTGGGCGAAAAGGGCTACGAGCGCTTTCCCTATCTACTGCAGGATCTGGCCGACCTGGGCGTCGATTTCCCGTTTCGCGGCGCTCGCACCTGGGCCTTCTTTGACTCCTCCTATCGCCTGCGCGCCGACCCCGACTTTCTGGCCCGGCGCTGGCGCCAGGCGGGCATCGCCGCCATCCATGCCGCCGCCTGGCATTATTACGATCCAGATCCCCAGCGCGACGAATATCTTCGCAAGCTCATCGAGGCTTGCCACCGCCAGGGAGTCCTGGTGTACGCCTGGCTCGAACTGCCGCACGTCAGCGAGGAGTTCTGGCGGGACCACCCCGAGTGGCGCGAAAAGACCGCCATCCTGCAGGACGCCCAGCTCGACTGGCGGAAGCTCATCAATCTGGCCGATCCCCGGTGTTCCCAGGCCGTCGAGGCGGGGACGCGCGCCCTGCTCGGCCGCTTCGACTGGGACGGCGTCAACCTGGCCGAGCTTTATTTCGAATCCCTCTACGGTCCGAGCGACCCGCAGCGATTCACCCCGATGAATGAGACCGTGCGCGCCGAGTTCCGGCGGGAGGCGGGCTTCGATCCCCTGGAACTGTTTCGCCGCGACTCGCCCCGCTACTGGGAGCGCGACCGGACCGCGTGGAGCCGCTTCGTCGAATATCGCGCCGCCCTGGCCTACCGCCTGCAGGCGCGTTGGCTCGGCCGGCTGCGCGAATGGCGTCCCGACCTGGATCTGGCTCTGACCCACATCGACGACCGCTTCGACACCCAGATGAAAGAGCGGCTCGGCGCGGACGCGGCGGCCGTGCTGGGCCTGCTCGACCGCCTCCGCTTCACCTTCGTGATTGAAGATCCAGCCACCATCTGGCACCTCGGCCCCGAGCGCTATCCCGAGATCGCGCGCCGCTACGCCGGCCTGACGCCGCACACCGGCCTCCTGGCGGTCGACGCCAACGTCGTCGAGCGCTACCAGGACGTCTACCCCACGAAAAAACAGGTTGGGGCCGAATTGTTTCAACTGCTCCACCTGGCTGCGGGATCTTTCGCCCGGGTCCTGCTCTACTTCGAGCAATCGATAGGCCGGCCCGACTACGATCTGCTCTCCGCCGCCACGGCGTCGGTCAGCCGGGTCGAGCCGGCGGGCGCCGGCTGGCGGGTTACGGCGGGGCAGACGACCGGAGTGCGCTGGAAGGGCGCGGTGCAGCTCGACGGCCGGCCGTGGCCGGCGACCGACGGCGAGACCGTCTGGGTTCCGGCGGGCCGGCGCCTGGTCGAAGGCGGCGCGCCGGTCCCGCTCCGGCTGCTCCAACTGAACGCCGATCTGCTCGACGCGCGCGCCGTGCCGGAGGGCGTCGAGTTCGACTACCGCTCCGCGAGCCGCGCGGCGGCGCTCCTCGATTTGAGACCCGCGCTCATCCAGGTGGACGGCAAGAACGTCGAAGCGCCGCTCTTCGAAGCGGAACAGCACTTCACCGTCCTGCTCCCGCCGGGATCCCACACGGCGCGCATTCTGAGAGTGAGGAATTGAGAAATGAAAACCGAACGCCGGGTGCTCGATGCGAGGTGTTTTCATTCCTCAATTCCTCCATTTCTCAATTCCTCAATTCTCCCGCCTCTCCCGCGCCGGAATGGTAACATCGTCTTGGAATGACGGAGTCGAAGATCCCCCAGATTCCGAACCGGCTCTACTTCCGCATCGGGGACGTGAGTGAGCTGCTGGGAGTGGAACCCTATGTCCTGCGCTTCTGGGAGACCGAATTCCCCATGCTGCAGCCCAAGAAGGGGAAAACGGGTCACCGGGAATACAAGCGCAAGGACGTCGAGCTGCTGCTGGAGATCAAGCGGCTGCTCTATGACGAAGGCTTCACCATCGCCGGCGCCCGTAAGGCCCTCAAAGGCAAAGGCCGCTCCACGCAGAAGAAACCGCCCGCCTCACCCGACGGCCAGCCTCAGATGGCGCTGCTTCCCGACCCGCCCGAGGTGAAGCCGGCTCTGAAGCAGATGAGAAAAGAGCTGCAGGAAATCATCGCCATACTCAAAAAGCGCGCGTAATCCAGCAATGGAAGCGGAACTGGACTACCTCCCGCCGAAGCCCCGGAGCTTGGATCCCGGCATCGGCTGTATCGGCGCCGGCTTCATCATGCGGGATTGCCACCTGGTGGCCTATCGAAACGCCGGTTTCCGGGTGCTGGCCATCGCCACCCACCCGGAGGGCCGCAGCAAAACCGAAGAGGTCGCCCGCCTCCGGCAGGTTCCCCGCGTCTATGCGACCGTCGAGCAGGTCCTCGAAGATCCGGAAATCGAGATCGTCGATGTCGCCGTGCCGCCGCACGCGCTGCTGGACGTGATTCGCCGCGTCACCAGCGCCCCCCGCCGCGTGAAAGGCGTGCTCGCTCAGAAGCCGCTGGGCATGAATTACGCCGAGGCGGTCGAGATCGTGGAGTGTTGCGAGCAGGCCGGCATCGTCCTGGCCGTGAACCAGAACATGCGCTACGATCCGAGCGTGCGGGCCATGCGCAGCCTTCTGGATCGCGGCGATTTGGGCGAGCCCGTGCTCGCCACCATCGACATGCGAGCCATCCCGCACTGGATGCCCTGGCAGAAACAATACGGCTGGCTGACGCTGCGGGTGATGAGCATCCATCACCTGGATTGCTTCCGCTTCTGGTTCGGCGACCCGGCCCGCATTTACGCCAGCGTGCGCGCCGATCCGCGCAGCGCTTTCCCTCATTCCGACGGCATTTGCCTCTACATCCTCGAATACGAGAACGGCCTGCGCTGCGCCGCCTGGGATGACGTCTGGACCGGCCCCGCCCGCGAGGGCGCCGCTCCGGATATCTACATCCGCTGGCGCGTCGAAGGAACCGGCGGCCTGGCCGGCGGGACGATCGGCTGGCCCGAGTACCCGAAGCCGGTTCCCAGCACCCTGCGCTACTCGTCCCAGCGCCACCCCGGCCAGTGGATCGAGCCGCGCTGGACGAGGGTCTGGTTTCCGGACGCCTTCGAGGGCACGATGGCCCAGCTTCTGATCGCCGTGGAAAACCGGACCGAGCCCGCCGTCAGCGGCCGCGACAACTTGAAGACCATGGCCCTGGTCGAGGCCGCTTACCGCAGCGCCGCTGAACACCGCGCCGTCGAAATTTCTGAAATCCTCCAGGAGAGCCGCCCATGAAACTCGGTCTCATCAATTCCGCCTGGGCCCAGACCGGCCGCGAGACGTCTTTCGGCATTGTGAAAACCAAGGAGCTGGGCTTCGATTCGATCGACATCTTCACCGATCCGCTGGAAATCGACGCCAACGAGCGCGAGATGATCCGACGCACCGCCGCCGATTGCGGCCTGCCGATCGTCTCGGTCTGTTGCGTCGCCGTGGGCCTGGTCGACTTCAACCCGTCCGTGCAGAAATTCCACGTCGAGCGCTGCCGGGCTTTCCTCGATCTGGTCGCCGGGCTGGGCGCCCGCAATCTGCTTCTGGTGCTGGGCGAATACATCTGGCAGCGGGAAGTGATCCCGCCGGAAGAGCAATGGCAAACCGGCGTCCGCAACACGCGCCTGCTCGGGGAATACGCCCGCGAGCGCGGCCTCCGCATCGCCCTGGAGCTCGAACCGTTCCACCAGTCACTGCTCAACAGCGTGGAGGAGATGGTCCGCTTCATCGGCGACGCCGGCCTGCCCGACACGGTCCGCGCCAACTGCGACATCTCCCATCTGCACCTGGTCCACACGCCGTTCGAGAAGGTCGCGCTGCTCGAAGGCCTGATCGAGCACGTTCACCTTTCCGATTGCAACGGCCGCACCCACGGGGACCTGCCGCCCGGGCGCGGCGTCACCCCCATCGAGGATTACTTGAAAGCCATCCGCGCCGCCGGCTACGACAGCACGGTCAGCATCGAGCTCGAGTATTCCCCCGAGCCTTCCAAAATCGAGGACTGGGTCGCTGAAGCTTACCGCGAGACCGACAAGATCATGCGCCGGCTGGGCTGCCGGAGCTAGAGAGAGGATCCCGGTTGAGTGCGTGCTCCGCTGCTGTATATTAGGGGAATCGCTACTGAAGCCCGGATGGCCGTGGCGGCGCCCCGCCGTCGAGTTGATCGCTTCGGAAGCCCAGCAATGAGAGCGATGCGCCTTTTTCTGAGCCGCCTGTTTGCTCCGGTTGACATCTCTTCCCTCGTGTTCTTCCGCATCGCCTTCGGGGCGATCCTGTTCTGGGAGGTGCTGCGTTACTTCGCCTACGAGCGCATCGGGCGTTTCTACATCGACCCGGCGTTTCACTT
The DNA here is from genome assembly GCA_041477005.1 of Terriglobia bacterium. GTDB lineage: Bacteria > Acidobacteriota > Terriglobia > Bryobacterales > JACQDG01 > JBGOUJ01. Next base: position 10,055 of record JBGOUJ010000090.1, on the reverse strand, counting down.
CACGTTTTACGGCTTTGACTGGGTGCGGCCCTGGCCCGGGCACGGGATGTACGCGCACTTCTATGCGCTCGGCGTCCTGGCGATCTGTATCCTACTCGGCCTCTGCTATCGCCTCAGCGCGGCGCTCTTCTTCCTCGGGTTCGCCTACGTCTTTCTTCTGGAGCAGGCGCGCTATCTGAATCATTTCTATCTGATCACGCTGGTGAGCTTCCTGATGATCTTCGTGCCGGCGCATCGCGCTCTGTCGATCGACGCTCTGCTGTGGCCGGGCCTCCGCTCCCGAACCGCCCCGGCCTGGGCGTTGTGGCTGCTCCGGATGCAGATCGGGATTCCCTACTTTTACGGCGGCCTGGCCAAGCTGAACGGCGACTGGCTGCGCGCCAATCCGATGAGCGACTGGCTGGCGGCTCGCACCGACTTCCCTCTCATCGGCGCCCTGTTCACGCGAGACTGGATGGCCTATCTGTTCAGCTACAGCAGCCTGCTGCTGGACTTGCTGGTCGTGCCGCTGCTGCTGTGGCGCCGGACGCGGGCGCCGGCTCTCGCCGCGGCGATCCTTTTTCACCTGATGAACGCGAGGCTGTTTGCGATCGGCGTCTTCCCCTGGTTCATGATCGCCGGCACGCTTCTGTTTCTGCCCGCGGCTTGGCCCCGCCGTCTTTTTCGCCGAAGATCTCCGGCTGGGAATGACCAGCCAACCTGCGAGATCGCTGCCGCTCCCTTGTCGCGCGGCCAGCGAGTCACGGCCGGGCTGCTCGCGATCTACGTGTTCCTGCAGCTCACCGTTCCGCTGCGCCACTTCCTGTATCCGGGAAATGTGAGCTGGACGGAACAAGGACACCTCTTCTCCTGGCACATGATGTTGCGACAAAAGTCGGCCGGCGCCCGGTTCTTTGCCGAAGATCCGGCAAGTCAGAAGCGCTGGGAAATCGATCCCTGGCAATATCTGCGCAACTGGCAATACACGGAAATGGCGGTCCGGCCGGACATGATCCTGCAGTTCTGTCATCACCTGGCGAGGGAGCTGCGCAAGCAAGGCTACGCGCAGATCAAGACTTATGTGGTGGTGACGGCGTCCCTGAACGGCCGCGAACCCCAACTGCTGGTGGATCCGGAAGTCGACCTGGCCGCCCAGCCGCGCACGTGGCGGCCGGCGGCCTGGATACTCCCTCCGGACGGCCCAACCCGGGCGGCGCGGTAGCTCGCCCCGCTGCAGGAGCTGATCGGAGGGGCCCGGAGCAACGCGCCGCGCCCAGATCACCCCTGGCCTCCTCGCCCAATTCCCTGTAGAATCCGTGAAGATCCGCATGGGCATAGCCACGCCTCTTCCCAGACCCACGCCCCGGCCCTCGCTGGTCCGCTCGGCCATGGCCGGCTTTCTCCTGCTGGGGAGCTTGGTCGCGCTGCTGGGCGCTTTGTTGCCGATCTGGTGGTACTACGTCCACTTCGATCTCACGACCGCCGGCAGCTACTTCCTGGCGTTCAACCTGGGGCTGTTCACCGCGGCGATGCTCTCGCGCGACCTGCTGAGCAAGTTGGGACTGCGGCGCTTGCTGGCGGCGGCCTGCTTTCTGGCGGGGGCGACCATGCTCGTGCTGGCGGCGATTGTCACACCGGACCTGCTGGTCTTGCCCCTGGTTTTTCTGGGCTTCGCCACAGGGATGCTGACCACCGGCCTTTCCTGGCTGATGTTCGACGCCATGACCGCCCCCATGGCGGCGCCTATCCTGAGCCTGGCCGGGGTGTTTTTCGGCGCCGGGGCCGTTTGCTTTACCCTCCTGATCTGGGCCACCGTCCACACGCTCACGGCGCCCGGCATCCTGATGCTGACCGCGCTGCCTCCGGTCGCCCTGGGGGCGCTCTATCTTCGCCAGCGATCGCTCGCCCAGCCGCTTCTGCAGGTCGCGCCGCTGCGGCTTTCCATGCGCGCCACGGGCTCGCCCGCGGCCGTGCTGCTGTCGCTGGCTCTCTTCTTTCAGTCGGGGACGGAGTGGACGGTCGGCGGATGGCTGGCCATTTACTGGATACGCCGGCTCGGCGTCAGCTCGGAAGCCGCTTTGCTCGCCCTGGCGCTCTACTGGATCACCCTGACCCTGGCGAAGCTGCTGGCGCCGCGCCTGCCACGGGTGGTCCGGCGGGTCCGCTGGCTGGCCGCCGGCGCCGCCGCGGTGCTGTTCGGCTGCCTGCTGTTACTGGAAACGGCAGGTGTGGGCGGGGCCGCGGTGGGCGTGCTGTTCCTCGGCGGCGGATTGGGCGCCGCCTACGCGCTCATCCTCGGCATGATCGGCGAGCGCTTCCCCTATTACCATCCCGGCTTTTTCAACGGCGTGCTGTCGCTCGCCCTGATCGGCGGCATGCTGATGCCGTGGTCGGTCGGCGTCCTGGCGGATGCCTCGGTCATCGAATGGGCCATCCGCGTGCCCGCCATCGGCGCGGTGATGGTTTACCTGCTGCTGTCGGCCTTGGTGCTCGAAGCCCGGCTGGCCAAAATGCCCCGAACCTCCTCCTCCAACTGATCGAGGCCGCCTTCAAAGAAATGGTCGGCCGCTTCGATCCAGGTGAGCTGCTTCGGCTCGGCCGCCTGCCCAAACAGGGTTTCCATCTGCGGCCGCGAGCCGTACTGATCGTGCGTGCTGTGGACGAAATGCTTGGGCCGCGTGCAGCGCGCGAGAAACCCCCAGTCGCCCCCGGCCCCGGCCGGCGTGCCCACGGCGATCACCCGCTCCACGCGCGGGTCCGAACAGTTCCCTTGCGAACTGACTCGGGCGCCGAACGAGAAGCCCGCCGCCACGAGCGGCAGCCCCGGGAACTGCTCGCCGAGATAGGTGAGCGCAGCGCGAAAATCGTCCTGCTCGCCTACACCGTTATCGTACTCGCCCGAGCTTTGACCTACGCCCCGAAAATTGAACCGCAGCACCGCCGCCCCCCCGCGCCTGGCGCCGCGCGCGATGCGATGCACGACCTTGTTGCGCATTGTCCCGCCGTAGCGGGGATGCGGATGGCACACCACCACGGCCAGCCGGATCGGGCCGGCCTCCGTATCCCGTTCCAGGAGACTTTCCAAGGGGCCGGACGGTCCGGGGATGCAGAGCATGGCTAATTTTGATTTATTGATTTGTTGATAGCCTCCTGCACCTTTGGGGCAATCAATAAAATCAACAAATCAATAAATCATCAATTGGTCCTGTAGTTCGTAAACTGCATGTCGATGCCGAAGTCGGTTTCACGGAGCAGCTTGATGACCTGCTGCAGCGTGTCCCGGTCCCGGCCGCTCACCCGCACTACATCGCCCTGGATCGAGGCCTGCACCCTCAGCTTCGAGTTCTTGATCAGCTTGACCATCTCCTTGGCCTTCTCGATCGGAATGCCCTGCTGCAGTGAGATCGACTGCTGCACGCTCGACCCGGCGGCCGGCTCGATCTTCCCGTGGGTGAGGCCCTTGAGCGGCACCGAGCGCTTCACTAGCTTCTGCTGCAAAATGTCGTTCACCGCGCGAAGCTTGAACTCGTCGTCGGAAGCCAGCAGGATCTGGTGGTCCTTCTGGTTAAGCTCGACCAGGGTCTTGGTGTTCTTCAGGTCGAAGCGCGTGTGGACTTCCTTCAGGGTCTGCTGGATGGCGTTGCCGACTTCCTGCAGGTCGATCTTCGAGGCGACGTCGAAGGAGTTTTCCGGCATGTTCTATCGTCCCGTTTGCCGCAGCGCCTGGAGGACGTGCTCGGTCAGCTCATCGAGCAGCCGGGGCAGGGCCGATTCCACCGCCAGTACCACCGCCGCGCGAACCTGCTCCCGTTGGATCGGCTGATCATCGAGCACGGCCTGCACGGCCTGCTCGAAGCCTTCCCGGCCGTCCCCCGGCGGAGCGCTCCGCATCAGCCCGGCAATCGTCTGGATCACCGCCGAAGGCTCGAAGGGCTTCTGCAAGACGCCGTCGGCGCCGGCCTCCGCGGCCTGAGCCGGGTCGAGCGGATCCACCGCCCCCGCCAGCAGCAGGACCCGAACGTGCCGCCGCGAGGGGTCCGCCTTGATCCGACGGCAGATGTCGTAACCCGACAGGCCCGGCATGGCCACATCGGCCAGCACCAGATCGGGCGCGAACCGGTTCAGGCTTTCCAGAACCTCCTGCCCGTCGGTAACGCCCAGAACTTCATACCCTTGCTGGCTCAGGATCTCCGCGCCCATGCGCTGGGCGTGGGGGCTGTCGTCGGCGAGGAGGGCTCTGGGCACAAGAGCTTAAGGGATAGGAAAGATTTTCAGGAGGCGGCTCTTCTTCTTCTTTTTGGAGCTGCTCTCGGGGGCGGCCTGCTGAGTGCTGCTGTTGCTCGCGCCGGAGGACGCCCCGGCAGACGTGGCCGCCGTGGAGGCGGCGACCGAAGACGCCGGCGTCGACGCGGAAGCAGCGTCGCTCGTCGCGGCAGGCGCGGCGTTGGCGGCCGCAGGGGTTGCCGTCCCGCCGGACCCGGCAGCAGCCGCGGCCGGTGCAGCGCCAGCCGCTGGTGCTGCGGCAGCGCCGGAATTGTCCGGGGTAGCGGCCGGCGGTTTCGCGCGGGCGTCGGGCTGCGTATCGAGCGCGCTCGGACCGGTGATGGTCTGGGCGCCCACTTGGGCGCTGACCGCCGACCCCGCCGCCGGCGGCAGGTTGATTCCCTCGGGCGTGATCGGACCGGCGGCGACCATAGTCGGCTTACCGGTCTTGGCCGCCGACCTCACGTTGGGCTTCTTGCTGAATACGCCCATAGCGTGCCCCATCATACTGGTCTTCTCGCGGTTTTCCAGATCGTACTTCATGCGGGCCAATGCCCCCTCATCGGGATCCGGAATGGGCCGGTTCATATCCGAGAGCCGGTCCTTGGCGTCCGCCGCCCGGGCGCTCAACGGGTATTCCCGCACCAGCTTGGCGTAGGCTCGGGCGCTTTTGTCCTCGAAGTTCTTGCCCATCTTGCTGTAAGCGTCGCCCAGCAGCCAAAGCGCGTCGTCGGTCCTGCTGAAGAGCGGGTATTGCTCGGAGACCGCGTTCAGCCGCGTCGCCGCTGCCCGGTAGCTGCCCTTCTTCGAATACTGCAGCCCCACGCGGTACTCCGCGTCGGCGCGAACTTCCTGGATCTCGCGCAGCATCTGCTCCACTTCCGGGATAAACTTGCTGTTCGGAAACTGCAGCAACAATTGCCGGCACTCCGCCTCTGCCTTGACGGCGTGGGTCGGGTCGCGGTCCGGCTTCTCCATCTGGTTGTAGTGGATCTGGCAGACCTTCTTCTGCGATTCCGCGGACTCCTCCATGTTGGGGAAGAACGTGATGAAGTCTTTGTACTCGGCCTCGGCCTGGGCCAGGCCGTTGGTGCCGCCCTGCCGGTACCAGCTATCGGCGATGGCCAGCTTGGATTTGGCGAGGTACTCGCTGTCCGGGTAGGTATTGATCAGGGTTTGCAGCGTCAGCCGCGCCACCTCGAAGCGGCTGCGCTCGATGTCCCCGACCGCCCGGTCGAACAGCACCTTGTCGGGCTGCTGGGAATTGGTCTGAATCGGGTTCTCGTACTTCTTGCGCCGGGCGCAGCCGGTGAGCGCCGTCAGGATCAGCGCCGCCGCCATCACTTTTTGCCAGTTTCGATGCATAGCGATCCTCGTCCGCCTTTTCACACCCGCACGGCCACGGCGGATTCGGCGGCCCGGTAGAGCGCCGCCACCGCCTCGCCCGGATCGGGCGCGCCGAAGACGGCCGTTCCGGCCACCACGATCTCCACCCCGGCCTGCGCCGCCTGGCCCACGTTGTCGACCGTGATGCCGCCGTCGATTTCGATCCGGAACGCGAGCCCCCGCTCGCTCCGGATCTGCCGCAGCCGGCGCACCTTGTCGAGCGCCGCCGGAATGAACTCCTGGCCGCCGCAGCCGGGGTTCACGCTCATGACCAGCACGTAATCGACCATGTGCAGGACCTCGTCGAGCGTGTGCACCGGGGTAGCCGGGTTGATCACCACGCCCGGGGAGGCGCCCCTGGCGCGGATCTCCGACAGCGTCCGGTGCAGGTGCGGGCAGGCCTCCTGGTGAACCGAAACCATATCCGCCCCGGCGGCCACAAATTCCGGGGCGTAAAAGTCGGCATTTTCGATCATCAGGTGGCAGTCGAGCACCAGGTCGGTCGCCCGCCGCAGCGATTTTACCACCGGCGGCCCGATCGTGAGGTTTGGAACGAAATGCCCATCCATGGCGTCGACGTGGATCATCGACGCGCCGCCCTTTTGAACAGACCGCATCTCTTCCGCCAAGCGCGAAAAATCGGCCGACAGGATGGATGGCGCGATTTCAATCATGAGCCGACCCGTTCATTTTAGCACGGGAACCCGCTCCCTTACGGGCCTGAAGAGCGCCCCGGCTCTAAGTCCGCGCGGCGACGACGCAGGCGAAAAAGCCGTCCCCTTCGCTGTAGCCGGGCAGCCACAGGTGTGTCTCGCGCTTCACGAAGCCCGGCCCCAGCACGGCGTCCACCACGTCTTCGTTTTCCTCGGGCTCGAGCGAGCAGGTCGCATAGACCAGCCGGCCGCCGGGCGCGAGCCTGTCGAGCGCCTGCGCCAGAATCGCGCGCTGGCGCTCAGCGAGGGCCGCAATGTCCTCCGGCTGCAGCTTCCACTTGATCTCCGGATTTCGCGCCAGAGTTCCGGTCCCCGAGCAGGGAGCGTCGACCAGGATTCGGTCGAAACGAACCGAGAAAGGCAGCGACTGGCCGGCATCCAGAGCCACCAAGTCGATCGGCAGCGTGGCCAGGCGGCGCATGATCCCGAGCCGATGAGGATGAAGATCACAAGCGACTGACAGCCGCAAACGCCGGTCCCACTGCTCGAGCACTTGAAACGCCTTGCCGCCCGGCGCCGCGCACAGGTCCAGAAAGCTCTGCCCCGGCTCGATCCCCAGCAGCGGCGGGACGCGCTGCGAGCCGAGGTCCTGGATGCGAATGCGTCCCTGGCGGAAGCACTCCGTCTGGGCAGGCTTGCCGGACATCGCGCGGCGGCAAAGCGCCAGCTCCGTCGTTTCGGTTTGCACGCCCTCCGCCGCCAGCATCCGCACCGTTTCTTCATGGTCGAACCGGGCGTTCAGGCGCAGGTAAGCAGGCGGGCGATCAAGGGTCGCCAGCGCCACCTTTTCGGCTGCCGCCGGGCCGAAGTTTTTTCGCCACCGCTCCAGCAGCCAGAGTGGGACGGCCGTTTCGGCGGCCGGCGGCTCCGGATCGGCCGGCCGCTCCGCAATTCTCCGCAGCACGGCATTCACCAGCCCCGCCGCCGACGCCTTGCGCGCTCGCTTGACTATCTCGACGCTTTCGGAAACGGCCGCCCGCGCCGGGATTCGGTCCAGACGCCTCAACTGGTACGCCCCCAGCCGCAGCGCCAGGCGCACCTCCGGATCCAGTTGCTCCACCGGCCGTCCGCCGGCCTCGGCCAGCAGCCGGTCGATCTCTGCTTGCCGGCGCAAAACCCCCAGGGCCAGCTCTTCGGCGAGAGCCCGGTCCCGCTCCGAGAGCCCCTGGGCCAGAGGCGAATGCAGCAGATCGGAGGCGAACGCCCCTTCCCGCTCCACTCGCCGCAGCACCTGGTACGCCGCCCACCGCCCCGCTGATACGGCCATATGTCTGCGACAATCATGTTATAATCCCCTGGAAATTCTGTCGAATCGGTTCGCACATGGAGACAGGTGCCGCGCCGAATGGAATTGAAGATCTCTAGCGATCCGCGGTGGCTTCGCGTGGTGCGAGCGATGATGCAGGAAGTGTCCCGCCAGGCCGGCTTCAACGAGTCCGAGCGGTGCGACATCATGATCGCAGTAGACGAAGCTCTCAGCAACGTCATGAAACATGCCTACAAGGGCGACCCCAACGGCGAGGTGTGCCTGACCTGCAACGCCGGGGACGGCAGTCTGGAAATCGAGCTGTCCGACCGGGGAGAACCCTGCGAAATCGGACGACTCGAAGCGCCCCCGCCCGACGAGATGCGGGTCGGAGGGCGCGGCATTTACCTGATACGCTCGACCATGGACGAAGTGGAGTTCGAGCGTAACGGCAACCGAAATTTCATGCGCCTGCGCAAGCGCGCAAAAGCGCGGACTGGTTAGAACCATGGCCAAGGATCTTGAAATCGACATCGTCCGCAACGGAGCCTGTTCGGTGGTGCGCATACACGGCGACATCGACCTGAAGACCTCGCCCGAGGTGCGCTCCGCCATCCTCGACTTGTTCGAGCACCGCGGCCAGGAGCGCGTGATTCTGGATCTGAAGGGCGTCAACTACATCGACAGCTCCGGCGTAGCCAGCCTGGTGGAGGGGCTGCAGGAGGCCAAGAAGCGAAAGGCGCGCTTCATCCTCAGCGGCCTGAACGAAGCGCCCCGGCACGTCCTGGACCTGACTCGCCTCACGAGCGTGTTTGAGATTACGCAAACGGTGGAAGAAGCGTTGAAATAGAACCAGCTATCAGCTTTCAGCCTTCAGCTTTCAGCACCCAGTGGCCTGGATGGTTGATGTCTGATAGCTGATGGCTGGAAGCTGGTAGTCTCATGACTTTAGCTCAGATCGGCCGCTCCACGATTGAACACGTGGAATACGTGGGCGGCCTCAGCATCCAGTTCGTGCAAGGCGCGGCCGCCGTCTTGCGGCTGAATGTTGTCCGGAACCGCCTCCGCTGGAAAAACACCATCCGCCAGATGGCCGTGGTCGGCGTGGAGGCCCTGCCCGTGGTCTGCTGCATCGCGGGCTTTGTGGGCCTGATCATGGCCTTGCAAGGGGCCTACGAGCTCAAGAAATTTGGGGCGCTGCAGCTTGTAGTGAGCCTGGTAGGGGTCAGCATCACGCGCGAGCTCGGTCCGCTGATGACGGCCATCATCGTCATCGGCCGCTCCGGCTCCGCTTTCGCTGCCGAAATCGGCACCATGCAGGTGACCGAAGAAGTGGACGCCCTCCGCACCATGGCCCTCGAGCCGGTCGACTTCCTGCTCGCTCCGAAGTTCCTCGCCATGCTCGTGATGATGCCCTGCCTCACCATCGCCGCCGATACGGCCGGCATCCTGGGTGGCGCTTTCTTCACCTACGCCAGCCTGGGCATGGGCTTGCGCACCTATCTCTCTATCACCACGGAGGTTCTGTTTCTGCGCGACATCATCACGGGCCTGATCAAGAGCCTGGCCTTCGGCATGATCATCGTGCAGGTGGGCTGTTTCGAGGGCTTTCGCGTTCGAGGCGGCCCGGAAGGGGTGGGCCGTGCCACCACCCGCGCCGTAGTCCAGTCCATCTTCCTGGTCATCCTGGCGGACGTGGTTTTCACCGCGTTCTTCTACTTGTTCTGGTCGTAGAGAGGCAGCGGAGAGGCAGCCGAGAGGCAGCCATCAGCCGTCAGAGAGGCAGCCCGTCAGCCATCAGCCGTCAGCTATCAGCTATCAGCTATCAGCCATCAGCCGGCAGCCATCAGCCGGCAGCCGTCAGCCATCAGCCGTTCAGCCGCGAGTAGTCAACTGCCAGCGATCAGTAGTCAGCGGCAGCTATCAGCCGGCAGCACCGTCATGCGGGGAGGTCTCGCCGGCGGCTGGATTGCTGGCGTAGAATGGCTTTCAGGGATCAGCGATCAACCGTCAGCGAGCCGCGACCGGTCGCAAGAGAAAAAGGTTTGAGAGACTTCAAATCGTTGAAGGTGTGGGGGAAGGCCCACAACCTCACCCTGGCTGTGTACAAGGCCACCCACGGTTTTCCGAAGGATGAGGTCTATGGCTTGACAAGTCAGCTTCGCCGTTCCTCCAGCTCGGTCGGAGCCAACATCGCGGAGGGCTGTGGCAGGAAGGGGTCTGTCGAGCTTGCCTATTTCCTTCACCTCGCGTTGAGCTCGGCGAGCGAGTTGGAGAATCACCTGCTGCTAGCGCGCGACCTTGACCTATTGAGCGCCTCCGTTCACGACCGCCTCTCCAACGATACCGTCGAGGTCAAGCGGATGCTAACATCATTCATTCAGAGGCTAAAAGCCGCTTGCTGACGGCGAATGACTGAAGGCCGATGACCGACGTGCGATGGCTGAAAGCTGATAAGCTGACGGCTG
>JBGOUJ010000089.1:0-17554 GCA_041477005.1 Terriglobia bacterium | reverse complement strand
CCAGACCCTGGGCGATGTGGCGCTGCGGCAGGATCGCTACGAGGAGGCGGGGCGGCTGTACAACCAGGCGCTGGCGCTCTATCGGGAGATCGGGGATCGGTTGGGGGAGGCCAACTGTGTCCAGACCCTGGGCGATGTGGCGCTGCGGCAGGCTCACTACGAGGAGGCGGGGCGGCTGTACAACGAAGCGCTGCCCATCCACCGCCAGATCGGCGACCGCCAGGGCGAGGCGAATTGCCTGCTCTCGATGGGCCGGCTGGCGCGCAAGACCGGCGACGCCGCCACCATGCGGACGGCATACGAAGAGGCGGAGAGGATCTATCTTTCAATCGACCTGCCCGATTGGGCGCGGCGCGCCCGAGAGGATGCGGGGGCTCCGATGGCATGAGTTTCCCGCGCAAGCTCCGGGCGGTGCTCGAGATGATCAAGTTCGAGCACTCGGTCTTCGCCTTGCCGTTCGCCCTGACCGGGGCGCTGCTGGCGGTGCGGGGGTCGGGGCTGAGCGCGCGGGAGGCTTGGGCGAAGCTGGGGTGGATCGTGGTGGCCATGGTCGGGGCGCGGTCGGCGGCCATGGCGTTCAACCGGGTAGCCGACGCGGCGATCGACGCCCGGAATCCGCGCACCCGGATGCGGGCCATACCGGCGGGGTTGGTTTCGCGGGGCTTTACCTGGGCGTTTGTGGCGGCGTCGAGCGCGGTGTTCGTGCTGGCGGCGGCGCAATTGAACCGGTTTTGCCTGATGCTGGCGCCGCTGGCCCTGGCCATCGTTTTCTTCTATTCCTACACCAAGCGCTTCACGACGCTTTCGCACCTGGTGCTCGGGTTTTCCCTGGGGATCGCGCCGGCGGCCGCCTGGATCGCGGTGCGCGGGCGGCTCGATCCGCCGGTGCTGCTGCTCACCGCGGCCGTGATGCTCTGGACGGCGGGCTTCGATATCATCTACTCCTGCCAGGATTACGACTTCGACCGCGCCGAGCGTCTCTACAGCCTCCCGGCGCGCCTGGGGATCGGGCCGGCGCTGTGGGTGGCGCGGCTCCTGCACCTGGCGATGGTGGCGCTCCTGCTCTGGCTGGCGGAGTGGCTGTCGCTCGGAGCGCTCAGCCTCGCCGGGATCGCCCTGGTGGCCGGGCTGCTCGCATACGAGCACAGCCTGGTCAAGCCGGGGGATCTGTCACGCGTCAACGCCGCCTTTTTCACGGTTAACGGCTTCGTCAGCGTGTTATTCTTCTTGTTTTGGGCGGCCGATATTCTGTATGCAGCCGGTCACTAAAGAGCGCGCATTCGCCGCGCCCCAAATCGAGGACGCGCGGCTGAAGCCGATCGCCGAAAAGGTCTATGCCGGCGAGCGGCTGGGCTACGACGACGGCCTGGCGCTTTACGGCTCTAGCGACATCCTGGCCATTGGGTACCTGGCCAACCTGGTGCGGGAGCGCAACAGCGGGAACGTCACCTACTTCAACGTGAACCGGCACATCAACCCGACCAACGTGTGTGTGGCGGCGTGCAAGTTGTGCGCCTTCGGGCGGCAGACGCGGGACCCGAAAGCGTACACCATGTCGCTCGAGGAGGTCTGGCACACGGCCGGGACGGGCTACACCGAGGCGGTGAGCGAGTTTCACATCGTGGGCGGGCTGCACCCCGAGCTGTCGCTCGATTGGTATTGCGAGATGATCGCCGGCCTCAAGGAGCGCTTCCCCCAGGTGCACCTGAAGGCGTTCACGATGGTCGAGATCGGGTATCTGGCCCGGCGCGCGCACCTTTCGATCGAAGAAACGCTGCGGCGGCTGCAGCAGGCCGGCATCGATTCGTTGCCCGGCGGCGGTGCCGAGATCTTCATCGAGCGGGTCCGGCGGATCATCTGCGACCACAAGATCACCGGCGAGCAGTGGCTGGAGACGGCGCGCACGGCGCACCGGCTGGGCCTGCGGTCCAACGCCACCATGCTTTACGGCCACATTGAGAACGACCAGGACCGCGTGGACCACCTGCTGAAGCTCCGCGGTCTCCAGGACGAAACCGGCGGCTTCGTGACCTTCATTCCGCTCGCCTTCCACCCGGCCAACACTCCCTTGCAGCACATCTCGCCGACCACGGGCTTCGCCGACATCAAGAACATCGCCGTGGCGCGGCTGCTGCTGGACAACTTCCCCCACATCAAGGCCTACTGGATCATGATGACGCCGAAGATCGCCCAGGTGGCCCAGCGTTTCGGCGCCGACGATATCGACGGCACGGTGGTCGAGGAAAAAATTTACCACGACGCCGGGGCAACGACGGCGCAGTCGCTCCGGCGCAATGAATTGCTGAGCCTGATCCGGCAGGCCGGGCGGGAGCCGGTCGAGCGGGATACCCTGTACCGGCCGGTCAGCCGCAACGAAACAACTTTTACCGTTTTGGTCTAAAGTCTCCCCAACACTCAGACGAATCTTGTGGGCAGGAGAGAAAATATGCGCCTCCTGACTCTGTCACTCGCAATATTGGCCTTCTTCTGCCCGGCTGATAGCCCGGCTGGAAGCCTGAAGGATCAGGGTTTTGCCGCCCCGCGCGGCGAGTTTACAGTCGCCCGCGGCACGTTCTCCGTCCCCAAAGACACCTTTGTGCCTACGCCCGGGACCTTTACGGTCGTCCCGGGGACATTCAGCCCATCGAAGGACTTCCCCGTCGCGCCCGGCACCTTCACCGGCCCCAAACAGCAGTACGTGCCGCAGGCAGGGCAGTACTCGACGAGCGGGGAATCCCGCGTCAAGCCCGGCGCCTACTCTATCAGCAACGGCTTTCTAACCCGCAAGTGAGTCTACGCGAGCCAGGACGCCCACTCTGTTGATATACTCGCCGTCTGCCTAACCCGACGGCACCTAATAAAACCTACCGCATAGCCGTCTTGCCCGGTGATGGCATCGGGCCGGAGGTCATCGCCGAGGGCGTGAAAGCCCTGCGGGCCGTCGAGCGACGCCTCAAGGCCGTTTCTTTCGAGCTGCAGGAGTTTTCGGTCGGGGCCGGGGAGTACTTGCGCGGCGGCGATCCGATGCCGGCTGAGACTTTCGACGCTTGCCGGCAGCACGACGCCATTTTGCTCGGGGCCATGGGATTGCCGGATGTCCGCTGGGCGAACGGCACCGAGATGGCGCCGCAGCTCGATCTGCGTGAGAGGCTCGAGCTTTACTGCGGGCTGCGGCCCGTCCGGCTCTACCATCCCCAAGACACGCCGCTCAAGTCCTACCAGGCCGGTGAGATCGACTTTGCTATCGTGCGGGAGAACACCGAGGGGCTTTTCGTTTCGCGGAAGGGGACGTACTCCCCCGACGCCGAGGCCGTAGAGGATACGCTGCGCATCTCGCGGCGCGGCACCGAGCGGGTGATCCGGGCAGCGTTTCGCGAGGCTTCGCGGCGGCGGGGCCTGGTCACCCTGGTGGACAAGGCCAACGTGCTGCCGTCGATGTCGTTCTTTCGCTCGGTCTTTGACCGGATCCGCCCGGAGTTTCCCGCCGTGCGGGCGGAAAAGATCTACGTGGACGCGGCCAGCCTGTACCTGGTGAGGCGGCCCCACACCTTCGATGTCCTGGTGACGGAAAACCTATTCGGTGATATCCTCTCGGACCTGGCGGCAGCGCTGGTGGGCGGGATGGGCATGGCCCCCTCGGCCGACATCGGCGACAGCCTCGCCGTGTTCCAGCCGTCGCATGGCTCGGCGCCCGACATTGCGGGCCAGGGAATTGCCAATCCGACGGCCACGATTCTGTCGGTGGCCCTGCTGCTCGACTGGCTCGGCCATCCGGAGACGGTGCGAGGCGCCGGGATGATTCGCCACGCGGTCCAGCAGGTCTTCGCTGACCCGCACCAGCGCACTCCCGACCTGGGCGGATCGCTCACCACGGCCGAGCTGGGCGACCGGATCGCGGCCGCCATTGGAAAAAACAAGGAGAACAACACATGACGAACAAACCTCAACAGAAATCCCGGCGGGCGATGATGCAGGCTGCGGCGCTGGCGCTGGCGGGCGCCGGGGCGGCGCGGGCGCAGAGCGCCGAGGCCTGGTCGCCCAAGAAACAATCAGCCGGCGGGCCGATCCGCTCCGGACACCTGCTGTTTCTGAGCGGGATCGGCGGCTGGTATCCGGAGCGGCGGCCCAAGCCGGGCGACGCCAAGCAGCAGACCGGCGACGCGCTCCAGATCATGAAGGAGTCGCTCGAGAAGGCCGGCTCTTCGATGGACAACGTGCTGAAGGTCCAGGTGGCGCTGGTCGATCCGGAGAAAAACTGGGAGCCGATGAACGAAGCGTACAACACCTTCTTCACCAAGAACCGCCCCGCGCGGTCCTATTTCGGGGCCACCAGCTTCCGCCACGGCGGCCAGCTCTTGCAGATCGACTGCATCGCTTACGTCGATTAGCGCCGGCTCCTACCGCCGGTGGTAGCGCTCGGGGGAGGGCGCCGTGCTATTTTTTTCAAACGCCTGACGTCCCTGGAATACCGTCTTGTACAGCGTTTCGATTTCTTTTACGCCTCCGGCTTCACGAAACGGGCATTCGCAGCGGGCCAGGCGCCAGGACTGGTCTTCTGATAGCCTGAGGCTGGCAGAGCGTGCCGCACTGGCACGTTCCTATCGTGCCCCGCCGCCGCAAGGACGGACTGGCAGCAGGAGGCCCTGCGCTCGGCCGTCAGTCGCCTCTCGGGAGGTTCCCCATGAAACCGATGTTTCTGCCGGAAGTGGAAAAGCACGCTGATCCGGCGAGTCCGTATGCCGGGATGATCGAGCAGATGAGGTCTTCGGGCCTCCCGGTGCCGCAGATCTTCCACTTGTTCGCGTTCAAGCCGGGCGTGACCGAGCCTCTCAGCCAGTTCTCCCAGGCGGTGATGCGCGGCCCGTCGCCGCTCAGCGCGGGGATGCGGGAGCTGATCGCCGCCTTCACCTCCAAGCAGAACCAGTGCCCGTTTTGAATCGCCAGCCACGCCGCAGTTGCGGCGGAACTGCTGGACGATCGGGCGAAGGTCGACGCGGTGCTGGAGGACTACCAGACCGCTCCGATTTCGGATGCCGAGAAGGCCCTTTTCGCGTTTATCGCGAAAGTAAACCGGGACTCCGCGTCGATTACGGAAGCGGACCTCGAGGCGGTGCGCGGGACGGGCTGGACCGACGAAGCGATCTACGACGCGATCAATGTCTGCGGCCTGTTCAATTTTTACAACCGCTGGATCGATGCCGCCGGAGTCCACGAGATGTCGCCGGAAGCGCACCGGCTGTCGGGCAAGCGCCTGGCCGAGAGCGGCTACCTCCCCGCCGCCCCGGCGCGCGGGCTGCGGTAAAATGAGCGTCGTGCAATCACCGACTCTCCCCGTGTTGGAGCAGACGCCGGGCATCCTGCGCGGGCTGCTGGCCGCCGCGACTTCGGAAGACATGGACTGGCAGCCGGCGCCCGACCGCTGGTCGATCGCCATGGTGCTGGCGCACCTGGCCGAGGTCGAGGTGAAAGGCTTCGGCCAGCGCTTTCTGGCGATGGTCAAAGAGGAGTCCCCCTTTCTGCCTTTCTACGATCAGTTGGCGTTGTTTCAATCGGGAACACAGTTCAACGCCGCCGAGCAGCTCGACATGTTCACCGCCCGGCGGGCGGAGACCCTGGCCTGGCTGCGGCCGCTTCCGGATGAGGTCTCGGGGCGTGTGGGGCGGCACGAGGAATTGGGCCCGATCCGCTTCGGCCAGATGCTGAATGAATTCGCCTTGCACGACCTCGGGCACATCCGTCAGGTGGCCGAGATTTATCGCGCTCGCGCCTTCTATCCCCACATAGGGCCGTTCCAGCGCTACTACAAAGTCAATCCATAGCAAAAGGACACCCCGCATGATGGATGAACAGGTTTTCCAGCGCGCGGTTGATGAAGCGCTGGAATCTCTTCGCAAGTCGCTGCTGCCCGCCTCGGAGGAGCACGAGTTCGAGGTGGATTACAACGCCGGCAACCTGTCGATTGAATTCGAGGAGCCGGCGCCGGCCCGCTTCGTGATCAGCCCGAACGCGCCGGTGCGGCAGATCTGGGTCTCGGCGCTGTCGAAGAGCTTCAAGCTGGAATGGTCCGAGCCGCAGAAGACGTTCGTGTGGGCCGAGACGGGCGAAACTCTCAAGACCCTGATCGGACGGGTCGTGAGCCGGCAACTGGGATCTCCGATTTCCTTGTAGCGCCGGCCCGGCGCGCCCTCCCGGGAGGGGCTGGCCGGCCGCCGCCGAATCTCCCCGAAAAAAAATAGGCAGCCCTTTCGGGCTGCCTGAGAGTTGCAGTTGAGATGGCCTTGTGGTCCGCTACTTCTTCTTTTTCTTCGCGGCTTTCTTTGCCGGTTTCTTCGCCATTTTGCACCTCACAGTTAAGATTGAACTACTGGGGTCCCGGTGAATCCTGGACGGATTGTAACAGGCGGTCGAACGGTAAGGCTCGCTGCCCACTACAATCCGTCCAATGAATGTTGTAGCACGAAAGCAGCCAAAGTCAAAACATTTTTTTTTAATTTGTTTGAAACAGAGACAGGATCTCCGGAGGCGGAGGGCCGGGGCGGGGGCCGCGCGCGGAGATTTCGGCGCCCGCGAGCACGATCAGCGAAGAGATCACGCCCCACACCACCAGCGTCACGGAGATGAAGAACGGCCCGTAAACGCGGCGGAAATCGAGCCACGGCCAGACCAGCAGGTAGGCGTACTTGGCCGCCTCGACCGCCAGGCCGGTGAGGATGGCGGCGGGCAGAGCGCTGCGCCACCGGATCGGGGCGTTGGGCAGCAGCCAGTACACCAGAAACAGGATGAAGATCGAGACCGGCACAGCGGCGGCCTTGAAGGCGGCCAGGCCGATCCAGCGCGTGAGCCGCGGCAGCGGCCCGGCCAGCATATCGAGCAGTTGGTGGTTCGTGGCCGTGAAGAGCGCCGAGACCAGAGCCAGCGCGCCGCAAATCAGGATCAGCCCGAAACTCACCCACTGGTTGCTCCAGTAGCTGCGGTTCTCCCGGATGCCCCAGACGCGGTTCAACGCCACTTCCAGCGGCTCGAAGATGCCGTTGCTGCTGAACAGCAGCAGCAGGATCGAGAAGGCCTCCACGCGCCCCCGCGAGGCCACCGCCACGCGCAGGTTGCCGCGGAGGAACTCGAACAACTGCGGATCGGCGGGCAGGAAATCCTGGAGCGCCTGGTAGATCACGTCGGCCGCCTGACGCCAGCGCAGAACGTGCTGGCACAGCGAGAGCATCAGCACCAGGAACGGGAAGAAGGAGAGCAGCAGGTTGGCGGAGATGGCGAACGCGTAGACGTGGATTTCGGTTTCGAGCAGGAACTTCACGGTCGGGACGAAGAAGGCGGCGAGACGGCGCAACAGAGCCATGATACCTTAGAAATATGATTGCGAATCGAGCTCAGGGGCGGCGCTGTGCGGTCCTGGCCTTGTTGCTGGCCACAGCGGCGCGCCCGCAGGATCTGAAGCAATTCGAGAAGTCGGTCACCGAGTTTACGCTCGCCAACGGCCTCCATTTCATCGCCGTGGAGCGCCATGAGGCGCCGGTGGTTTCGTTCTATACCCACGCCAACGTCGGATCGGTCAACGATCCGAAGGGCGAGACCGGCATGGCTCACATGTTCGAGCACATGGCCTTCAAGGGCACCGACAAAATCGGCTCGAAGAACTATGCCGATGAGAAGAGAGCCCTGGAGCACGTGGAGCAAGCCTTTCAGGCCCTGGAGACCGAGAGGTACAAGGGCGTGCGCGCCGGCAAGGCCAAGGTCGAGCAACTGGACAAGGCGTTCCACGCGGCCGTGGAGAAGGCCAGCTCGCTGGTCGAGAACGAGGAATACAGCCGCGTGATTGAAGAGAGCGGCGGGGTGGGCTTGAACGCCGCCACCAGTCAGGATTCGACCGTGTATTTTTACAGCCTGCCGTCGAACCGGACCGAGCTGTGGTTCTACATGGAGTCGGAGCGGTTCCTGCATCCGGTGCTTCGGGAGTTTTACAAGGAGCGGGACGTGGTGCGCGAAGAGCGGCGGATGCGCACCGAGTCGAACCCGGTGGGCAAGCTCTTGGAGGTCTTTCTGGCCGAGTCCTTCGTCGCTCATCCTTACGGGCAGCCGCCGGTCGGCTGGGCCAGCGACGTGGAGAACCTCAGCGCTTCCGAGGCGGAGAAATTTTTCAAGACGCACTACGTGCCGGCCAATCTGACGGTGGCCATCGTGGGCGATGTCAACCCGCAGCAGATCCGGCGGCTGGCCGAGACTTACTTCGGGCGGCTGCCCAACCGCCCCATGCCGCCGCCGGCGCACACCGTGGAGCCGAAGCAGGATGGCGAGCGGCGCGTGGAGCTCGAATCGTCCGCACAGCCCGTGGTCGTCGTCGGCTACAAGAAGCCCTCCGAGTACGATCCGGATCGGGCGGTGTTTGACGTGATCTCGAGCGTGCTCAGCGGCGGCCGCACGGGCTGGTTCTACAAGGAGCTGGTCCGGGACAAGCAGATCGCCCTCGACGCCGGCGGCTTCCCCCACTTCCCGGGCGACAAGTACCCGGGCCTGTTTCTGTTCTACTCGTTCCCCACCTCGGGCCACACCGTCGCCGAGAACGAGACCGCCATTTACGGGCTGGTCGAGAAGATCCGGACGGCAAAGGTCGACAACGACACGCTGAACATGGTGAAGACCAAGAACCGGGCGGCGCTGATCCGCAAGCTCGACAGCAACTCCGGACTGGCCGGGGAGCTGGCCTCCTATTACGCCCTGTTCGGCGACTGGCGCCAGTTGTTCCATTCGCTCGACGAAATCAACAAGGTCACCGCCGACGACGTCCAGCGAGTGGCCAGGAAGTACTTCAGCAAAGAGAACCGCACGGTCAGCTACCTGGTCGCGGCGCCTCAGGAGAAAGCAGCCCAGCAAAAACCACCCCAGGAGAAACAGCAGTGAGGAATCGAGCCATGAAGATCCGGATCGCGTGTCTCGCCTGGATGGTGATGAGCACGGCGGCTGTCGCCCAGCAGCCGGCGGCGCCCGCGCAGCAGCCGGCGGCGAAGAAATCCGCAGCCGTAACGCCGCGCGCGGCGGCCAGCTACAAGGACCTGCGGTATCCGGCGCTCAAGGAAATCCAAATTCCGAAGGTCGCCACCTACACGCTGGCGAACGGCCTGCGCCTGTATCTGGTAGAGGATCATGCGCTGCCGATCATCAGCGGGCGGGCGCTCGTCCGCACGGGCAACCTGTTCGATCCGCCCGACAAGATCGGGCTGGCCGAAGCGACCGGGTCGGTGATGCGCACCGGCGGCACCGTCTCCAAACCCGGCGATCAACTGGACCAGGAGCTGGAGAGCATGGCGGCGTCGGTCGAAGCAGGCGTCGGGGAGACCGAAGGCGACACGAATTTCTTTACGCTGAAGGAGAACGTCGACAAGGTGCTGGCGATCTTCGCCGATGTGCTGATGCATCCCGCCTTTCGGCAAGACAAGCTCGACCTGTTCAAGAACCAGACCCGCAGCGGCATCGCCCGCCGCAACGATGACCCGGGTGATATCGTGCGGCGCGAGTTCGCCAATCTGGTCTATGGCAAGGACAACCCCTACGGCTGGGAACAGGAGTACGAGCACGTGGACCGCATCGAGCGCCAGGACCTGGAGCGCTTCTACCGGCGATACTTCTTCCCCGGCAACGTCATGCTCTCCGTTTACGGCGACTTCTCGACGGAGGAGATGAAAGCCAAGATCGAGGCCGCGCTGAAGGACTGGAACAACCCCCAAGCGCCTGTGCCGCCGTTTCCGGCGGTCAAGGAGAATCGCAAGGGCGGTGTTTTTCTGGTGACCAAAGACGACGTGAACCAGACCAACATCCGGATCGGCCACTTGGGCGGCGTCTTCAAAGACGAGGATTATCCCGCCCTGGAAGTGATGGCCGAGATTCTGGGCGGAGGCTTCCAGAGCCGGCTGCTGCAGCAGGTGCGCACCAAGCTGGGTTACGCCTATCAGGTCGGCGCGGCGTGGGGCGCCCACTATGACCATCCAGGTCTGTTCCTGGTGGTGGCCGGCACCAAGTCCGACTCTACCGTCAAGGCAACCGAGGCCATGCTGGCGGAGGTCAAGCGCATTCGCGAGACCGAGGTCACCGACGCCGAGATCGAAACGGCGAAGGGGACCGCCCTGAACAGCTTCGTATTCAACTTCGACACCCGCGCAAAAACGTTGAGGCGCCTGCTGACCTACGAATACTTCGGCTATCCGAAGGACTTCATCTTTCAGTACAAGAAGCGGCTGGAGGCGGTCACCAAGCAGGATGTGCTGCGGGTGGCTAAGAAGCATCTGCATCCCGAGGACTTCACCATCCTGGAGGTGGGGAAGCCGGCCGATTTCGATAAGCCGCTGACCGCCCTGGGCAAGCCGGTGACGCCGGTGGACATCACGATCCCGGAACCGAAGAAGGAGAAGGCGAAGGCCGACGCCGCATCGATCGCCCGGGGCCGCGCGGCGCTCGAGCGGGCGCAGAAGGCGGCCGGCGGCGCCGACAAGCTGGCGGCCCTGAAGGACGCTGCCTTCTCCGCCAGCGCCCAGATCAGTGGCCCGATGGGGGCCATGGCGGTGAAGCAGAAAACGGAAATTATCTTCCCCTCCACGCTACGCCAGGAGAACGAGCTGCCGTTCGGCAAAATCGGCGTTTACACCGACGGCAAGGGCGGGTGGCTCAAGGCGCCGCAGGGGCAGATGCCGCTGGCGGGGCCGCAACTGCAGCAGGCGAAAGGGGAGATCTTCCGGTTTACCGAGACCTTGCTGCTGAGCGATCGAAACCCCGATCTCACGGTCAACTTGGTCCGAAAAGACAAGGTCGGCGATCGCGAGGCCGACGTGGTGGAGATCAGCTCCAAAGACGGCGCTCAGGTGGATGTCTTCATTGATGCCGCTTCGGGCCAGGTGCTAAAGAAGCAATACCGCGGCGAGGCCATGGCCGGCCCGCCCGCCAAGGTGGAAGAGGTTTACGAGGATTTTCGCGAGGTGGACGGCATCCGCGTGCCATTCAAGACCACCGTCTTTCAGAACGACAAGAAGTTCGCCGAGACCACCGTCAGCGAGTTCCATTACAATACCGGGCTGAAGCCGGAGGATTTGGCGAAGCCGTGAACAAGCCCCTGATCGGCATCCCGGCGCGCTGGGAAGACCGCGAGCAAGGCGACTGGCAGAAGAGCCGGTGGTATCTGCAGCCGACCTATTTCGAAGCGGTGGCGGCGGCGGGCGGGCTACCGGTGATGATCCCCCTGATTCCCGGCGTGGCGCGCGAGATGTTCCCGCGCCTGGATGGCATTCTGCTTTCCGGCTGCGACAGCGACGTGGATCCGGCTCGCTATGGGGCCAAGCGGAGCCCGGCGGTCGGGTTCGTGAACCCCCAGCGCGATGAGACCGACTTCGCCCTGCTCGAGGAGGCCAGCCGCGCCGGGCGGCCGGTGCTGGGCATCTGCTACGGCATGCAGTCGATGAACGTGCACTACGGCGGAACGCTCGTGCAGCATATCCCCGACGCTATCCGCACCGAGATCGAGCACAGCGAGCACAAGACACGGCATCCCGTCACGGTTGTGGCAGGATCGCTGCTGGCCGCGCTGGCCGGCATCGGCCCGCATACCGTCAACAGCACCCATCACCAAAGCGTCGACCGGGTGGCGCCGGATTTCCGGGTCACGGCCTCGGCGCCCGATGGCGTGATCGAAGCGATGGAAGCGAACTTGAACGGCCGCTTCCTGATGGCCGTCCAGTGGCACCCCGAGCGGATCTTCTGCGAGAGTGCCGTCAGCATGGCGCTGCTGCGGCGGTTCGTTGCGGCGTGCCAAGGAATCGGCGGATGACGCTCCGCTCCCTGCGGCGTCGTTTGATTTTCTTACGCCTTCTTACAGTCGCGGTTCTGATGGCGGCGTCGCTCCACGCCGAGACGCCGCAGCAAGCCGGCCAACGGCTCATTAAGAAGTGTCTGGAAGCGCTCGGCGGCCAGACCTTTCTGAGCATGCGGGACAAGGCGCAGCACGGCCGCGCGTACCAGTTCTACCAGGAGCGGCTGAGCGGCCTCTCCGTCGTGGCCATCTACATCAGATACGATCCCAAGCCCTCCTCCCCCGATCCCGGCTGGCTCGGCGTGCGCGAGCGCCGGGAGTTCGGCAAGAAAGCCGATTACGGCTCGCTTTTCATCGGCGGCCAGGGTTGGGACATCACCTTCCGGGGCGCCCGGCCGTTTCCGGAAGATTACATGCGGCTATACCGCGAGCGGCTCCGGCGGGACATCTTCTACACCCTCAAATACCGCTTGGACGAACCCGGCATGATATTCGACTCGACAGGCACGGAGATCATCGACAACGTGCCCGTCGACATGGTCCGTGTCACGGATGGCGACAACAATGCCACGATGGTCTACCTGCTGCAGTCCAGCCACCTGCCGGTCCGGCAGGAGTATGTCCGGCGGGATCCTAAGACGCGGGAGACAACTCGCGAAGTCGGCAACTATTCGAAATACCGCAACGTCTCGGGCGTCCAGGTGCCGTGGAATTCGCAGCTCGTGCGGGACGGCGAAAAGATCTTCGAGATGTTCAACGAAACCGTGGAGATCAACAAGGGCCTCAACGATTCCGTGTTCGAGCTGAAGAAGGGGGTCAAGGTGCTGCCGGGGGACAAGTAAGCGCCCGTCATAGAATTACCATGCCAGCACGCCGAGTCCGCTTGCTCACGCGCGCGGCTCAGAAAGCCCTTCCGAGCCGCGACCGTCAGGGAGCGGTTGGCACTGTTATTTCTTGACAGGCCCTAAGCGTCAATCGAGAGCGGCCCAGATTTCCTTTAAGTCGATTTTTATTCCCGGGAACGCTTCGGGCGAGAGGGATCCCTGGGAGATCGTCTCCCGCAACACGTAGTCGCCCTGGTGGAGCAAGTACACCTCGACGGCCCGGTCGAAGGGGTTGACGATCCAGTATTCGGCGATGCCGGCGCGAGCGTAGTCGTCGAG
This sequence comes from Terriglobia bacterium, assembly GCA_041477005.1. Classification (GTDB taxonomy): domain Bacteria; phylum Acidobacteriota; class Terriglobia; order Bryobacterales; family JACQDG01; genus JBGOUJ01. The sequence continues at coordinate 4,588 of JBGOUJ010000089.1, read as the reverse complement.
CTTTTCCGTGCGCTCGACGTTGCCGCGGCGGGTGGACAGGATCTCGACGACCAGCTCGGGCGGCCGGCCGACCTCGAAGTCCTTTTCCGGCTTTTGTTTGAAAACCACCAGGTCCGGCACTCGATTCTGGATCTCGCCGAAGGCCCTGTCTTGCACCGGTATGTGAACGTTCATGGTAGCAAGAACCTCTCCATAGCCCAGGGAAGTAAGGTCCCGGTCAAGGGCCTTCGAGAGGGCGAAGCTGACCTTCTGGTGTTGGTAGTCACTAGCAGGCAAGAGGATGGCCCTCCCGTCGACTACCTCCCAGAGTCCTTCCTCGGGCAGGCACTCGAAGTCGGTTTTGGTCCGCACCAGAACGTCCCGCACAGTTGCGATCATGACTCAATGCTACCATTCACAGTCCAGCCAACGCCATCGCCGCCGCGATAGCCGCCGACACCGCCCGGATTCCTGGAGGCTGTGTCTTCAGCCGATGATATCAATGAATCGAGTGTATTATTTGATCTGCAGGCTGCGCCAGAGGTACCAGGAAGCGATGCTGCAGTAGGGGCGCCAGGGTAGCGCGATCCTCTCCATCTCGGCGGGCTTGGGCAGATGGGGCAGGCCGTAGGCCTTCTTCATGGCGGCCCGAACTCCGTAATCGCCCACCGGCAGGACGTCGGGCCGGCGCAGGGCAAAAAGCAGGAACATGTGGGCCGTCCACACGCCGATGCCCTTCACCTGGGTGAGTGTGGCGATCACATCCTCGTCGGACATGGCGGGCAGCCGCCGGAAACGGATGGCGCCGCTCACGACATTCTCGGCCAGGTCCCGGAGGTAGGCGGTCTTGGCGGCCGAGAGTCCGGCCTCGCGCAGGCGGGCGACCGGCGTCCGCAATACGGCTCGCGGCGACAGGCGCCCCTGGCCCGTCGCCGCCACGGTGCGCGCGAAAATCGTGGCGGCGGCCGTGCCGTTCAACTGCTGGAAAACGATGGCTCGGGCCAGGGCGGTAAAGTCGGTCTCCCGGTACTGAATGCGGCAGGGGCCGACCTGCTGGATGATGCCTGCCAGGACCGGATCGGCGGCTTTCAGATGCCGGATGACTTTTCTCATGGCTGGGGCGCCCGCGGCTCGGGAATGTAACCGTCGCGCGCGAGGACCGTCACCCCCGGCTTCTTCACGCGGACCTCGATCGCCCGAAAGACCGGCTCGACGGTCGGGGGCTTCTGGGGGATGTAAGTCAATATGTATTGGTATCGCGCCTGCTCCGTGATGCGGGCGTAGATCGGGTCGATGGCGGTCTTCTTCAAAGCCGTGTAGAAATCCCCGCCGCTGGCCGGCCCGTAGCGGGCGAGCACGTTGGCGTTCTTCGAGAGCTTGGCGTCATCCAGGCCGATCGAATACACCTCCACGCCGCTCTTTCGCAGGACGGTGAGCACTTCGGCGGTCGAGACCCGGTTGCGCGGTGAATTGAGACCGTCGGAGATGAGCAAGATGATCCTGCGCCGAGCCGGGTCGCGCGTGCCCAGAAGCTTGGCGGCGGCGAACACGGCGTCGTCGATATTCTTGAAAACCTGAGAGGTCGATCCGTGCGACGCCGGTGGGCCGCCCACCGGCCAGCCGTTGATGCGGGGGGTGGGCGAGTTCAACGGCTCACCTGTCTGGCTGTACTCGGCGCCGATGTCCATGTGTTTCAGGGCCGTGTAGATCCGCTCCTTGTCGGAGGTGAAGGGGGCGACGGTCCGGAAGCCCGTGTCGAAAGAGAAGACCGCCACCTCGTCCAACTCGCTGAAGGCCTCCGAAAGGCCGGGGAAAGTGGCGCGGAGGCGATGGGCGGTCGGATTGCTGAGCCCGGCATCGATCAGCACGGCCGCCGCCAGCGGCAAAGGGTCGGCGGAAAAACTCACAATCTTCTGCTCCACGCTGTCCTCGAGCAGGCGAAAGTCACCCGCCTCCAGGCCTTCGACCAATTGCCCTTTGGCGTCTTTCACGGTGACGGGGACCACGACCTGCTCGGTCCCGGCCCGGAACACCGGTGGGCGCTGGGAGAGAGCCCCGGCGCTCAAAGTTGCTAGAATCAAAAAGAGTGAAGAGCGCATATATAATCCTAGGATAGCTGATGAAGCGACCTTCTTGGATTCCGGCTCTGGCGGCGATGGTTCTGGCCGCCTGGCTGGTCCCCTGGCCGCCCGCCCCGGCCCAACAGCCTCCGAAAACGGAAGAGATCCCCAACATTTCGGTCGAGGTCGAGGTCGTCAACATCTTTTTCACGGTCCGGAACAAGCCAGGGCAGCTCGTGGGCAACCTGGAGAAGTCCGACTTCACGGTGGAGGAGGAGGGTCAGCCGCAGACCATCAAGTATTTTTCCCGCCAGAACGATCTGCCGCTGACCATGGGCCTGCTGGTGGATACCAGCGTGAGCCAGGGCAACCTCATCAGCCAGGAGCGTCAGGCCTCCTCGCAGTTTTTGGACCAGATGCTGCGCGTAAAGAAGGACCAGTCCTTCCTGCTCAGCTTCGACGTCAACGTGGACCTGCTGCAGGACTTCACCGACTCGGTCCGGCTGCTGCGGGCCGGCCTGGAAAAGCTTCGGGTCAACGGTGGCAGTGGGATGGGCGGCGGGCCGGTTCCCAGCGCCAGCAGGCCGCGAGGCACGCTGCTTTACGACGCCGTCTACCTGGCCGCCGACGACCAGATGAAACACCAGGTCGGACGCAAGGCTCTCATCCTGATCACCGACGGCAACGACCAGGGCAGCCAGATGACGCTCAAGCAGGCCGCGTCGGCCGCGCAAAGGTCGGACGTGATCATCTACAGCATCCTCTACCTGGACCGGGAATTCTACTATCGGGCGGGCGGCTACGGGATGATCGGCGGCTTCGGTGGCGGATCATCGGCCCTCAAGAAGCTGAGCGAAGAGACCGGCGGCCGGATGCTGGAAGTGAGCCGCAAGAAGACCCTGAAAATGATCTACGACGAGATTCAGGAGGAGCTGCGCAGCCAGTATTCGATCGGCTTCACTCCCGCCCAGTCCGGCGCGGGCTTCCGGCACATCAGGGTCGTTCCCCGCAACCACGACTTGCGGGTGCAGGCGCGCCAGGGATATTACGCCAAGGACACGGGCACTCCTTCCGAGCCGCGACGGTGACGGAGCGGTTTTTATTCGCGTGCATTCGCGTTCATTCGCGGCCGAAGTCGATTCTTTCGCAGCTTCTTACACCTACGGTCGCCGGCGCGAAACTACCGGGTCTTCAGGTACCCGCGGAGGGCCTGTTCGAGCGACGGCATCAGGGCCAGACCTGCCGCTTCGATTTTGGCGTTCGACAGGACTGAGTACTTGGGGCGGCGGGCTGGCGTCTTGTACTCCCGGTCGTTGGTCGGCGAAATCTCTGCCTGGATGCCGGCTTCGGCGAAGATCATCAGGGCGTAGGCGTACCACGAGACCTCGCACCCTCCGGCGATGTGATAGATGCCGTAGGGCGCGCGCCTGTCGAGCAGGTCCAGCGAGCGGGCGGCCAGGGCGGGGGCGTAGGTAGGGGAAGCATAGAAATCCTCGACCACGCGGATGGCGCGGCCTTCGCTGGCCATGCGCAGCATCAGCTCCACAAAGTTGCCTCGGTTGGTGGTCCGGCCGGCCGTCCCGAATACTCCCGCCGTGCGCACAACGTAGAACTTTTCGAGGTACGCCTGGGCGTAGAGCTCCCCGGCCAGCTTGGATACGCCATAGGCGGAAACGGGTCGGGCAACGTCGTCTTCGGTGTAGGGCTTCGTTTTGGTTCCATCGAAGACGTGGTCGGTCGAGAAGTGTACCAGGGTTACGCCGGCGTTGCGGCAGCAGACGGCCATGTGGCGCACGGCTATGCCGTTGACCTGCATGGCGGCTAGCGGCTCCCGCTCCGCCACGTCCACCTGATTGTAGGCGGCCGCGTTGAGGAGCCAATCCGGGCGGTGCAGGCGGACGGCTTGCTCGACCAGCTCGGCGCGGGTGATATCCAGCTCGTCCCGGCCCAACCCGGCGGCTTGGTGGCCGCGCGAGACCAGCTCCCGAATCAGCTCGGTTCCCAACTGCCCGCGAACTCCCAGAACGAGTGCTTTTGCCATTAGTCGCGTGTGCGGGCTGCTGTCAAGCTTTCATTGCGCGTTTTCGCTTCATCGATCCGCCGTTTGAGCGCCTGGGAAATCCCCGTTTTCCTGGGCCATCAGCGTCTCGAACCGACTCAATCAATCTTACCGCATCCGGCCTGCAGCCATAGACCGATGCTCGATGCGCCAGGCTTCCCAGACTTCCAGACTTCTCCCGCTGCGGCCGGGCGCGGCCCGCGGATCAGCCCGCATGGGCCGCGTTGCGGCCCAGCCGACTGGCACGCTAACCTCAAGCCGCATGGGCGGCCCCGCATTGCGGCCAAGCCGGTGGGCACGCTAACCTCAAACGTCTATGAACGCCGTCGAAACCCGCCTCCGCGTGCGCTACGCCGAAACCGACCAGATGGGAATCGTCTACTACGCCAACTACCTGGTGTGGATGGAAGTGGGCCGGGTGGACTACTGTAAAGCCCGCGGCTTCAACTACCGGGACATGGAACGCGAGGACGGAGCCTTTCTGGTGGTG
>JBGOUJ010000088.1:0-17980 GCA_041477005.1 Terriglobia bacterium | reverse complement strand
CCGATGTCAGCCACGGCGGTTCCCATCCGCCGCTCCTGCTCCTCGATGGTCGCCAGGGCTGCCGCAAACGGCTCGAAGATCGTCTCCTCGACCACGATCCCAGCCCGGTTCACCACCGTGGTCAGGTTCATGTGAGCCATGGTCGAAGCGGTGATCAGCCGGACCTGCGCTTCCAGCCGCCGCCCGGTCATTCCCAACGGGTTCCGAATTTTGGGCTGGCTGTCCACGGTGAAATCGACCGGGATCGCCTGCAGGAGCATGCGATCCTCGCCCAGGTGCGCCCTCGTGGCGGCCTTCACGGCCTCGTTCAAACTGGCGCGCTCGATCGGCTGCGTCCGCGAAGGCAGCATCACCGGTCCCCGGCTTACGGCGCTGTTCACCGTCGCCCCCGCGCCCACAACCGCCGACTCGATCGACAGTTCCCCGTTCGCCTCCGCCTCCGCCACCGCCTGCTTGATCGACTCGACCACCGGGTCCTGGTCGACGATGACCCCCTTGCGCCACCCGCCCGACCGCGCCGCGCCGTAGCTGACGCACTGCAGGCGTCCGTTCTCCTCCACGCCGACCACACACCGCGTCTGGCTGGAGCCAAGATCGAGAGCGACCAGATAGCTGGGAGGTATGGGCATAAGCTCGATGGCTACCGTCGCTCAGGGCTTCACGATCACCTGTTTTTCAAACCGTAAATCCACGCTGCGCACCGAGCCATACTGGCCACGCCAGGTCTCTACGTTCTCGAGAAAGAGCTTGTAGCGATCTAGGAAGTGGGCGTTGCCTAGGTGCACCAGCACGGCCGAGCCGGAGGCCGAAACCGTTACGGCGGCGTCATCCGGATCGGTCAGATCGATCTCGCTCACATCGCCGCTGCGGCGAGCGTTGTCGCGGTCCAGATCTCCGAGCACGGCCATCGCCACCGCCACCCGCTTCCTTCTCTCCGGCGGCGGCTGGGATTCCTGAATGCCGGTCAGCACCGGAAACTGGAAATGACCGCCCGCCGGCAGCGGCAGAAGCATGCCCTCGCGATCGATCAGGCTCAGCGCCGGCGCCAGCACGAAGGCCACCGGCTTGCGCTCGTTGATCACCACGCGCAAGCGGTCAGGCCACGCCCGGATCAGGAACGCCGATTCCACCCACGGCAGCGTCATCAGCTCCTCCCGCCGCCGCTCCAGCGGGATCGAAAAGACGCTCCGGCCGGCGTCGCGGCCAAAGATCCGCCCCACCCGCCAGCGCGAAACGTGCTCGCTGCCCTCGATGGCCAGTCCCTGCTGCAGCGTGAAGCGCGGCGAGGTGGTCAGATAGGTGCTCACACCGTAGGCCGCGGTCGCCAGCAAGCCGCCCGCCAGCAGAGTGATCGCCCCGCCCAGGATCAGCACGCGGCGCCATCGCACCGCCGGCCGGCGCACCTCCACGCGCTTGGCCCGCCGCAGGTAGGGCGAAGCTTCTTTCTCGTCCCGCTCGTCAGCCTCGCGCATGACTCAGTAAGGGTTCCTTCCGCCCTCCCACCCGCAGAGCGGCCAGCAGCTTGTCCCCGGCCTGCCAAACGCTTCCGGCGCCCAGCGTAATAACCACATCGCCTTCGCGCGCTTCGGCCGCCATCTTGGCGATGGCCTCGTCCATCGACGGCAAATACCTGACGTCGGTTCGCCCCGCCGCCCGAATGCGCTCCGCCAGCCGGCTCGCATGCACCCCCTCGATCGGCTTCTCCCCGGCCGGGTAGATATCGAGCAGATACAGCAGGTCGCAATCCTCGAAGCAGCGCGTGAACTCGTCCATCAGGTGATGGGTCCGGGTATAACGGTGGGGCTCGAACAGGACCAGCACCCGCCGGAAATCGCAGTTACGCGCCGCGGCCAGCGTCGCCCGAATCTCGCTCGGATGATGGCCGTAATCGTCGATCACCGTGACGCCCGCCTCCCGGCCCCGCACCTGGAACCGACGGTCCACCCCGCTGAAGCGCGCCAGGCCCTCGCGAATCTTCTCCACCGGAATCTCCAGCTCCAGGCCCACCAGCACGGCGGCCATGGCGTTCCACACATTGTGCCGCCCGGCCGACTGCAGGTGAAACTCGCCCAGATCCCGCCCGCGAAAGCGCAGCCGGAAATCGCTCGAGAAGTGTCCGCTCCGCACATCCAACGCCACCAGATCGGCGTCTTCGCTCCCGTAGGTCAGCGTCCGCCGCCGGACGCGCGGCAGGATGGCTCGCGTGTTCGGATCCTCCACGCACAATATGGCCGCCCCGTAAAACGGCGCCTTGTTGACGAACTCGACGAAGGCCTCCTGCACGTTCTCGAGCGAGGAGTAGCAGTCCAGGTGCTCGCGGTCGATGTTGGTGACCACCGCCAGGATGGGCGCCAGCTTCAGAAACGACCGGTCGCTCTCGTCAGCCTCGACCACCAGGAAATCGCTGCGGCCGAGCCGCGCATTGGACCCCATGGCGCCGACCCGGCCGCCCACCACCACCGTCGGATCGAGCTGCGCGTGATTCAGCACCGCCGCGGTCATCGAGGTGGTGGTGGTCTTCCCGTGGCTGCCGGCGATGGCGATGCCGTATTTCAGCCTCATCAGCTCGGCCAGCAGCTCGCCCCGGGGAATCACCGGGATCTGCCGCCGCCGCGCCTCCCGCACCTCGGGATTCGACTCGTCGATCGCCGAGCTCACCACCACCGCGTCGGCGTCATCCACCTGCTCGGCCTGGTGGCCTTCGAAGACTTGCGCCCCCATGCCGGCGAGCCGCTCGGTCACCGGCGTTAGTTTCAGGTCGGACCCGCTGATTCGGTAGCCGAGATTGATCAGGATCTCGGCGATCCCGCTCATGCCGATTCCGCCGATCCCGATAAAGTGAATGCCCTTCGCCTTAAAGAACATGTTCCAACACGTCTGCCACCCGCCGCGCCTCTCCCGGCCAGCCCAGACGCCGCGCCGCCCGTTCGGTCTCCTCCAGCCGGCCCGGCGCCTCCAGCATCGCCCGCACCTCGTCAAACAGCCGCTGGCCCGTCAAGTCGCGGTCCTCGATCAGCCGCGCGGCGCCGGCCGCCTGCATCGCCTCGGCATTGCGCAACTGGTGCTGGTCGGCGGCGAAGGGAAACGGAACCAGCACCGCGGCCTTTCCCGCCGCGCTCAGCTCGGCCAGCGTCGAGGCCCCGGCGCGGCACACCACCAAGTCGGCGCGGGCGTAGGCGCCCGGCATGTCTTCGATGAACGGCGCAACCTCCGCGGGCGCGCCGAGCGCTCGATAACGGGAACAAATTTCATTATATTCGTTTTTTCCCGTTTGATGCAGAAATATGAGGCGATCGAGCCATCCCGCCCGCGTCCAGCGCGGCAGCGCCTCGGTCGCCGACATATTCAGCCGGTGCGATCCCTGACTGCCGCCCGTGATCAGAATGGTGAACGGCGGCCGGTGCAGCTTGGGCGCAATCCGGAAGAACTCCTCGCGGATGGGAATGCCCGTCACCTCCCAGCGCCCCGATCGAAAGAACCGCCCGGCCTGCTCGAAGCCGAGCAGCGCCCGCGTCACAAAGGGCCCCATCAACCGGTGGGCAAAACCCGGCATGGCGTTCGGCTCCAGAATCACGAGCGGAATCCGCTTCAGAGCCGCCATCAGCAGAACCGGCCCGGACGAGTACCCCCCCATGCTGAATACCGCCCTGGGGCGCGTCTCACGCAGGATGCGCGCAGCCTGAACCAAGCTGGCCGGCAGTTCGGCTAGAGTCCGCAGCCGGCGCCCCCAGGAAACCTGCTTCAGCGCCCCGACCTGCAGCATCCGCAATTCGAAGCCGGCCTCCGGCGCCAGCCGCGACTCCAGGCCCCGGCTGGTACCCACAAAGACGGCCGTATGGCCCCTCTCCCGCAACTCCTTAGCCACCGCCAGCGCGGGAATCACGTGGCCACCGGTGCCGCCTGCCGCCATCACGAAAACCATAGAACTGCGCGGCCGGACCTCAGAAGCCCGAACGACTTCCCAGGGGCCCTGGTCGGCTCCCACTCCCGGCTCCTGGCTTCTGAATTCCGGCCTCATCCCGATCTCTGTCAAAAAGAAGTCAGGAGTCGGAAGCTAGAAGTCAGAAGCCCGAGTGGTTTCCCAAGCAGGATGGCTCATTCTGACTCCTGGCTTCTGACCACTGCTTCCTGACTCCTGTCTTCTCTTACATTCATCCCGATCTCTGGCTCACGCTCAGCAGCATCCCGCAGCCCCACATGGCGCAGACTAGCGAGCTGCCGCCGTAGCTCACCAGCGGCAGCGGCATCCCCTTGGTCGGCGCCATCGCCAGCACGACGCTCATATTGATGAACGCCTGGCAGACCAGCATCGCCGTAAGCCCCACCGCCAGGTAAACGCCGAAAGGGTCCGAGGCGAGCAGCGCCGCCCGCGAGCCGCGCCACAGAATCACGCAAAAGGCCAGCAGCACCACCGCCGCTCCCAGCAGGCCCCACTCTTCGCTGATTACGGCGTAGATGAAATCTGTGTGAGGCGCCGGAAGGTAATACAGCTTCTGCTTGCTTCCCATCAGCCCCAGCCCCGTCCAGCCGCCGGTCCCCACGGCGATCATCGATTGGATGATCTGAAACCCCTTTCCCAGCGGATCCCTCCAGGGATCCAGGAAAATCAGGATCCGCTCCAGGCGATATCGCTCGACCAGCACGGCGCCGATCATCATCCCGAGGGCGGCGACTCCTCCGGCGGCAAAGAATTTCCAATGCAATCCGGCGATCCAGAGGATCACCGCCCCGATGATCAGCAGGACGATGGCCGTCCCCAGGTCCCGGCCCAGCAGCACCAACCCGGCCAGCATCCCCAGCAACACGGCCACCGGGCCCAGCGTCCGCCAGTCGTGGATCAGGCGCGCGCGCCGCTCCAGGAAATAGGCCAGGAACAGAATGAGGGCCGGCTTGGCGAATTCCGACGGCTGGATCGAAAGCGGCCCCAGGCGAAAGAAGCGATGCGTGTTGGCTGTGCGGTCCACGAACAGCACCAGCGCCAGCGCCGCCAGCACCAAGCCGAGCAGCCCGAACACGGCCGTCGGATGCCGGAAGCGGTGGTAATCCCGCTGCATCAGCCAGATCATGCCCAGGAAACCGGCCAGCGCTGCTGCGCCCTGGCGAAGCAGGAAGTAATAGGACACTCCGTGCGAGCGATCGGCGATCACCGCCGAAGCGCTGAACACCATCACCAGGCCGAAGAACACCATGGCGATGACGGCTCCAAACAGAATGCGATCAGTCTTCAGTTGCTTGGCCATTTCTCATCGTCTCCAGATCTCTCCTCCCCGAGTCTCTCTTCTCCCCCTCTCTCCTCCCCCCGTCCGTCCTCCCCCCGTCCTCCCAAGGCCTGCACCAACTGTTTGAAAACCCGTCCCCGGTGCTCATAATTCTCGAACTGGTCGAAGCTGGCGCACGCCGGTGCGAGCAGCACCGTGTCGCCGGGCTGGGCGTGACTCGCCGCATAGGCTACAGCCCGCTCGATCGTCCCCGCTTCGATGAGCGGCGCGGCGCCTTGCACCTGCCCGCCGATCTTTTGAGCCGCCGCTCCCACCAGCAGCACGCCCCGCGCCTTGCGCCGCAGCATTTCGCGCAAGACCGTGTAGTCGCTGTCCTTGTCTTTGCCGCCCAGGATCACCCACAGGTCGCCGTCGAAAGCCGCCAGGGCCTTTTCGGTTGCGTCCACGTTGGTGGCCTTGGAATCGTTGTAGTAATCCACGCCCTCCACCTGCCGCACGAACTCCAGCCGGTGCTCGACGGCGCGAAACTCGGACACCGCCTCGCGAATCGCCTCCGCCTCCACACCGGCCAGGAATGCCGCCGTCGCCGCCGCCAGGGTGTTCTCCAGGTTGTGCGCCCCGCGAATCGGGATGCTCGAAACCGGCGCCAGCAGCGTCTTCACGCCCCGGCGCTCAAAAACGATCCAGCCGGCGGCGACCGACGCGCCCTGCTCCATCGAGCGCGTCCGGCTGAACCACACCACTTCGCCCGGCGTCCGGCTGGCGAAGCCCACGCAGGCCGGATCGTCGGCGTTCAGCACGGCAAAATCGCCCGGTTGCTGCGTCTCAAACAGCCTCGCCTTGGCCACCGCATACGCTTCGAGCGTGCGGTGCCGGTCCAGATGATCCGGCGTGACATTCAGCGCCACCGCGATCTCGGCGTGAAACGTCCGGATCGATTCCAATTGAAAGCTCGACAGCTCGACCACGTTCCACGTCTCGGGCGTCGAGGTCTCGACCATGGCGATCACCGGCGGATAGGGCGCTCCAATGTTGCCTCCCACCTGCACAGGCTGGTCCGCCCCGCGCAGCAGGTGGCCGATCAGGGCCGTCGTCGTCGTCTTTCCGTTCGATCCGGTTACGCCGATCACAGGGCCTTTCAAATACGCCGCCGCCAGTTCCACCTCGCCGATCACCTCCACGCCGCGCTGCCGGGCTTCGACCAGCGGCTCCAGATCCCAGGGCACGCCCGGCGAAACCACGATCAGGTCGCGGTCCCGAAACACCGCCAAGGCATTCCCTCCCAAGTGCAGCTCCACGCCCATCGATCGCAGCTTCCCGGCCACCGCGCCCACCGCCGCTTCCGATTTCGTATCGGTCGCCGCCACTCGCGCCCCCCGCGCGGCCAGGAAAGCGGCTGCCGCTTCGCCGGACCGGCCCAGGCCAACCACCAGGGCGCGCGTATTGTCGAGCCGCCGCATCTTTTCTCACTCGTCACTCATCGCTCGTCAGGGCTATCTCAGCTTCAGCGTGGTGAGCGCAAACAGCGCCAGCACCAGCCCTATGATCCAGAAACGGGCGATGATCTTCGATTCCTTCCACCCGATCTGCTCGAAATGGTGGTGGATGGGGGCCATCTTGAAAATGCGCTTGCCGCGAAGACGGAAGCTCGCCACCTGCAAGATCACCGAGATCGCCTCGATCACGAACACGCCGCCGATAAACACCAGCAGGATCTCCTGCTTCACCAGCACCGCCACCGCCCCCATCGCGCCCCCCAGAGCCAGTGACCCCACGTCGCCCATGAAGACATCGGCCGGGTGGGCGTTGTACCAAAGAAATCCCAGGCTCGCCCCGACCATGGAGCCGCAGAAGATCGTCAGCTCCGCCGCCTGCGGCACCCGCTGAATTTCCAGGTAGGCCGCAAACTGCGCGTGCCCGGCGGCGTAGGTCAGCACGGTCAGCGCGCCGGCGGCAATCACCGTCAGCCCAATGGCCAGTCCGTCCAGCCCATCGGTGAGGTTCACCGCGTTCGAGGAGCCGACCAGCACCACCGCCACGAACAAGAAAAAAAATACGAACGCCAGCGGATATGCGTACGGGATCTTCAGCAGGCGATCGATCAGCAAATCGGGCGAGTAGAACTTCAGAAACGGCACGTTCATCTTGGTCGAGTAAAGCCCGCGCCTGTGCAGCAGCAGCATCATCACGCCCAGCCCCAGGCTGATCAGGATCTGCCAGGTGATCTTGGTGCGTCCCGTCAGGCCCAGGTTCCGCTTGTTCCGTATCTTGCGGCGGTCGTCGACGAAGCCCACCAGCCCGAAACCCAGGAGCGCATAGATGGCGATCCAGACGTAGACGTTGCTTAGGTCGGCCCACAGCAACGTGGGGATGAGGATTGAGATGTTGATCAGCAATCCGCCCATGGTCGGTGTGCCTTCCTTGGCCTGATGCGACTTCGGCCCCTCTTCCCGCACGATCTGTCCGATCTGAGACTCCCTCAATTTCCGGATCAGCCACGGCCCCAGGATCAGGCAAATCCCCAGCGCTGTCAGGCTGGCGTACGCCGTCCGAAACGTGATGTATCCAAAGACACGAAACGGGCTGAACTTGTGAAATAGTCGAACGTAGAGCAGGTAGTAGAGCATCAGCAATCAGCCGTCAGCCATCAGCCATCACGCCCACCGGTTACGCTGCTTGCTGATAGCTGCGGGCTGACGGCAGCTTCCCCAGCAGCCATCAGCCTTCAACTTCAGCATTCACGCTCGACTGCGCTGGTTGCTGATGGCTGAAGGCTGATGGCTGATGGCTTCCAGCGTGATGGCTTCCAGCGTGGCGGCTTCCAAGCGTCACGGCCTCCAACGCTTCCTCCAGCCGGACTCCACGCGATCCCTTGAAGAGCACCACGTCGCCCGGGCGCAGGGAGTTCTTCAGGAACTGGCCGGCCTCCCGAGCATCTCGATAGAACAGGGCCACGCTCTCCGGCAGGCCCTTCCGCCTGGCTTCGTCCACCAGGTGCTCCGCCTGGCCGCTAACGCCCACCAGCAGGTCGATGCCGGCTTTCGCCGCCCTGCGGCCCACCTGCCGGTGCCACTCCTCCGCGGCTCGGCCCAGCTCGAGCATTTCCCCCAGCACGGCTACGCGTCGCAGCCCGGAGGTCGCCGCCAGCAGGTCGAGCATCGCCTCGGCCGCTCGCGGGTTGGAGTTGTAGCAGTCGTTGATCACGCGAATGCCGCCTACTTCCATCATTTCACCGCGCATCCGCACCGGTGTAAGCTCCCGCACCTCCTCGACCAGCGATCCCGGTGCGATGCCCAAAGCCTGCGCCACGGCCAGCCCGGCGATTGTGTTGTAGAGGTTGTGCCGGCCGCCGAGCGGCGTCGTGAACTGCTCTGGGCCGGTCTCCAGCCGAAACCGGGTCCCCTCGGCGCCCCGCTCCTCGACCTCCACGGCGCGAACGTCGGCCGTGGCCTTAACCGCGAACGTAACCACTCGCCCTCCGAACGACCGGCCGAACTCCCTCACTCGCTCATCGTCCGCGTTCAGCACGGCGACTCCCTGCTCCGGCAGGCTCTCGATCAGCTCCCGCTTGGCCGCGGCGATTTCGTCCATCGACGGAAAGAACTCCAGGTGTACCGGGTTGACGTTGGTCACCACACCCACGTCCGGTCGCGCGATTCGAGCCAGCGCCCGAATCTCCCCGGCATGGTTCATCCCGAGCTCCACCACCCCCACTTCGGCGGCATCGTCCATGCGGAGCAGCGAGAGCGGCAGGCCCAGGTCGTTGTTCAAGTTCCCTTCGCTCTTCGCCATCCGAAAACGGGTCGCCAGAAGCGCGGCGGTGATCTCCTTGGTCGTGGTCTTGCCGTTGCTGCCGGTAATGGCAATCATCCGCCCACGCCACCGCTCCCGCGCCCGGCTGGCCAATTGCTGCAAGGCCCTCTTGGGGTCGGCCACCAGCAGAAGCCGGCCGCCGTGCCGCGACAGCCCGCGCGACGCCACCGCCGCCACCGCGCCCTTCCCGAATGCGGCTTCTAGGAACTCGTGCCCGTCACGCGTCTCCCCGCGCACCGCAAAGAAAAGCTCCCCCTCCCGAATCGTCCGCGAGTCAATCGAGTAACCTTGCGCTAAGGTATCGTGTAATTCTTTCCCCTCCGGCCCCGGCACACCAATCATCCCGGCGATCTCTTGCAACGCTAACTGCATTTTGGGTGGTGTTAACGTATCTCTCGCAGCACCTGTCGGGCCACTTCCCGGTCGTCAAACGGAATCACATTCGGCCCCAGGACCTGGTATGTCTCATGCCCCTTCCCTGCTAGGATCACGATGTCTCCGGCGCGGGCCTCCTCGACCGCCTTGCGAATGGCCGCGGCCCGGTCCGGCTCCATGCGGTAACGATCGGTCACCCGTTTCAGGCCCACCAGCGCATCGTTCATGATGTTCAGTGGATCTTCCGAGCGCGGATTGTCCGAGGTAAGCACTACCAGGTCGCTCAAGCTGCCGGCCGCCTCTCCCATCAGCGGGCGCTTGGAGCGGTCCCGGTCCCCGCCGCAGCCGAACAGCGTGATCACCCGCCCCGGCGGCTTCTGCTCGTTGGCCAGCTCGCGCGCCGCCGTGATGACGTTCCGCAAAGCATCATCAGTATGGGCGTAATCCACCACCACAACGAACGGTTGCCCCTCGTTCACCCGCTCGAACCGTCCCGGCACGACCCGGCACCCGGCGATGCCCGCCGCGATCCCCTCGAGGCTCAGCTTATAGGACAGCCCCGCTCCGATGGCCGCCAGGAGGTTCAGCGCATTGAAGCGCCCGAGCAGCGGCGAGCGAATCGGGATCTTTCCCGCGGGCGTCACGGCCGTGAATCGCAGCCCCTCGAAATCAGCCACCAGCTTCGACGGCGTGATCGCCGCTCCCTCGTTGAGGCCGTAGCTGAGCAGCTCGAATCCGCCCAGCTTCTCCCACTTCCGTCCCCAGGGATCGCCGTGGTGGATCACCGCAAATCGCGGCGGGGGCCCGCCGGCTCCCTCCAGCAGCCGCCGCTTGGCCGCCGCGTAGTTCTCCATCGTGCCGTGGAAGTCGAGGTGATCGCGCGTCAGGTTCGTGAACACCACGGTGTGAAATTGCAATCCATGCACGCGCCGCAACTGCAGGGCATGCGACGAGATCTCGAAGGTGGCGTGGCTGCCGCCCTGCTCCAGCAGTTCGACAAAGAGCCGTACCAGATCGAGCGACTCCGGCGTGGTATTCACCGCCGGCCGCTGCCGCCCGGCGATGACTTGCTCGATGGTTCCGAACCTCGCCGTGGTGAAGCCGGCGGCGCGAAGAATGGAATCGATCAGGTAGACAGTGGTGGTCTTGCCGTTGGTCCCGGTGACTCCGGTGAGGTCGAGCCGGCGGTCGGGATGGCCGTAGAAGTTCAGGGAAGCGAGGGCGAGGGCCTCGCGCCCGCGCCGCGCCTGGACCCAGACCGGAACTCCGGAAACGGGCGCCCTCTCGCTGACGATGGCCGCTGCGCCCTTCTCGAGCGCTTGCGGCACGAACTGGTGCCCGTCTACGCGCTCCCCGGGAAACGCGAAAAAGACTTCCCCTGGGCCGAGCTTTCGCGAGTCATACTGCAGGCCCGTCACCGGGATCGAGGGCGCGCCCACCGGCGTCTCGACGCCCTCGAGCATCTGGTCCAGAGTCATGGAACGTTCGCCCCACCGCCGTTACCGCTCAAACTCCACCGTCGCGCGCGTCACGGTCGTCACCGGGCTGCCCGGCGACGGCGATTGCCGGCGCGCCAGCCCGCTGCCTTTGAGATCCACCGCCAGCCCGAGAGCGGTCGCTTCCTGCACTACCTCGCGCAAAGGCTTCCCATAAAAATCCGGCATCGCCCCCCGGCTGACAGCGAGCAGGACGGGGGCCTTCGTGGCGGCATCAGCCGCTCGTCCGGCATCCGTCCCGTTCCCCACCCGATAGGCCCCCCTCACCGCCGGTCTCCGCGTCGC
Organism: Terriglobia bacterium; assembly: GCA_041477005.1. Classification (GTDB taxonomy): domain Bacteria; phylum Acidobacteriota; class Terriglobia; order Bryobacterales; family JACQDG01; genus JBGOUJ01. The sequence continues at coordinate 6,792 of JBGOUJ010000088.1, read as the reverse complement.
CCCGTCTCCCCCTCCCCTCGTCTCCCCGTCCCCCCGTCCCCCCTTCGGGATTTCCCTGCGTCCCGGCGTTTCCGCGGCGCCACGTCCGCCGTCTGTCAGCCCATTGTCCGGGTTGAAATCGGAGACCTCCGCCAGCAACTGCGGGTCCGGCTCCGCCCGCCTCCGGCGCAGCGACGGATCGACCGGCACGTCCTGCGGCGCCTGCAGGTAGCGCAACACCTCCCCCGCCACCCGGGGAAACACCGGCGCCGATACCCCGCCGCCGCCGTGCAGCCCGCGAGGCGAATCCAGGATGATCGCCACCACGATCGCCGGGTTGTTCAGCGGGGCGAAGCCCACAAACGACGCGACAAAATCCGTTTTCGAATAGCTCCTCGTCCGCGGGTCGATCTTCTGGGCCGTGCCGGTCTTGCCTCCGGCCGTATACCCATCGAGCCTCGCCAGCTTGCCCGTCCCGTTCAGGACGACCATTTCCATCATCCGCTTCATCTCGATCGCGGTCTCCGGCGAGATCACGCGCCGTCCCGCGGCGTGCTGCGTGGGAACCGGCTGGCCGCCGTTCTCAAACGTCGCCTCGATCAGGTGGGGCGCCGTCAGGACTCCGCCGTTGGCGATCGCTCCCACCGCCTGCACCAACTGGAGGGCCGTAACGCCCACTTCCTGCCCCATGGCGATCGCGCCGATGGAAATCTTCGACCACTGCTCGGCCGGCTTGGTCAGCCCCGCCGCCTCGCCCGGCAGCTCCACTCCCGTGGGCCGGCCGAAGCCGAAGCGCCTCATGTACTGATACATACGCTGGTCTCCCAGCCGCAGCGCCAACTTGATCGCCCCCACATCGCTCGAATGGGCGATCACCTGCTCGACCGTCAGCGACCCGAACGGCTTGTGGTCGCGGATGCGGTGGCCGGCCAGCACGATCGCCCCCATCTGGCAATCGATCACATCGTTGGGACGGGCGACCTTTTCTTCGAGCGCTGCCGCTACCGTCACCAGCTTGAACGTCGATCCCGGCTCGAACGCCGAGCTGATGGCGAAATCCCGCCGCTTCTCCACGTCCGCGGCGGAGCGCACCGGCCGGTTGGGATTGAAGGTCGGGTAGTTGGCCATCGCCAGCACGGCGCCCGTTGAGGGCTCGAGCACCACGATGCTGCCGGCCGCGGCGCTCGTGCGGGCCACGGCCGCATTCAGCTCCCGCTCGGCGACGTACTGGATCCGCTCATCGACGGTCAGGATGATGTTCAGCCCCGGATCGGGTTGCTGGCGGAAGGTCCCGGCGAACTGCCGCTGCCGCGCGTCGGTCGAAACAACCACCAGGCCCGGCTTCCCTTCCAGCTCGTCTTCCTGGGCCTGCTCGATGCCCGCCAAGCCGACCTGGTCGAGTCCTACCGCTCCGATGACGTGGGCCGCCGTGGTTCCCTTCGGGTAATACCGCTTGCTCTCTTTCTGGAAATAGATGCCCTTCAGGTTGAGCGCCCGGACGCGGTCGGCCAGCTCCGGCTCCACCAGCCTGGCCACCCAGCAAAAACCATGGTGCACGCTCAGCTTCTTCACCAGCTCTCGTCGCGGCACCCCCAGAATCCGCGCCAGCAGGGAGCCGACCGCCTGGGGATCCGAGATCTCCACCGGCTGCGCGCAGATGGAATCGATCGGAACGCTGATCGCCAGCTCGCGCCGCCGCCGGTCCAGAATCAACCCGCGGCTCGCCCGCACCTCCAGCGTCCGCTCGTGCTGGGCGTGGGCCTTTTCCTCGAAGAAGCTGCGTCGCACCACCTGCAAGTCGACCAGCCGGACAAACACCGCGGCGCCCCAGCACAAAGCCACGATGGCAAACCACACCACCTTGCGCCGCGTGCCCGCCGGGCCGGGATCGAGCGACCCTGGACCATCGCTCAGCTCCACGGCCGGGGCAAACAGGTTGCCCTGCTCGTAGGACCGGTCCTGGGACCGGCCCGGCTGCCCGGGCGAAGAGGCTGGTCCCCCGCGCTTGCCGCTCTCCGCCATGGCTTACCTTGCGCTTCCCCGATTGTTACGAGAGTTGTTTCGGGCCAGCAGATCGTCCTTGCCCGACGGAGTGTTCACATCGGACCACACGACTTGCTCCGGCCGGGGCGCAGCCAGGCCCAGCTTGCCGTGTGCGATGGAGTAGATCCGCTGCGGATCTCGCAGCGTCGCTTCCTTCACCTGCAATTGCCGGCCGGTCTCGACCAGCGCCTCATTCTCCTTTTTCAGATCCTCCAGCCGGTAGCCGGTGTGCAGCAGCGCCAGCCGCGGCCCGATCAGCAGCAGCGCCAGCACGAACACCGCCGAAAGGCCGGCCGCCAGCCCCAGACATTCCCGCCGCGAGTGCGGGTCCACCACCCGCACCAGCCTGGAGTTGTCGATCGGCTTGACGAAGAAGCAAAGATCCTCCATCGGCAACGGCCGGGTGGCGGCGAAGCGCCTGGATAATCCCGCGCGCACTTCACGCCCCGCCGCCACCCCGTCGTAAAAGAACAGTCCGGCGTCCCCCGGTCTCTCTTCTTCGCGGCCCTCTTCTCCGCGTCCGTCGATCTCCGTGTCCACCCGTTCCATCGTTGTCATCTATGGCGTCCTTCGCTCCGCCGCCCGCAGCTTCGCGCTCCGGCTGGCCGGATTGGCCCGGACCTCGTCTTCGCCCGGCCGGATCACGTGCTTGGTTAATATCAAAAGTACCTTCTGCTCCGCCCAGCGGCGGAAAGCCTGCTTGACGGGCCGATCTTCTAAAGAATGAAAGCTGACCACTACGAAACGTCCCCCCGGGGCGAGCAGCGGCGGCGCCGCCTCCAGCAATTTCTCCAGCTCTCCCAGCTCGTCGTTGACTGCAATCCGCAGCGCCTGAAACGTCCGCGTCGCCGGATGAATCCGGTCCCGTCTCGTTCCTGGCGCGGCGCGCTCGATGACTTCCGCCAGTTGCCTTGTGCTGCTGAGCGGCCGCGCCCGAACGAGGGCTCTGGATATTCTCCGCGACCTCCTTTCTTCCCCGAACCGATAGATCAGATCGGAGAGCGGCTTTTCGCCGTAAGAATTCACGATCCGTTCCGCCGTCAGCGCCTCCTCAGGATCCATGCGCATATCGAGCGGCCCGTCCGCAAGAAAACTGAAACCTCGCCCGGCTTCCTCGAACTGGTCCCGCGAGACTCCTAAATCCGCCACAATGCCGTCCACCGGCGCGGCTCCCGCCTGCTCCAGCACTTCCCGCAACCCGCTGAAGCGGGCGTGAAAGTACTGGACGCGGCCGCCGTGCTCCCCCAGATGCTCCCGCGTCCTCCGGATCGTCTCCGGATCCCGGTCGAGGGCGATCAGCCGGCCGGTTGCCAGCCTTTCGGCGATGGCCCGCGCGTGCCCCCCGGCGCCGAGTGTGCAGTCCACATACGTGCCGCCCGGCCGGATCCTCAGCCATTCGATCACCTCGTTCAGCAATACCGGAACGTGCGTCATTCATCTGGCTGCCCACCATCCCCTGCCTGCTCTCTGCTAGATGCCGAGGTTCTTCAAGTTCTCAAAGTCGTCCGGCGCCAGCCGGTTCCGCTCGGCCTCTTCGTCGTAACGGGCCTGGCTGAGCACCTCGATATGGTTCGATTCCCAGTTCAGCTTCACTTCGCCCCTCATTCCCGCCTGCTCCCGCAGCTTGCCGGGTATCAGTAGTCTCCCCTGCTCGTCCAGGCCGGCCTCGGCTCCATACTGGTTGGCCTGAAACAGGAACTTCTTTTTCAGCTTGTCGAACTGGGGCGCTTGCGATAGAGTTTGTTCAATGCGCTCCCACTCACTGATCGGGTATACCAGGACCTCCCCACCGGTGAAGCTGGTCACGAAATACAGCGAGTCGGCCCCATACTTGTCGTCCAGGCGCTCCTTGACCGCGGTCGGGAGCTTGAGCCTCCCCTTGTCGTCAACCTTGACCTCTTTCGTCCCTCGGAACACGCCAATCCGCCCCGGGTCTGCCCATTGCAGTCCCTTTTGGCCCTCTGAAGGCCATAATCTACCATAAGCTCCCACCTAATGTGAGGCAAAACCACCCTCGTGTCAACTACTTTCTTCAAGAAAACCACGGGGTTACAGAGTTTTCCACCCGGTCCCCACAGGTAGTATCCCCGATCTACCCCAGCCCCCCATAGTGGGTTGGGCGTTCCTGTGGCTTTCGGGCCTCGATCTCCACACCAAGGCAGCGCTGCTGAAGGGCCGAGGTCGGCCGCATACCCATTTCCCAGCGGGGCGTCGGCCGCGACCACAATCCCGGCGCCACCAAGCTGACTTACTACTTCATGGGCCGTAACATGCGGCTAGCGGACGTCTACGGCAAGCTGATCCCCAGATCGTCACGGCCTGAGCTAAAATAACTTCCCTTTGCTTTCAATGCGTTGGCCTGTCGGCCTCCCTAAAGTACTTGCCCGCCCCACCGATAATAGAAGCAGGAGGTCGCTTCCACTGCTCAGGCAGAGCGCAACGCCTTTATGATAGTGTCAGAGCAAGAGGCGGTGACGGCGGGTATCGCCGCCCGGCAAAACGTAACCATGGGCGCCAAACCACAACCGGCCCTCGATCCCGTACGGGTAAAGACCGTCTTGGAGCGGTTCAAGAAGGGCAAGATCACTATCCGGCAGGGCGCGGAGCAGTTGGGCATCACCTACGTCGACATGGACGAGCTGCTGCGGCGGAACGAGACCCCTCTGGTCTCTGACCTCTCGACGGCCCTCGGAAAGAACCGGCGCCGGCCGAAGCGCTAACTGAACTAACGCTCGGTGGTTTAGCCGCTTTGGCCGGCCGGCTTCCTCTTAGGAAGAAATACGTCCACAACCGCCGGTGTGCACCTGTGGTTGGCCACGAAACTGGCGAACAGCCCGTCCCGCCGCTCGAGTGAAATCTTGCCGGTCTCGTACAATTGCTGCACAAACACGGCCGTGACGTGCGCGGCGACGCCACGCTGCTGCGCTCGGCGTAGCAGCTTGCCGTCCTCGCTCAACAGTTCGGAAGCTCCGACCTCTTCCGCCAGCAAGACTACCAGCGAGTCTGTAACGCTGATCCCCGGAAGCTGCCGGGGCCGGCTGGGATCTCTCGTCCGCACAATCTGTCGCGCAAAGAGCTGACCGATCCGGAAGTCATGTGGATACCGCCCATTGGTGACTGTCTCCTCGTAAACCCCGGCTACCGCAACAGGTTCATGCGCCGAGAGCGCAAGCAGCATCAGATCATCGGCCTTTGCCAGCGTGATCAGCGCCGAGGAATCGAGCACCAGGAAACCCACTCGCTCATTGTACTGTCACCAGGGTGCTCGTAAGCCTGCTATTCGATCTTCACCCAGACCGGCGAGCTCCAGGCCATCTGGCCGTCGCTCTGCACCAGGCGGACGTAGTAGTAGCTCTCTCCTTTCTTCGCGTCCTTGTCCTGGTAACTGAACTCGGCCGTGTCCTTGTTGGGGCTGATCGAGTAGATGAACTTGTTGTTCTTGATGAGTTCCATGCGGGCAATGGGCGCCGTGCCTGTAGCGCGGCAGACGATCCGGGGGCGCTCGCTGGTCGAGAACGTTTCGCCCATCAGGTGGTCGCCGGCGCGCAGGTCGGTGAGGCGGAAGTCGAGGATGATATTGTCGGTCGCCGCGTAGGCGTGGCGCTTGCGGATGGCGTCGAGGATCGCGTCGCGGGAGACGCCTTCGACCAGCAGGCAGGCGTAAGAGACGTGGGTCGAGGAGTGGTCGCTCGACGCCTGCACGCCGAGCTTGTAACCCTTGGCCCAGGCGTTCCAGACGAAGCCCTGCGGTTTGTAGCCGCCGGGCTGAGTCTTCTTGTCGCCGCCGCGCGGGGCGCGGGGCGCCCCCTCGTATTCGGCGGAGGTGCGGTCCCCCTGGTAGATCTCGACCAGCGGCTCCAGCTCCGGATCGTTGTCGCGCCAGTCGGTTCCCATAATGGTAGCCGTGGTGTGGGACATGGCGAGGCCCTGATTCTGGCGCAGATATTGATAAAGCTTAGCAGCGCCCTCCGTGCCGGCCAGCTCTTCCTTCGAGCGCGGCAGAGTCCGGACGCCGCGGCGGGCGAACAGAATGTTGCGGTGGCCGTTGGGGAAGGCCAGGCTGCGCTCGTAGGCGTAGAGCGGCGTGAAACGGTTGGGAACGTGGAACAGGTCGGCCGCTTTTTGCAGGATCCACCAGAAGTACTCGTTGTCCTCGCCGGCGTTGTGGTCGGTCAGGGCGGAGTATTCGAAGCCGGCGGCGTCGATCGTGTAGCGGTAGAAATCCCACACCGAGCCGTCCAGGTCGCCGTCGAAGCTGATATCGGTGTGGCGGTGCATATCGCCGCGAACGATGCGGTAAGTCTTGCCCGAGGCATTGATGCTCGCCTTCTGTATCCGCTCGATCTGCTGCGGCTCGCTCGGGTGCACCGCGGCCGGCTGCGCCGCCGGCGCTTCCGCGTAGGACCGGAGCGCCGCCGGCTGCGCCGGGGCTGCGGAGCCCATCCACCCGGCGAAGATCTCGTTCTTCACCGGCGGATAAGAGTTAGCCCACGAGCGGCCGTCAGCCGCCCAGGCCACGGCGATCTGGCCGCTCGGAGCCGGGCAGACCGCGAGCCGAAAATCATTGCGGCCGGAGGACTGGTCGAGCGCCGCAGGCGCCGACCAGCTCTGTCCGTCGAAGCTCGATCCGAAGTATTCCCAATGACTATAGGCCTGCAGCCGGATGCCCCGGAGGGAAGGACTCCAGACCTCGTCGATCTGGATGGAGCGATGGCGGAAGAAGCACCACATGCGGCCTTTCGCGTCCCGGACCAACTGGGGCTGCTCGTT
>JBGOUJ010000087.1:0-18044 GCA_041477005.1 Terriglobia bacterium | reverse complement strand
AGGGAGCGGTTGCCCGGTCAGGGGAAACCGCTCCCTTACGGTCGCGGCTCGGAAGGCAATCATGTCCTGGCTGGAACAATTTTTCCAAGACCTCCGCTTCGGCTTCCGCACTCTGCTCAAAAGCCCGGGAGTGACCGCCGTGGCCATCCTGTCTCTGGCTCTCGGGATCGCCGCGACCACGGCGATCTACAGCGTGATCTACGCCGTGCTCTTGAATCCCTTCCCCTACAGAGACGTCGATACCTTGATGAGCGTGGCCCTCCGGGAGCCGGGCCAGCAGGGCTTCCGGACCGGCTATACGACGGACGGATTTCTGGAGATCGCCGAGCGGAATTCCATCTTCGAGGGCGTGATCGCTTCGACCATCAGCGACGTGCTGTGGAGCGGGCAGGGGGAGCCGCAGCGGCTGCGCGGGAACTACGTCACTTCTAATACATTCCAGGTGATGGGTGTGCCGCCGCTGCTGGGGCGCGCCATCACCCCGGCCGACGGCGCCCCGGACGCGCCGGATGTGGCCGTGCTCGGCTACAAATTCTGGCAGCGCCAGTTCGGCGGCGACCCGGGCGTTCTGGGCCGCCAGTTACGGCTGAACGAAAAGGTCCGCACGGTCGTCGGGGTCATGCCGCGCCGCTTCATGTGGCGGGGAGCGGACGTTTACCTGCCGGTCGTCTTCCGGCGGGGGCAGGTGGTGGAAGGCGTTCGCTTCGTACATTTGCTGGGACGCCTGAAGCCGGGCGTAACGGCCGCGCAAGCCGAGGCGGATCTTCACCCCATCATCGAGGATTTGAAGAAACGGGAGCCCGCCTGGTTTCCGGAGAACTGGCGTGTCGGCCTGGTCTCGTTCAAGGAATCGTTCCCGAGCGGGCTTCAGGACGCTTTGTGGATCCTGTTTGGGGCGGTAGGGCTGCTGTTGCTGATCGCCTGCGCGAACGTATCGAACCTGCTGCTCTCGAGGGCCGCCGGGAGGCAGAAGGAGATGGCGGTGCGCGCTTCGTTGGGCGCCGGCCGGATGCGGCTCGTCCGGCAACTGTTGACCGAGAGTTTGCTTCTGGCGCTGGCCGGCGGGGCGCTGGGCGTGGCTTTCGCGGTCTGGGGACTCGATGCCATCCTGGCTATCGTGCCTCCGAACACGATCCCCGATGAGTCCGTGGTTGCCATCAATACTCCGGTGCTGCTGTTCACTTTGGGCATCTCTGTCCTGACGGCCTTGCTTTTCGGGCTGGCTCCGGCGCTCACACTTGCACGGCAAACCTGGCGACTCCGTTGAAAGATACGGGTCGCGGCGTGAGCGGAGGATTCCGCCGGACGGTCCTGCGCCACGGGCTGGTGGTGGCCGAGGTGGCGCTGTCGCTGATGCTGCTGGTGGGGGCGAGCCTCATGATTCGCACGCTGCTGGCGATGCAGAACGTCGATCTCGGCATCCGCACCGATCGGCTGCTGACGATGCGGGTCCCACTTTCCGACCAGCGCTACCCGGACCCGGCCCGCCGGATCGCCTTTTTCGAAGACCTGCTGCACCGGGTCAGCGCCGTGCCGGGTGTAGCGGCGGTGGGACTGAACACCTTTATGCATCCGTTTGGGAACCTCGAGGCTCCGGTGGAAGTGCCGGGCAATGCCCAGCGGGATACCCGCAGCGTGGTGATCCACCAGATCAACCAGGACTACACGAAAGCTCTGGGCATCGCCCTTTTGCAGGGCCGGCTGTTCACAGAGAACGAAGTGGCCGCGAAACACCATGTCGCCCTGGCCAACCAGGCGTTCGTCCGGCGCTACCTGTCGGCCGGGGACGCGCTGGGACGCATTGTCCGAATTCCGCTGCTGCGAGACGCCTCGTTTAAAGTTGCCGATGATTCGGTGCAGATTGTCGGGGTGGTCAAAGACACCCTGAATGAGAATCTGACCCGCGCCATAAGCCCCGAGATCTATTTTCCGTTCACGATCACCGGAATGGCGAACCGGCTCGTCGTCCTTACCCAGGGCGATCCGGCGACGGTGACAAACGCCGTTCGCAGCGAAGTTCATGCTGTCGACAAGGACCAGCCGGTCACCGATGTGAAGACGATGGACGTTGTGCTGAGCGAGTGGGTCTTCTCCCAGCCGCGGTTCAATCTGGTGCTGTTCGCGGTCTTTGCCGGGCTAGGACTGGCGCTGGCGGTCATCGGAGTCTACGGCGTGATCTCGAACGCGGTTTCCCAGCAGACGCACGAGATCGGCGTGCGCATCGCGCTGGGCGCCGGCTTCGGTGACATTCTAGCGATGGTTCTGGGGCAGGGGTTGAAGCTCTTGCTGGCGGGCATGGCGCTGGGCCTGGCCGCGAGCTTTTCCACGGCGCGCCTTCTATCGAAACAGATCTGGAACGTGTCGCCTTTCGACCCGGTGTCGTTCGTCGCAGTGTCGGCAGTCCTTCTGCTAGTGGGCTTGCAAGCCTGCTTCTGGCCCGCCCGCCGCGCCGCCCGCGTGGATCCGGTCACGGCTTTGCGGTACGAATAGCTGGTATCCTTTCTGATCGCATCTGGAGTGCCTGATCTGTTTGGGAGCTTATCGCATCCCGCCCAGGCGCCGGCCTTCTCATCCCATCTTGTTAGCCGGCGCCGCTGCCGCTGGCCTCAGCCCGCGCTATTGTCGCTGCGGTCTTGTTCATACCCGCCGAAAGACTGGGCGTGAACGCTGACCGAACCTGCGCGACGTATGCCGCCGAGTTCTCGCCCTTCAGCACAATCCGCTACGTGAGTCGCGTCCGCCCATCAGCGAGCCCGTCGAATCGCCACTCGAACGACACAGTTGCTCCGTCCAGATGCGTCTCCATCGTGTCAGCCGAAGAATGTTCCCTGGCGCTGCACCGCGGACTTCAGCTCTGGCCAGCGCTCGACAAACATCCCTGCAGAAATGCGGCCCAGTTCGCTCGGCTCGATCTTGTTGAGCCCACCGCCATAGACTCGGCCCTCACCGCGCAGCTCGTGGCCGGTGACACGACGCAAAAGCTCGTGGATCACTGCGCCACACTCTGGTTGCGCGCGCAGCAGGGCCGCGAGGCTGCCCTGTGGGTATAGCATGAGGTACAGGTTCGTCCCTATGGCGGCCGAGCGGTTCCAGATGAAGCGAAACGGCTGCTTTTCGTCGGCGCCCCGACCCATGTACGTGCAAAGGAAGGGCGCAGGCCGCCGTTGCTCTTGCTTGTACCACGGCGCCCGCTTGCCGACGAGGTAGCCGTCTTTGATCCCCAGCGTCTCGGCGGTCTGCAGGTATGCCCACAGTGCCGGGTATTTCGTCTCGACAACATGCTCCGGCAGGTCGCAGTCAATGACGGAGAGCTGTAGGTCGATCAGCGGGTAGCCGTCCTCGTCAGCATCGATGATTGTCGCCTTGAGGTGGCGCGGGCTGGGGAGGATCGGGCGCAGGAACTTCTTCGGCAGGCCGCGTCGGGCGGCGTCGGCTCGTTCGAGAACGAAGAACTTGTTGCTACCCGTGGCGATGCCGCGCTGGATTTTGAACAAGTCTCCGAGCGTTGCCCCCTCGGCGTTGGTGGATGTGCGACGGTCGTTCCTAGCGTGCTCGGGGTACACGGTCCACTTGCGCGAATCGCGCAGTCGGTCGAGCGTGACGGTTTCGTGGGCGTGCGGCTGGGCCAGCGTGCCCCCGAAGGTAAACTCTACGGTGTGTCCGGCTGGCGGGGGCGCCTTGTAGAACACCAAGACGACCGATGAGACCAAGGCGTCGCCGAACTGGACATCGTTGGCGTCGAACCGATGAGCACGCACAAGCATCACGCGGTCGGTGAGGAAGCGTTTGAGCGCGGCTCCGTAGTTCACGTCCATGAACTCCGACGGGATGAGCCATGCCGCGTGGCCGCCCTCCTCCATCCACGCGGTGGCGAGGAGGAGAAAATAGACGTACAGGCCCGCAAGCCCGTTGACCTCGACGCCCGTCATGTGGTGCGCCAGCGCTTGCAGGCGCTCCTTGTTCTGGCGCTCCAAGTGGTGGTGCCGCACGTAGGGTGGGTTGGCTAGGATGAGGTTCGGGGCGGCCGGACGGGATGGGCTGGCGACGATTCGCGTAAAGTCGCCGCGCACGACCTCAAGCCCCGCGTCGGCCCAGAGGTCGCGGGCCGCGTCGCAGAAGGCCGGATCGAGTTCGATGCCGACGGCGCTGGCGATGCGATCTCGCCCGAACACCATGAGCGCCGCGGAAAAAAAGCTGCCGGTGCCGATCGACGGGTCGGCGAAACAGATGCCGTCTCTCTTGCGGCCAAGGAGCGTCGCGACGTACCGAGCGATCTCGACCGCGAGTCTGTTGGGCGTGGCGAACTGGCCGAGGCGGTTCCTTTCCGCCCCCGACCGCCTTGCATCGATCTCGGCCTGGATCGCCTGTCGGCGGGCCTCGACCGGGTTGTTGTAGTGCGCCGTCATGCAGCCTACAGCCCCAGCTTGAGAAGGTCGTCGATGCGGTGCTCCCACACCCAGTCTAACCCCTCCGCTGCCTCGTAGCCCAGATAGTCGCTTCCGAAGTAGCCGCAGAGAAACAGGACGAACGGCACCGTCGCGCCGTAGGTCACCTGGAGTTGATGGATCTTCGTCGCCTCTTCCTTGCGGCGCTTGTTCGTGTTCGTGAAGTCGCCCGCCGACTTGGCTTCGATGAGGATGGGCAGCCGATCCTTGCGGGGCTTTCTGGGCTGAATCACCACGTCAGCCGGGATGTTTACCTTGAGCGCCCTGCCGACAGGTAAGATTCATCCGAAACGCGTAAGTGCCAGGCTCCATGTCTTTCAGCGGTTTCCCAGCCGGATGCGCCTGCTTCCGATAGCCTCGGTTGTCCAGGTACTGACCGATCAGTGCGAGCTGCCGCTGCTCTTGGGCGTTGCGGACGATCGGGTTGGCGACTGCGCTGCATAGGCGATCGGCAACGATTGTGGATGCTCGTTCACGTTCGTGGTCGTTGGGATTCTGACTCCCGCCGAGCCACGGGAAGATGTCGCGGTCCAACAGTTTCGCCAAGATGTGGCACAGGGCCTTCAACTCGATGTCGAGATCTGCGGCCGGCATTCGTGCGGGGAGCTTTCCCTCTCCATTCGGCTGACGAGATTCTTGCTCGCTTTGGCAAGCCCGATCAAACGGTCTACTGCCAAGGGCGGAGCCGTGCACATGCGGAGCGTCGGTAACGCTCCGGGGTTACCTCGCAGGGTCGCCGCGTCGAGGTTGCGGAGGTCGTTTGTGGCAAGGAGCGCCGTCTTGACGTGCTCCGTCGTCTTGATTCGTGTCGACCGAAACGCTTCGGGAGCGAACTTCATGAACCACTGGTTGAACTGGTCAACCGAGGCGGCGACATCCGCCTTCCAGAGGTGCGGCTTGTCGGCGTTGATTCGTCTCGGCTTCATAAGAGTGCCGCGGCTCCTGTCCGGGCATCCGAGTCGTTCCGGACGACCCGACCGCGAACGGCCCATCCAGCTCGAATCCGACTCACGCCGCACACCTCGAACTGATGACGGACCGCATTACACCACCGACCATCCTCCCGTGTCAACGCCAGGGCCCTCAGCCAGCCCCAACCGCCGCCCCCGCATTCGCGGCATTCTCGCCTTAAACCTCAATCGATCCCTAATTTCCCCGCGTTTCCCCCGCCTCACCGCACTACCCTGGATCAGCAAGCCCGGCCCTTTCCTCCCCCAACTCCCCCGGTCCGGTCACGCGCCCTCCGGAGTGTCCCGGGTTGAGAGGCTGAATATTTTTCTTTCGGCTGTCGCGAAAGCGCCGCTGCCCGCTCACTTTATATACTGAACCCTGGCAACAGAACAACATGAAGCGGGCGGAAGCATCTGCATTGGTGCACTCGCTCTTCGAGTCCTGGTACCCGGCCCTGGTGCGGTATGCCCACCGAGGCAGCGGGAGCCTGGAGGCGGCCGAAGACTTGGCCCAGGAGACGTTTATGCTCCTGTATCGCGCCTTGCGCCAGGGGCAGAAAATCGACAGCCCGAAAGGATGGACCCTGTGCGTGGTGCGGCGGCAGATCGGCAAGCAGATTCGCCACCACCGGCGAGATGGCGTTCTGCACGAGTCCCTGGAGGCGATCGAGTCGCTGCCTTGCGGGCGGGTCCAACCCCAGGAGCCGGAGATGGAGCGCGACGACGCGACTCGGCTTTTTGCGGTACTGACCCGGCGCGAAGAGGAAGTGATCCTGTTGCGGATGCAGGCCATGAAGTATCGGGAGATTGGCGTTCATCTCGGCATCAGCCCCAACTCGGTGAACACCCTGCTCGCACGGGCTTTGCGAAAACTTCAAAAAGCGGCGCACCGAAGGTCGATGGGGGAGCCGGTCTCGAATGATTTGGAAAAGGCCATTGCAAAAACACTGCAGTGACGATCTGCTGCTCGGCCACCTGGACGGCGAGCTCTCGCTTCGCGCCGACGCTCTGGTCAAGAAGCATCTGAAGGCGTGCTGGGAATGCCGGGCCCGGCTGGCCGAGATCGAAGAGCAGGCGCAAGCCGTGGCCAAGGCGCTGGCGAACCCGCTGTTCCCCGGGCCCGATCGGATGGCCGGCGCCAGGCGCCGGTTCTCAGCGTGGCAGGAGCGGCTGGAGCAGAACCTGGAGCCTGTCCCGCAGCTCACGCTTCTACCTACAGCCTCGAGGCGCGCCTGGATCGCCGTAGCCACCGGCCTGCTGGTTTGCCTGGCGGCGCTCGGCACTTGGGCTTTCCCCCGCCTGCGCAGTCCGCAGCCGTTCGAAGTTCTGGCCGGCGTCCGCCAGTTTGAGAGCAGCGTGCACCAGGTGGCGCTTCCCGTCCATCAGAGCTTTCGCGTCCAGATTTCTGAAATCAAGCCGGTCGAGCGCCGGCGCCGCAGCCGCCTGGATGTATGGTCGGAGCCGGATGGCGGGCGCTTCGCCTCGCAGTGGCGCGACGACGGCGGCCGGCTGGAGTACGCGGTTTGGAGGCCCCGGCAGGGGCAGGAGTTCGCTTACGACCCGGGGATGGCGCCGGGCGTGGTTTCGGTAGCCGAGAGACGTGCGAAGGCGGTTTCCCTCGCCCAGTTGTCCCCCGAGGGGCTGGGAGTGGACCAGATCGAAGCTGGGTTCCTGCGATGGCTGCAGGGCCGGCGATGGCGTCCCATTGCCTTCGCGTCGGATCTTGCCGTCTTCCTCGATGAAGACGGCGTGATGCTGCGGGCCGAAAGAATTCGGTCCGAAGAGGGGGAGCCTGCAATCCGGCTCTCCGCTCAGCGAGCCAACGCCCGGCTCCGGGTTGAGATGGTCCTGGAAGTGGATATCCGAACGTACCGGCCGCGTCTGGAGCGAATCCGCTTTACGGATGGCGATCGGGAAGTGGAGTTGTGCCTGGCGGTCGAGCGGGACGAAGCGGTGCCGCTGCAACGATTGACGCCGACTGTGTTCCAGCCCGACGCTACCCTGGCCGCGCCGGTAGTGCGCGCCGCGGTCCCCCGTTCGGGGGCCATTGCCAGGCCACCCAGCACGCCCACAGTCGCGGAGGCCCACACAGACCCAGCAGCGCTGGAGACGGCCGAAATCGACGCTTATTATGTGCTGCATCGCGCCGGAGCCTGCCTGGGAGAACCCATTGAAGTTGCCCGGGACGCTGCCGGTTACATCCAAGTTCGCGGGCTGGCCACTGCCCCGGAACGCAAGGCGGAACTGCTCAACTCGCTGGCGCAACTGAAATCGGCCTCTTGGGTGCGAGTCGATCTCCGGACGGTCGAAGAGGCGGCAGTTGAGGTGCTCTCGCCGGCCGTCCCAACCCGGCAAGTGACCCACACTTCCGCGAGCGCTCTCCCCATTCAGGATCAGTTGGAGCGATTTTTTCGAGACCGTGGAGATCCCAAGAACGGCGGTAGGGGGCGGCAGATCACGGAACTCACAAATGAAGCAGCCTCGGCTTCGGATAAGGCCCTGGCGCACGCTTGGGCCCTGCGCCGCCTGGCCGAGCGCTACGGAGGTAAGCAGGAGGCACTGCTGCGCCCGCAATCCAGGTGGTTGCTGGAAGCCATGCTCCGGGATCACCTGACGGCCTTGCGAGCGAGGTCCGACCGCACACAGCGTCTACTGGAACCGGTATTGGCCCTGGTGGCCGGCGAGTCGATGCCGCCAACAGCCGGGGAAGATTCATCGGATCTGACCTGGAGCGCCGGCGCGCTTGCCGTCTTCGACACGATCCAGAAAATGGATGGATTGGTGCAGGCGCTGTTTGCAGGAGCCGGCCTGAATGGGAAGCCGGTCGATTTGGCCGCTGGGGAACTTCGAGGGGCGTTCACCCGGCTAGACAGCAATGTTCGGGCGCTGGAGGCGCAGTTGGTGGGAAAAGAGTTTCGTCCGGAGATGTTATCATCAGCGCAGCGGCCCGATTAAACTGGAAGACAGAAGTCGAGAGCCAGAAGTCAGAACACCCGGCCAAACGACGGGTGGTGCGCAGGGGGGCTGGCGTCCAGGTTAGCGCCAGTCAGCCTTGAAAGAGCTTCGGGGGTAAATATGAGCAAAAGGTGTGTAGTTCTTCTTACTTTGGCGGCAGGGGTCTGGCTCGCAGGCGCTCCTGTCGCTCTCGCGCAGCAAACAGCTCAGATCGCCGGCAGAGTCACTGATCCCACCGGCGCCGTGATTCCGGGAGCGGAGATCGCGGTGAACAATGAGGAGACCGGAATCAGGCGAGAAACGAACTCCAACGAATTGGGCTATTACAGCGTCCCGATTCTGCCGCCCGGCAAATATCGCGTGTCGGTTCACAAGGACGGCTTCCGGCCGATCACGCGGACGGGAATGACTCTCGAAGTGGACCAGGCGGCTCGCATCGACTTCGTGATGGAGGTGGGCCTGGTCTCGGAAAGCGTGGAGGTGACCGCCAACGTCTCGACCGTAGATCTTCAGACCGCGACTCTAAAGTCAGTGGTCGACGAGCGGCGGATCCGCGAGCTGCCTCTGAACGGCCGTGATGCTACGCAGCTTGTCGCTTTGGTGCCTGGGATCTACGGGACCAATGACACCAGCGGTCTGCGGCAGGGAAGCTCGGCGCCGAACATCGTGCAGCCCGGATTTGCCGCCAATGGGGCCCGCGGCAACATGGTCAATTACGCTCTGGATGGCGCTTCTCATAACGACACGTATACCAACGTGGCGTTGGCCTTCCCCAACCCCGACGCGCTCCAGGAATTCAGCGTGCAAACGAACAACTTCAGCGCCGAATTCGGCCGTAGCGCCGGCGCCATCGTCAATGCCGTAACGCGCTCCGGGACCAATGCGGTCCACGGGAGCCTGTTCGAGTTCCTCCGCAATGCGAACACCAATGCACGCAACTTTTTCGCCACGCAAACCGACGGGCTGAAGCGGAACCAGTTCGGCGGAACCGTGGGCGGGCCGGTGTACATCCCGCGCGTTTACAACGGCAAGGACCGGACGTTCTTCTTTTTCTCCGAGCAGGAGACCCGCCAGGTGCAGACCCCTTCCGGCAACATCACGGTCGTGCCGACCGCCGCCCAGCGCATCGGCGATTTCTCCGCGCGCAGCCAGGCTGTCATTGATCCTTTGAACAACCAGGCCTTCCCCGGAAATCGGATCCCGAGTTCACGGGAGGACGCGGTCGCCCGGAATGTGATCGAGAAGCTGTTGCCACTACCTACCCAGGCCGACACTGGCTTGCTGAATTACACGGTGCCCAACACCAATTCAGGGCGGCAGGTCGTCCTGAGGATCGACCACAACCCCAGCTCGAAAGACACGGTCACAGGCCGGTATCTCTACAATTACTATCATGTGCCGCCGTTTGCCTCGCCGCTGGTCTTTGCCGTAGTCAACGAGCTGACCATTCCCAACCACAACCTGTCGCTCAGTGAAACGCACATCTTCAGTCCGACCTTGCTGAATCAGGCGCAGTTTTCGCTCAATCGCAGGACGTCGACGGGCCAGGAGGCCTGGCTCACTAACTTTGGAGACCTGGGGATGAAAAACGTCCGCAGCGAAACCCACGTTTTCAATTTGAGCGTGAACGGAGCCTTTACCGCCTCGGCCGGTGGAAACAGCATTACATCGCCCAATGACTACACCGCAGCGGACACGCTTCGTTGGACGGCGGGGCGGCACGAAATCAGCCTGGGGTTTGAGTACCGATACCAGTGGCTGCACAAGAGTTATTCCTACCTGCTGAACCCTTCCATGACGTTCGCGGGCAATTACAGCGGCTACGGCGTGTCTGACTTTTTCCTCGGGTTGTCATCGCAGTTGCAGCAGAGCGCGTTCGGAGAGAAGGCGGACCAGCACTTTCCCACTTACGTGGCTTTTGTGCAGGACAACATCCGCGTCACGCCCAGGCTAACGGTGAACTTGGGGGTTCGTTACGAGCCGTTCATCCCATACGTGGATGACGGCAACCGAACCGCCCTCTTCCGGCCTGGTTCCCAAAGCCGGGTCTATACCAACGCCCCGCCCGGCCTCCTCTTTGTCGGCGATCCGGGAGTGCCCAGAGGAGGAACCCCGGTTGACTACAGTAACATTGCCCCGCGGGTAGGCTTCGCCTGGGCGCCCTTCGGCAATGCCCGCACCAGCGTGCGAGGCGCTTACGGCGTGTTTTACGATGCGTCTCCGGAAAGCGCCATCACGAACATATTCGAGACCGGAGCGCCTTATGGAACGCGCGTGGCGTTGGTCCCGCCGCCCGGCCCGCTCAGCGACCCCTATGCCGGTAATAGCCCATTCCCGCTGCCTTTCCCGCCTCCGCGCGACGTCTTCTTCCCGCAAAGCCTGATTGCAGCGACCTGGCCGAACAAGTTCAAAACCGCATATATTCAGAGCTTCCACCTCACCGTCGAGCGAGAAGTCCATCGCGACTGGGTGGTGCGGCTTGCCTACGCAGGCTCGAAGGGCACCCACTTGATGCAAGGGTGGGAGGAAAATCCCGCGATTTATATCCCCGGCCAGTCCACCACGGCGAACACCTTGAGCCGGAGGCCGTATGGGCCGGCGTTCCAAAACATTACGGTGCTGGACAGCACCGGAAATTCAAGCTTCAACTCGATGCAGGTTTCCATGGACAAGCGCTTCAGTCATGGCTTTACAATCTTTTCCAACTATACGTGGGCTAAATCCATTGACCAGGGTTCCGGCGCGGGCACCTTATGGCCCAGCTATGCCAACCCATTCAACTTTGCCTTCAATCGCGGGCCGTCCGACTTTCAGCATGCGCAGCGGTTTGTGACCTCGGGGCTGTGGCAGTTGCCTCGACCGGCCAGCCAGTCGGCGCTGGTGCAGCATCTCTTGGGCGGGTGGATGACCAGTGGAGTGCTCTCGCTGCAATCGGGGGCGCCGTACAGCGTCAATAGCGGCCTCGATAATTCACGCTCCGGCGTGGGCGCCGACCGTTCGGATTTAATCGGGAATACCAGCCGGAGCGCCCGGCAGGACCCGAATCGGGATCCAGTGCTCGAATGGTTTAACACCAAGGCCTTTGCCCAGAACGCCTTAGGTACTTTTGGTACCTCCGGCCGCAACATCATTATCGGCCCGGGGCTGGCGAACGTGGATTTCTCGCTGGCCAAAGACTTTATTCTGTACCGGGAGTCGAGGCTGCAGTTTCGGGCGGAAGCGTTTAATCTCTTCAACCGGCCGAACTTCGCCGGGCCGCGAAGCGACAGCCTGACTTCCGGCACTTACGGCCGCCTCACCAGCGCACTCGACCCCCGCATTCTGCAGTTCGCACTGAAATTGATGTTCTGAGCTTGTCAGCACGCGGTCGTTTCGGACGTGGGCTGCCGGTAGTCTCGGCTTCCCTGGCGACGGGACCTTACGCGATCAGCCAGGGCGCTGTTTCGCGACTGAAGTGCGGCACGCTTCCGGCGGGCGGCCCGGCTCGAGGCCGGCAAGCCGGCGGATCTGGTCGTGATGCCCGGCCGAGAGAAACAAGGCGGGTGGGGGCCGGGTGTTTGAAGCTGGGTGCGTATCCGATCAGAGCGTGAAGTCGACCTTTCTCGGGGTCTTCCATTTACCTCGCGTGAAGTCCGGGAAATCGACCGCCGCGCTCTTCGATGCTACCGACTGCTCGGTTAGCGGCGTAATGACACTCCAGGTGGCCGCGTCGTATACATCAATGTGGGTCTGCGTTTTGTTCCGAACCGCCCGCAGGAACAGGTGCAGCTCTATGTAGTCCGCGCCGCCGTGCCCGTACTTTTTGGCGGTCTCGCCCAGCGCCCTCCAGACGGGATGCTCATACTGCTCGTAGTAACGGTCGGTATCCTCCCAGGTGTGCAGTTGCGGGCTGCGCCCCTCGATGTAGATCTTGTCCAGTGTTCCGGAGTAGATGGCATCAGTGCCCTGCACCCGGAGGATCAGGTCGTAGGGCCGGGGCAACTGCGTGTCGTGATACAACGTGACGGTCAACCCGTTCTCCGTCTTGAGCAGACTGGTGTTGACGTCGCCGCGGGCGTACGTGCGCTTGGCGTTGGGGTGGTCGGGGCCGTAATTCTTGGCGACGTAATGGTTCAAGCCACGGGACTTGCTGCTCATCGACACCAGGTAGGTGAAGCGGTCGCCGCGGTTGATGCCGATCCACCAGGCGATCGGTCCGATGGGATGCGTGGGGTACAGGTTGGCGTTGCGTCTCACGGCATGCATGGTGCGCCAGTGCAGCTCGCCGTCCCGCAGGGTTCCCCCTCGGATGTCGTGCTGGTACCCGGCCTCGCAGTGAATGAGCTCGCCGAAAACCCCCTGCTGGATCATTTGCAGCACCATCAGGACGTTGCGGCGATGGGCTGTGTTTTCGAGAATCATGCAGGGCATACCGGTTTGCTCCGAGGTGTTCACCAGGTCCCAGCATTCTTGCACGGTGATGGCCGCCGGCACCTCGGTGGCCGCGTATTTGCCCGCTTTCATGGCGGCCACGCACACCGGGGTGTGCCATTCCCAGGGTGTCGCCGTGATCACGGCGTTCAGATCCGAACGGGCGACCATCCGGCGGAAGTCCTCGAGACCGGCCGAGTACCCTTCCGGCCGCTTGCGACCGGCCTTCTCGACCAGGCCCTGCGCGTTGCTCAGGTGATCCTCGTTGATGTCGCAAATCGCCGGGATCTCCACGCCGGGCAGGTCGAGGAGGCACTTCACCAGGTACGTGCCGCGGTTGCCGACCCCCACCATGCCCACTCGAACAGCTTTGTCGGCGGCTGGAATTCGTTGTGCTATGGCGGCCGCGCCGGCCAGCTTCAAGAGTTCTCTACGGGCGACTGACATAATGCCTCCTCTCTGTATGTGCGAAGGTCGAACGGTTTTCGCGACAAGGAACGGATGGAAATGAGGCGTCGGAGAATGGCTCTGCGCCGCGTCGCGGTCCGTAGTGATGCACTCAGCCCTGCCGGGGGTCGGGTTGATGGGCGTCCGATCAAAGCGCGAACTCGATTTTTCTCGGCTTCTTCCATTTGCCCCGGGTAAAGTCCGGGAAATCGACCGCCGCGCTCCTCGATGCTACCGACTGCTCCGTCAGCGGCGTGATCACGCTCCAGGTGGCCGTGTCGTATACGTCGATCGGTGTTTGTGTCTTGCGCCGCACGGCTTGCAGGAACTGGTGCAGCTCCATGTAGTCCCCGCCGCTGTGGCCGTAATTCTTCGCGGTCTGCCCCAGGGCCTTCCAGATGGGGTGCTCGTACTGCTTGTAGTAGTCATCCAAATCTTCCCACGTGTGCAGTTTCGGGCTGCGCCCCTCGACGTAGATCTTGTCCAGCGTTCCGGAGTAGATGGCATCGGTCCCCTGCACCCGGAGAATCAGGTCGTAGGGCCGGGGCAACTGCGTGTCGTGATAGAGCGTGACGGTCAGCCCGTTCTCGGTCTTGATCAGGCTGGTGTTGACGTCCCCTCGGGCAAAAGGACGCTTGGCGTTCGGATGGTCGGGGCCGTAATTTTTGGCGACGTAATGGTTCATGCCCCGGGACTTGCCGCTCATCGAGACCAAATAGGTGAAGCGGTCGCCACGGTTGATGCCGGTCCACCAGGCGATCGGCCCGATGGGATGGGTGGGGTACAAGTTCGCGTTGCGCTTCACGGCATGCATGGTGCGCCAGTGCAGCTCGCCGTCGCGCAGGGTTCCGCCTCGGATGTCGTGCTGGTAGCCTCCTTCGCAGTGAATCAGCTCGCCGAAAACCCCCTGCTGGATCATTTGCATGACCATCAGGACGTTGCGGAAGTAGCAGACGTTCTCCAGTATCATGCAAGGCATACCGGTTTGCTCCGAGGTGTTCACCAGGTCCCAGCATTCTTCGACGGTGATGGCGGCCGGGACTTCGGTGGCTGCGTATTTGCCCGCTTTCATTGCCGCCACGCACACCCGTGCGTGCCATTCCCAGGGCGTCGCCGTGATCACGGCATCCAGATCAGAACGGGCGACCATGCGCCGGAAATCTTCGAGACCGCTGGAATACCCCTCCGGCCGTTTGTGGCCGGCCTTCTCGACGAGCGCCTGCGAGTTGCTCAAATTAGCCTCGTTGATATCGCAAATCGCCGGGATCTCCACACCGGGAAGATCGAGAAGGTTCTTCACGTGCGCCGTCCCGCGGTGGCCGACGCCGACCATGCCCACTCGAACGGCTTTGTCAGCGGCTGGAATTCGCTGCGCTATGGCGGCCGCGCCGGCCAGCTTCAGGAATTCTCGACGGGCGACTGAAAGTGACATAATGCCTCCTCTCTGTATGTGCGAAGGTCGAAGGGTTTTCGCGACAACAAATTCTGGAGAAAACTCCTGACACGGCCGCAGCCGGCGCTCAGCCGCGGCCGAAGGCGGCCGGCTGCAGCGCCTGGTTAGCCCTCGCGGGGGCAGGATTCGCCTCCGCGTGGATCTCACGAATTGGCTCGCAGCCTGACTGGACTCCTGAAGGAGCTCCTCCGTAATGTACAGGTCGTCTTAACGATTCGGGCGCTCAGCCGCGAGCGGCGCCAGATAACACCTCGAATCCGCATCGCCCGGCTGGGCCGCGCTCGTCGGTCGCAGCGCCCGGTTAGACCGGCCCTTGATCTGCCGGCCCAGCTCGGGAGACGGCTGGGTCCACCGTGGGCTCTCGGAAATGGGACCCAGGCACTGCTCGCGGTCAAACGACGGACGATGCCATTCACTTCGTCAAGCTATATCCTACCGCGATGCTCAAAGCCCCGCTGGATCCACCGCAGAGACGCGGAGCACGCAGAGGCCGAAAGCAAAGGGCTTCCTCAGCGCGCTGGGCGTCTCCGCTGTGCCATCGACCTTCGGAGCCTTTTCATCGCCCCCACCGGTCGGTCTAACGGCTCGGGCGCTCAGCCGCGAGCGGCGCCAGGTAACGTCTCAAACGGGCCCCGGCTGGCCCCGGCGCCGGTCGTCGATTGCAGCGCCTCGTTAGTCGGCCTACGCTGCATACCGGATGAAACTCCAGCTCAGCCGCTCCGTCAACGGTCGGTTAGAATGGCTATTCCAGATGGGAGGGCCAAATCATGCACAGAAGAGATTTCCTCGGAGGATCGCTTTCGGCGGGGATGCTGGCGGGCCAGGGGGCTGCCGCGGCGCAGAGACAGCACGAGGCTGAGGCCGGGGGGACGGGCAGTGTCTCCTACTCGGTCGAGGTCACGATCGAGCGGCCGCAGCCGGGCAAGCCGCACAAGGGAAAAGTCCTGGCGGCGATCCAGCCGCACTGCGACGACATCCCGATCTTTGCCGGCGGGACGGTGCTCAAGCTGCTCGACGAGGGCTACACCGGCGTCCTCATCACCATGTCCAACGACTCGATGGCCGGCTCGGGGGCGTCTATCGGCGAGATCGTTCTCAAGAACGAGCAGGACACCAAAGAGGTGGCCCGGCGGCTGGGCCTGCAGGAAACCTATTTCCTGAACTACCCGAACCACAACATGGACGGCTGGCCGATCCTGGAGATGCGGGCGCGGCTGGCATTCCTTTTCCGGCTGCTGAAAGTGGATACCGTGCTGGTCTATGATCCCTCGGCGCTCTACGAGCGCAACCCCGATCACTACGTCACTGCCCGGGCCGTGGAGTGGGCGGCCGCCATCGCCGGCTCTTCCTGGGACTATCCGGAGCACTTCAAGGCAGGACTCAAGCCGCACGGCCCGCAAGAGAGATATTATTTCGCGCGCGGGCCGCAACTGGTGAACCGGGTGGTCGATATCGGGCCTTACATCGACCAGAAGGTCTACGCCAACACGGCCAACGTCACGCAGGGGCCGGCGGGAAGTATCGGGGCGCGACTACGCCAGAGGCTGGCGACGCAGGGCCGCAAGCTGCCGCTCCTCGGCAACGACGACGACACGGCCAACCGGCAATACACGAAGCAATTCGCCCTGGGCCGGGACCGCACGCGCGGCGAGGCGCACGGGCTGCAATACGCCGAGTACTTTCACTATCTCCCGCCTGACGAGTCGGAAGTGGAAGGCTACATCGAGAAGAACGCGGTGCCGCTGTAAGGCAGGTGTCAGGTGCCAGGTGCCAGGTGACAGCCGTTGAGCACGGTGTCAGCCGGGTGCTGATGGCTGATAGCTGATGGCTGATGGCTGCTCTCCCGCTACATCTTCTTCTGGCGGAACAGGAGGTATTCTTTCAGCGCCGTGTCCAGGGGGCGGGAGGTGTCGAGGAGCAGATAGTCGGCGCCGGCGCCACGGGCGGCGCGGCCCAGCTCGTCGATGTGGGACTGGATCCGGCGGCGGTATTCGCCACGAGCGTATTCGGGGGCGACTTCCATCCGCTCGCCCGTTTCCATGTCTTCGAGCAGCGTGGCGTCACCAAACTTGGGCGCGAGCTCGGCGGGGTCGAGGATGTGGAACAGGATGATGTCGTTGCCGCGATAACAGAGCGGGCGGACGGCCTTGAGGATTCGCTCCGGCTGTTCCCAGAAATCGGAAATCACGGCGATCAGGCCGCGGCGCGTGTGGAACTGCTGGAAGTGCTCGAAGGGCTGGTCGACATTGGTGCGGGCCGCCGGCTCGGCGTGCTCGATGGCGTGCAGGATGCCGTGCAACTGGCCGGGGCGGGTCGAAGGCGGAATGAAGCGGCGGACCTTCTCGTCGAACACGATCAAACTGACGGCGTCGTGCTGGTGCAGGGCCAGGTAGGTGAGCGAGGCAGCCAGATACCTCGCATACTCGATCTTGGTCACGCCGGTCGAGCCATAGCCCATGGAATTGCTGGCGTCGAACAGCAGGACCAAGGCGGTGTTGGTCTCGCCCAGATAGCGCTTGAGGTAGGTTCGCTCGGTGCGGGCGAAGACGTTCCAGTCCACGAAGCGCGGGTCGTCGCCGGGAACGTAGGGGCGGTACTCGGCGAACTCCTGGCTGAAGCCGAAATAGGGCGACCGGTGCATGCCGGCCACGAAGCCTTCGACCACCGTCTTCGCGACCAGCTCGATGGTCGAGATGCGGGCGAGGACCAGTGGATCGAGAAGGCGTTGGGCAGGCACGTTAGGAATTGAGAAATTGAGAAATTGAGGAATTGGAAAATTGCTCGCGCGGCCCTTTCCTGACTGCTCGGGGCCCAGGGGGTGGGAGTTGAGAAATTGCCCGGGGAGGATTCCGCAGCCCGGGTTTCAGGAATTGGGAAGCTGCGTCCGGCGGCTTGTTCGCTGCCGGGAGGCTCGGATCTTCATTTCTCAATTTCTCAATTCCTCCATTTCTCAATTTCTTTAGTTCGTTGGCGCCGGAAACGCTTCCAGCAGCTTGCGCAGGATGTCGTCCACGCTCACCGCGTCGGATTCGGCGTGGAAGTTGGTCAGCACGCGGTGCCGGAGGACGGGTAGCACCAGGGTGCGGAGGTCCTCGTAGCCGACGTGATAGTTGCCCCGGCTGAGGGCGCGGGCCTTGGCCGCCAGCACCAGGAACTGCGTGGCGCGAACGCTCGCGCCGTAGTTGACGTACTTCTTGATCGCCTCGGGGGCGCTCGCCTCGTGGGGGCGGGTGGCGCGGAACAGCTCGACGGCGTAGCGGGTCACGTTCTCCGAGATGGGTACCATTTTTACTAAGCGCTGGAAAGCGACGATCTCTTGGGCGCTGGTGCAGGTGTCGGGCGTGGGCAGGTCGCCGGAGGTGTTGCGGCCTACGACTTCCATTT
>JBGOUJ010000086.1:0-18151 GCA_041477005.1 Terriglobia bacterium | reverse complement strand
TGCACCTGGCGATCCACTGCTGGTAGGTTATAGGGAGAGGTCCGCAGATGAACCGACGTGAATTCCTGGCCGGCGTGGGCACGCTGGCCGCAGCCGCCCCGGCCGCCGCAGCCGTGCCCGACTTTGCAGAAGTGCGGAAGAATTTTCCGCGCGCCTTTAAAGAGACCTACTTCAATGCCGCCGCGCAGCATCCCCTCGGACTGCACGCCGTGCGCGGCATGCAGCGCTATATGGACTTCATGTGCAATGGCTGGACCGAGGGTCTGCACGACTTCTGGGAAGAAGGTTTCCTGCAGGTCAAGGCGATGTACGCCAAGCTCATCAACGCCAAGCCTGGCGAGATCGCCTTCACCGGCAGCACCACGATCGGCGAAAATACGCTGGTCAACGGAATGGATCTCCGCGGAGGCAACGTCGTCACCAACGATCTGCACTATTCGGAATCCATCTCCGACTACCTGACGCGCCGGAAGCTGACCGGCCTCGACGTCCGCATCGTCAAACATCGCGACTGGAACATCGATCTCGGCGATATGGCGCGCGCCGTGGATCGCAAGACAAAGCTGATCGCCGTTTCGCTGGTCTCCTCGGTCAACGGTCACCTGGAACAGGCCAAGGCGCTCAGTGATCTCGCCCACTCTCATGGCGCTTACCTGTACACCGACATCATCCAGGGCTGCGGCGCTATCCCCATCGACGTGAAAGCCACGGGCATCGATATGGCGTCCTGCGCCATGTACAAGTGGCTGATGGGAGAGCACGGTTTCGGGTTCCTCTACGTGCGCGAAGAACTCATCGGTCCGGTGGTGAAGGGCACTCTGTTCGACGGGCATCCGGACTTCAACTACCGCCCGTGGGCCAAAAACCCCCATCCCGGCGAACCGGAATTCGTGAATCATCCAACCAAAGGCATTGGAACCATGGAGTGCGGCACGCCTTCGGTGATCACGTACGCCGCGCAGTTCGAATCCTTCAAGTACATCGAGAGCCTCGGCATTCCCAACATCCGCAACCGCGTCCGGCCCTTGGTGAACCGGTTGCGCCAGGAGCTGCCGCCGCTTGGGTATACTTGCATCACGCCCGCGAACACGGAGACGCCGATCATTACCTTCATTTCGCACGACATCGAAGCCACCCGGAACAAGATTCGCGAGGCCAACCGGACCGGCCGCGCCAAAATCTCCATCACGGGGCCCAACTCGGCCCTGACCGTAGGCCGCTTCGGCAATCATGTGCGATTCTCCGTCTCGGTCTACAACAACGATCACGACGTCGATAAGATTCTGGAGGTACTCTCCTGACGACGCCCATGTCAGGAAGCGGCTGGGCCGCACGGAACAAGTAGATGCTCATCATCGACTGCCACGCTCACATCGTGTCTCCGGACGAGAAGCGGTATCAACCCAAAGACGGCCCGCTGCGTCCGCCGGGCGGCAAGGCTTCTGTTGAAGATTTGCGCCGCGTGAGCCAGGCTAACGGCGTGCGGGCGGTGCGCGCCATCCAGACCGTGTCGTTTTACGGATATGACAACCGGTATTTGTGCGACAGCACAAAATCGAATCGGAGCTGGCTGCGGGGCGTGTGTACGCTCGATCCCGACGATCCGCACAGCCCCGGCCTGCTCCGGCAATTCGCGCGCGAGTACGGCGTTGCTTCCTTGCGGAGCGTGCCGTCGCCGTCGCGCAAAACCGGTTTTGACGATCCGGGCGTGCGCGACCTGTGGAGGATGGCGGCGGCGGAGGGCCTCACCATCGACCTTTTCCTCATGCGGCTCGACATGGTTCCGAGCGCCACCAAACTGCTGCCGGAGTTCCCCCACATGACGGTGGGCTTCTGCCATTGCCTGGACCTGAAGCCCGGACCTCTGCTCGCGCCCAGCCTCGAGGCTGTCCTCAAGTTGTCTTCCTTCCGGAATCTCTATCCAAAGCTCGATTTCATCGGAACCGGCACCGCCCGCAATTTCCCGTGCGAAGATCTCCACCAGCCGTGCCTCAAAATCATCGATGCCTACGGGCCGGAGCGCTGCGTCTGGACCAGTTGCTTCCCGAATGATTTGTGGACGCCGAAGATTACTTACTCGGAACAGCTCCGCATCTTCACGGAAGTGCTGCCCCTCAAAACCGAAGCGCGGCGGCTGATTGTCGGCGAGACCGCCCGGCGGCTGTGGTTTCCAGAATTGAAAGCGTAAAGCAATCACCACGCGGAGCACCTCGACCAGCAGGACCGGACGCTGCGGCGCGACGGCTTCGGTGATACGCCACTCGGTCAAGAATGCGGGGTATCGTCATCGAGCCAGCTCTTCCTGGAGACCGCCAATCAGTTTTTGGATCACCGATGGTTCCGGGTCGGCCGCGGCGACAGCGCGGAGATACTCCAGGCGTTGCGCCGGCTCCGGGCCCGGGAGAGAAATAGTCTTACCGGCGTGAAGAACCGTTGTCTTATCCCCGTCGATCACAAGACAGGCAGGCGGCCGCCCGTAGAAGCGGGACAGCCCTAGATCGATATTGACAACTCGGGAGCCAAACCGGGGGAGAATGGCGGAACGAGTCACGGTGTGACCTATTACGACGCGCCGGGCTGTGAAGGCCCGCAGTACCGCGTTCACGTGCGGAGTCAGTCTGCGTTCCTCACCCTCGGCGAATCCGCGATACCACAGAGGGCCATCCACTCGTGTCGTCAGCCCCGGTAGGAGCTTGGATGGATCTGACAGCTCCCGGCGTATTGTCTGGTTGATCTCGCCGATGGACATCGCCAACAGCGCGGGCGATATGCCGCCGTGAAGGAAGAGCGTGCCGTTTACGAGGATGACGGCGTTGTGGGAACGGATCCACGAGCCGTAGGGACCGCTCGGCTCAAACGCGCGCCGCAGTTCCACGAAGCCCGGAGGGTGTTCCTGCAGCCAACGCTGCCGGCGCCCCTCCACATCATCCGCTTTGGCAGGACCGCCACCGCCGGCATGCAGGCCGGCCAATTCTTTCTGCCATGCGTCCCGCAGGAGATCCTCGGAGGCCGGCGTCCGGAACTCGGCGTACTCCTCCGGAGTGAGACTCCGCATATCACCATACATCGGCATCGCGTCATGGTTTCCAATGAGGGCATGGACGCGTCCCCCGGCGGCGGCCGATTGCTTCTCCAGCGCGATTAGAAGATCGAGAACCTGGCGTGTTTGGGGGCCCCGCGCCGGAACGTCGCCGGTCTGGACCAGGTGAGCGCGTCCTCCGCTCCACTCCGCGTTGCTGTCGAGGATGCCGGCCATCCGGAGCGTTTTGACGAACGCATCGCAGTCCCCATGCACATCGCCGACGGCGACAACGCGCGATACGCCGTCCCATTGGTCCCGAGGCCGCTGCTGGGCGAAAAGACCGGCCAGCGAGAGAGACGTCAGGATCGCCCGCCTGGTCGGCTTGTAGGAGGTTGGCGCGGACAGCACGGTTGGGAGGCCGCTCTCCGGATGAGAACGTGGCGCGCTCACGTCGACGACGAGACGCTTCTAGGGGAGTAAGACAGCGTCTTCACCCTTTTCGGCCGCCCGCCGTACAAAGAACTCAACTATCTTGTCGCGGCGAGCTAGAAGCGCCTTGATCTCCTCCGGGGTCAGGTTTCCCCCCACGGCATTCGAAACCTCACCTTCGCTCAGTCGCTTCATCGCTTCCAACAGGCGCCGGCTGCATCGGCTCAGATTGGCCGGGTTGCGGATTCCGGAGTACGGAGTGAAAGCCCGCGTGTGATCGATCAGCACTACCTTCCAATCATCCGTAATCAGCAGATTGCCAAGGTTCCGGTCGATGTTGATGATTAGTTCATCGAACACGCGGCCGACCTCCATTTGGCGCTGAAAGGCTTCCTTATCGGGAGGCTCCAGCTCCTTGCGTCGTCGTTCTACCTCCTCCATCGCTACGTGGTCGACCCACCAGGTGAAGGCCGCTGGTTTTCCCTGGTATCGCCGCGCTACGGTGACGGGCGTCATGTTCAAGCCGAGCAGCCGGTCGATCTTGTAGGCGGCCACGTTGAATCGCCAGGAATCACGCATCGGAACGCGGGCGCCGTCGCTGCCGAAGAAGTCGGGCAGCTCCTTGTCGATACGCTGGATTTGGGCGTCATGGGTCAGTTGGTCCCTCATGAGTTTGGCTCTCAAGGGCTTGGTGACGCCGTGGTTGATGTCCGCGACCGAAACGATGCGCGCACCTGCGAGAAACTGCTCCTTCTCCTGATCCGACAGGGTCGCAAGATCCCGCGAGTCCGCGGCCCAGAGCAGCAAACCCGGTAAGAGCAGGACCGCGAATCGAGCGTTCCATCTCGTCATTGGAGTTTCTCCCAGAAGCCGCGTTCGGCGGCTGGACCGTAGTAACCCGTTCTGGTCCGCACGGTCAGGCGCCGATGCTTGGGATCTTTGACGGTAACTTTGACTTTGTGAAACGAAGCGTCCTGCGGCCCGTCGCCCGGCGCATAAACAAGCATGTACTGGTTACGCAAATCGCGGGCGATCGACTCGCAGAGGCCGGCCACCTCGTCCACCTTCTGCGGGAAGAAAGATTCGCCGCCCGTCTCGCTAGCCAGGCGGCGAACGACCCCGGGATTGGCGTCTCCGTCCATGGGATCGTAGATGCCGATGCCGTAGAGCAGGGCACCGGAGATGCCGGCCGCTTTCACCACGTCCTGGAACCGCCTGCGGCTGGCATTATCGCCGCCATCGCTGATGACTACCAGCGCCTTCTTGGTAAGCTTCGACTCCTGCAAGCGGCGCAAGCCGGCGTGGATCGCATCATAGAGAGCGGTCTTGCCCTCGGTGGTGATACGCTCCAGCGCGCGTTCCAGCGCAGCGTGGTCGGAAGTGAAGGGGGTCTTCGGCGGCAGAGCGAACCGGATGTCGTCGTTGAAGTGCACCACGAACATTTGATCCTGGGGGTTGCTGGTTCGGATGAACGCTTTGGCTGCGGCGATAATCTGGCTTCGCTTATTCATCATGCTCTGGCTGTTGTCAATGATGAGGCCGATGGCCACCGGAACATCCTCGCGTTTGAACTGCCGGATTTCCTGAACCCGGCCGTTATCTTTCACCGTGTAGTGTTCCTGCTTGAGGTCGCCGACAAAAGAGCCTGCTTTGTTCTCGCGCACGGTCGCGTAGAGAACCACTCGCCGCACGTCGACGGAAATGGTAACGTCTCCGGGATCCTGTGAGCCGGCCGATTGGGCCCAACCGGTGGGGAGACAGGCGGTCGAGAGGAGGATCAGGGAGAGCGAAAGGGCGTTGTCGCGCGCACTCATGAGGAGCGCCTATTGGCGCCTTGCTACGCTCGCCCGCCCGGCGAGTTTCTCGCGAGTTTCGGCGTCGGGAAGCGCGCGGACAATGAAGCGCTGGGGCGCGCTTCCGACGTACTGGAACGGGAAGCAGGTAATCAGCGTGACCGCGGGACCATGAGTTGGGTCCAGCACATAGATGTCGTCCGGAGTGACCAAGCGGACCCACTCGACTGCATAGCGGAACTCCTCGGCGCCCGTTCGGAGTTTGATCACATCGCCGCGGCGTATCCGTTCCAGTTTCTTGAAATGGGCATTGCGGTGTCCGGCGATACCGATGTTCCCCATCTCGCCGGGAAGGGCCGTGTTCTTCACGTGGCCAATACTCTTGTCCAGCGTTCTGGCATCCGTGCCCTCGAGGAGGACCAGGGAGAGCCCCAGCCGGTCGATTTCGAGTTTCGCCAACACGGAGCCGGCCGCTGGCCGGGACGGATTTCCTGGCCGGGAGCGCGCTCCGGGCGCGATGGCGTCAGCCGGGTGGCGATCTGAGCTTGCAGTAGCTTTGCCGGCAGCGTGTACGGAGGCCGCGTTTCGTTCAAGCTGGCGAGATCCCGACCACTGCGCGAATTCGGACTCCACGGTCACGAATATCGGCCATCCGACAAGAAAAAGCCCCGCCACCAGCAGGCACAGATGCACGCCATAAAGAGCCGAACCGACTCTCCGTGCCACACTTCCGCGCAATCTGACCTTCATAGGCGACCACCGGGCGAGCCGGCTTCGAACGGCTCGCCCAACCAGCCAGTGACCGGCATGCGTCTACCGCAAGCGGCGGCTCAGATAACGGCTGACAGCCGAGGCTCCCAGGACCAATCCGCCCAGGCCCGCCATCAGGTGGATCGGTGAAGACGACTTGGGCAGCCCCTGCGGAGCAGGATCGGCAGCAACAGCAGGAGCGGCAGCAGCAGCGCGAGCAGCAGCAACCGCCACCGGAGCGGCTTCTTCCTTTACCGGCTCGCCATCAACACCGGCGGTGTCCAGGGCATCATGTTTCTCCAGTTGTGCAACTTGGTAGGGAGTTTCAGCCTTCGAGGGCTGCACGATCACGACGCGCTCGACACTCTTCAGCACTTCGGCGGGTGTGGCATCGGCCTTCGGCGGAGCCGGCGCTTCAAAAGCGGGAACAGGCTGCGCGACAGCGGCCGCGATCTCCTGAGCCTTTGCCTTGGAATACACGAAGCGCTGGCCAAAATTGTCGCCCGGATAGAACCACGACTTGACCGGCACGGGAGCGCCCTTCCCCTGTTCACTGAAGTACATCACCGTCTTGCTGGTGGCATTCAGCCGGTAATCGGGAACGGCAAGAATGGTCGCGTAAACGTGATTCCCACGGAGGTTCGTCACCTGGACGATGTGGCGGTCGGATTCAGAATCCAGCAGCCGGAAAACGTAGGTACCAGCACTGAGCGAGGCGCCGGGCACTTGCACCGGAACGTTGAAAGTCACCTTGGTTTTCTTGTTCCACGTATCTGCGGAGGCCGCGGACGTCAACACCACAGCGACAGCAGCGGCGCATAAGATGGTTTTTCGTTGCATTGGATCAGCTTCCTTTCTTATCTTAGGCCAGGACTTGCATTTTGGCCCTGTGTGGGATTTCAGTTCCCACCCAGTATACACCGCGCCCATCGAACTCTCAAGGGATTTGCCAGCGGATCCGCCGGAGAGCGACGCCGGCGGATGCGAACTTCGTGGGCGCGCGGGAGCCGGTCGAGTCCGATCGTCGCCAGTACTCACGAAAGGTGGCGATCTACCGCAACCTCTGTTGCTTACGAACCGGAAATTTCGCAGCGCGTTGACTGGCTCCCGCGCTGCCTCGCAGCGGAAGGCAAACGCAGCGGCGGCTATAGAACCTATAGAACCAGCGCATGCCTCTCTTTGCCCAGCCTTAAACTTTAAACGACTCGGAACTCCTGGCCGATCTGTTGGACAGCGATGCGATCAGTCCGGCGGCCGGCGGCGGCGTAGAGGCGCTCGATCGGCTCATCGAGCGGCTCCTGGCTCAGCCTGAAGGTCCGGTGGTGCACGGGCATGAAGAACTCGGCGCCGGCGTCATTGCCCATGCGCCAGGCCTGCTCGGGCGTGCAATGGTTGCGCAGCCAAGGGTTGTAAGTGCCGATAGGCATGATGGCCAGGTCCACCGGCCGCGACTGACGGAGGGACCGAAACGAAGTGATCCAGGCTGTGTCGCCGCCGAAAACAACGCGATAGCGCCCGGCCTCCAGCAGGTAGCCGTTGTAACCGCGGAAAGTGTCGGAGCGCATTCGCGCCCCCCAGTGCTTCACTTCAAACGCGCGGCACTCCACCGGACCGACCCGGGCGCGAGCGCCCCAGCCCAACTCCTGCACCTGCCGGTAGCGCCCCACCCGCAACAAATCGCTCGTCTGGGAGGCCGTCACCACCGAGGTTTGCCGGCTCTCCAGACCCTTCAGCGACGGCAGATCGAAATGATCCATGTGGGCGTGGGAGAGCAGGACCAGATCGACTTTGGGGAGTCGCTCCAAGGACAGGGCCGGAGCCACCAGCCGCTTCACTCCCAGCACGAACGGCCCGAAGTGGACGCCGGCGCGAGGGCTGAATATCGGATCCGTGAGAATGGTGAAGCCGTCGATTTTCAGCAGCACCGTGCTGTGACCCAGCCAAGCCGCATAGAGGCCTCGATCCGGCCACCGCCGCGGATCGGGTTGGACTGGCGGCGGAGCGATGCCGCGCAGCGTCTCGCGCACCATCAGGTGCCACAGCTTCGGCGCGACCCGATAAGCCAGGATCCCAACCCCGACGACCCCCACACCGCCCAGCCAGGCTCGCCGCCGCGAGTTCTTCTCCATCCCAACCATCGTATCAGCCAACCTGCCGTGCAGTAAAATGCTATGGTGGCTGCTATGGTCACTCTTCAAGTTGGCGATGTGGAAGTCGCGCTCGAGCTCAGCCGCTGAACCGCCTACCCGGCCGGCTACAAAGCAGATTTGGGCGATTTGGGCCCGCCGCATCGCAACTTTCCTTTGGGTGTGGTAATCTAATCCCTAGTATGTCTATCGAGATTGAGAGCATTGGAAAGACCGTCCAGGCCAGCTTCAAGCAACTCAGTGACTTATTTCTTCTAGCGGAAGGCGGCTACCTCCCCGTCTCCGGATTTCAAGGCAGCCGCGAAGTCCGCCATGTGGCTGAGAAGATGCGCCTTACGACCGGCGAGCCGTGGAGCATCCCGATCATCTTCCCGATTGGCGCCGAAGAGGCAACCGCCCTGCGCGGGGCCGAGGAAGTGATCCTGCAGGATGGCGCCGGCCGCCCGGCGGGCCGCATCCACATCCAGGAGATCTTCCCCCTGGACAAGGGCCACTATGCCCGCCACGTGTTCCGCACCGAAGACCCTCAACACCCCGGCGTCGCCTGGCTGCTGGGAGCCGGGGATTTCAGCATCGCCGGAAAGGTCGAGGTTTCTCCGGACTGGCGGCTGGAAATTCCGGGTGGGCTGCCCTACGCGCCGAGTGAAGTCCGGGCGCTCATTGCCGGGCGCGGCTGGAAGAAGGTGGTCGGCTTCCAGACCCGCAATCCGATTCACCGCGCTCACGAGTTCGTCACCAAGGTTGCTCTGGAGACGGCTGACGGCCTGGTGATCCACCCGCTGCTCGGCGAAACGAAGGCTGACGACATCCCGGCCGAGGTGCGCCTGGCCTGCTACCGGGCGCTGGTCGAGCATTACTATTCCCCGAACCATACCTTGATCGCCGGTTTTCCCGCCTGGATGCGCTACGCGGGTCCGCGCGAGGCCATCTTCCACGCTCAAGTGCGGCGCAACTACGGCCTCACGCACCTGATTATCGGGCGCGACCACGCGGGGGTAGGCAAATACTACGGCCCGTTCGACGCGCAGCACATCTTCTCCGAGTTCGCCCCCGGTGAGCTGGGCATCGAGCCGATCTTCTTCGATACGGTGCATTACTGCCGCCAGTGTGCGGCCATGACCTCGCCCAAGACCTGCCCGCATGGCCCCGAGCACCACGTCTCGTTGAGCGGCACGGCGGTACGCAAGATGCTCACCGAGGGCCAGACGCTGCCCTCCGAATTCTCACGGCCCGAAGTGGCGCGGATTCTGCTCGCATCGGGAGCGGGTGCGTGATCGCCGCCCAGAACATCACCGCCCTCGAAAACGCCGCCGCCCAGGACGTGATTGCATGGGGTCTCGAAACCTTCGGCGCGCGGCTGGCCATCGGCACCAGCTTCCAGGCCGAGGGCATGGTGATCCTGGATATGGCCGCCCACCTCGATCCTGCCGTGCGGGTGTTCACCCTCGACACCGGCCGGCTGCCCGCCGAGACCTACGACCTGATGGCCGAGGTCCGCCGGCGCTACGGCATTCGCGTGGAGGTGGTGTTTCCGGACACTCGCGAGGTAGAGGCGATGGCGAGCCGCCACGGGCCGAACCTGTTCTACGAGAGCGTGGGGAAGCGGACGCTCTGTTGCCAGATCCGCAAAGTGCGGCCGCTCGATCGCAAGCTGCGCACGCTGAAGGCCTGGGTCACCGGAGTGCGCCGGGAACAAAACGAGAGCCGCGCCCAGGTGCGGAAGGTCGAGATCGACAGCGCCCACGGCGGCATCGCCAAGCTAAATCCGCTCGCCGACTGGTCGGCCGGGCAGGTGGAAGCTTACACCCAGGAACACCAGGTCCCGCGGCACGCCCTTTACGCGCAGGGCTACACCAGCATCGGCTGCGCCCCCTGCACCCGCGCCACCCAAGCCGGCGAAGATTCACGCGCCGGCCGCTGGTGGTGGGAAACCGACGCGAATAAGGAATGCGGGATCCACTTCTCGCCCCAGGGTCAAGTGGAACGCGATCGAGACAAAACTCAGCGCGAGGTAGACGTTTTGTTGGAGGAAATCCTGAATGCAGTCTAGTTTTCGCCACGAAGGTTTCACCCTCTGGTTCACCGGCCTCTCGGGCTCCGGCAAGAGCACGGTCTCGAGCCTCCTGGAAGAGCGCCTGCGCAGCCACGGCGCCCGCGTCGAAGTGCTGGACGGCGACGTAGTGCGCACCCATCTTTCCAAGGGCCTCGGCTTCAGCAAGGAGGACCGCGACACCAACATCCGGCGCATCGGCTTTGTCTGCCAGCTTCTTTCCCGCAACGGCGTGATCGCCATCGCTGCCGCCATCTCCCCTTACCGCGAAACTCGCGATCACGTGCGGTCTCAAATCGACCACTTCGTCGAGGTCTACGCCCACTGCCCGCTGGAAAAGCTGGTCGAGCGCGACGTCAAGGGCCTGTACAAAAAGGCGCTGGCAGGCGAGATTAAAGAGTTTACGGGCGTCTCCGACCCCTACGAAGAGCCCCTGCGGCCGGAAGTCGTGATCGACACCCACCTGGAAACCCCCGAGCAAAGCGCCGACAAGATTTGGGCCAAGCTCGAGGAACTGGCGCTGATTGGCGAAAGCCATCAGCCATCAGCCGTCAGCCGTCAGCCGTCAGCAATCAGCAATCAGCCCTCAGCGAACAGCGGTGCACCGCCGATCCGCGTTGCTGATAGCCGATAGCTGTGAGCCTTCAGTCTTCAGCAAACAGCGGTGTCTGCCGATCCGCGCTGCTGTAGCCGATAGCCGTAAGCCGTCAGCCGACAGCCATCAGCTTTAAGCAAACAGCGGTGCATCGCCGATCCGCGTTGCTGATAGCCGATAATAGCTATAAGCCGTCAGCCGACAGCCATCAGCTTTCGGCAAACAGCGGTGCATCGCCGATCCGCGCTGCTGATAGCCGATAGCTATAAGCCGTCAGCCATCGGCTTTCGGCAGACCAGGGCGCGCCGCGAGACCCTGGTGGCTGACGGCTGATTGCTGATGGCTGAAAGCTGGTTGCTGACGGCTGATTGCTGATGGCTGAAAGCTGATTGTCTGCTTCCTGACGGCTGCTTCCCATGATCGACCTGCACTCGCACACCAATCGTTCCGACGGCTCGTTGACTCCCGCCGAGCTCGTCGATCTCGCTTGCCGCAAAGGCCTGCGCACCCTGGCCATCACCGACCACGACACGCTGGCAGGATACGATGACGCCGCGCCGCGCGCCCGGACGGCCGGCCTGGATCTGATTTGCGGCGTGGAGCTGAGCACCAAGTTCCACGGGCGGACTATCCACGTGCTGGGCTATTTCTTGCACCGCGAGCCGAGCCAGGAGTTCCGCGAGCACTTGAGCTGCCTGCAGGCGGGGCGGCGCGAGCGAAACACCCGGCTGGCCGCCCGCCTTCGCGAGCTGGGTCTGGCGGTGGAGCGCGAGGAAGCGGAAAGAGACGGCAAGTCCCAGACCGGCCGCCCCCACTTCGCCCGCCTCCTCGTGGACAAAGGTTACGCCAAAGACGCTCGGGAAGCCTTCGATCGGTATCTGGATGAGAGCGCCCCGGGCTACGTCGAGCGCCGGGAAGTGTCACTCGAACACGTCGTCCGCTGGATTCACCAGGCCGGTGGATTGGCCTCCTGGGCGCATCCGGTGCGCCTGATCCGCGAGACCAGCCTGCCGGTCGAGAGCCTCTTCGGAGAACTGGCCGGGCTGAATTTCGACGCCATCGAGGCCTATCATAGCGACCACAGCCCGCAGGATCAGGGCGCCTACCTCACCGCTGCCGCCAAGATCGGCCTGGCCGTTACCGGCGGCTCCGATTTTCACGGGAATCCCAAACCCCAGATCGATCTAGGGAGCGTCATGCTGCCTCCGGCGGCGCTCGAAGTCTTGCGGGGCCTCCGCCCCGTCGCTTGACCGCCTCTTTTTTGGAAACCCCTTGCGGCCTCTTTCGGTCTATTGCATTGTGGTGCTATAATGTTACAAGATTTGCACTTAGGAGAAGAACTGTGAGCATTAGCCCTGGTGGAGCCGATCCTACTTGGCGGCCCGAGATGCGATCGAGCCGTTCCGATGGATTTGGTGGATTTCCTGTTTTTGTCCTCGTTGCTTTCGTGGTCCTGTTCGGCGCGACCGTGTACCTGGTGCTGGAGCTGCGCTCCACACGCGCCAGTCTGGACCAAGCTAATCAAAAGATCCAGAATCACGAAGAACAGCTCGCCAAGCTCGAGGGCTCGGTTTCCCGCACTTACAAACAAGCGGAAGAAGGGATCTCGGCGCTGCGCGGCGAGGTGTCCTCCACGCGCGGCCAGATTAATTCGGCCACCAAGCAGGTCCAAACCGAGGTTCTCTCCAAAACCCAGGAGATGACCCAGCGCCTGAGCGCCGAGCAGAA
Organism: Terriglobia bacterium; assembly: GCA_041477005.1. Classification (GTDB taxonomy): domain Bacteria; phylum Acidobacteriota; class Terriglobia; order Bryobacterales; family JACQDG01; genus JBGOUJ01. The sequence goes on along the minus strand of JBGOUJ010000086.1, from coordinate 5,637 downwards.
GGCGGCCATTTCCAAAGTGGGCGGCGACGTCGAGCAACTCAAGAGCGTCGCTACCAACACCGAGTCCAAGGTCGGCGCCTTGACCGGCGAGGTCACGGGCGTCAAGTCGGATGTTTCTTCCACCAAGGCGGAACTGGAGAAGACGATCGCCGAATTGAAATCGGTGAAGGGCGACCTGGGCGTACAAAGTGGCTTGGTCGCCACCAATGGCAGCGAACTGGCAGCCTTGAAGCGGCTTGGCGAGCGCAATTACTTCGAGTTTGACATCAAAAGGACCAAGCAGGCGCAGCGGGTCGGCAATGTCTCGGTCAGGCTGAAGGCGACCGACACCAAGCGCAACAAGTACACCGTCGAGTTGGTCGCCGACGATAAGCTCACCGAGAAGAAAGACCGCTCGCTCAACGAGCCGGTGCAGTTCTACGTGGCCAAGGCCAAGATCCCCTATGAGATGGTTGTGAACCAGGTGCAAAAAGACCGCATCGTGGGCTACCTGGCGACACCCAAGGACCAGGGGCGCTAAGAATTCAGTCCAGCGGCAGCCCCGACGCCCACAGCTTCTGGCCAGGGCTTCCGGCGCTGACCTCCACCTTTACCCGATCCCCCAGGGCCTGGTTCCCGGCCAGGGTCAACAGGTAGCGCCCGCGCAGCACCGAATAGACGCGTTGGGCCAGGGCTTGAGGTTGGAGTTTCAGGTCTTTGGCGGAAAAGAACGCCCCGCCGCTCCCTCTCGCCAGCTTCTCGAACAAGCTCCGCTCGGCGCCGACTACGTAAACGGGAAAGATCGAGATCTGGTTCTGCCTCGCCAGCTTCAGCACTTCCGTCTCCTTGGTGCGGCTGTATCCTTCAACCCCGGCCGAGAGGATCACAATCACTTTGCGTCCCACCGTATTCTGAAACCCGCCGTCAGCGGCTGCATAAACCGCGTCCACCACCCGCGGTGAGTTGCCGTACTTCACGCTCTGCACCGCGCCCTTCAGCAGCTCTTTGCTGGAGGTGAAATCCTGGATCAGGTCGGCCGAGCTGGCGAAGGAGACAATCGCCATCTGCTCCTTCGCTTCCAAGCAGTTGATGAAGGCATCGCCCAGCGGCGAGACCGCCCCGCCCACCAGGCTGCTGTCGAACAGCAGCATCACGTCGAGCTGGGCCGCGCCGTACTCGGCGGCCTCGACCTGCCGCGGGGTTTGGTCGTCAAAAACACCGAAATCCTGCGCCTTCAGGTTGGTGATGGGCTGGCCCGTCTTGCGGTCGATAACGGTCACCAGCAGTTTGGTCTGGGCCTGGAGAGCGGCGCCTGCCAGAAGCATCACGGCGGCCGCGACGTTGAGTCTCCGGGACAAATCCTTTACACTGCGTGGCATGAAGGCAATCATCCCCGGCTGTCTGGTGCTGCTGGCAGTCATTTTGGCATATTCGGCGCGGCCGTCGCCACCGCAGGCCGCTCGACCCGCCGCCGCGAACCGCCGTTCCTTCCGGATCGTTTTCGGCGAGCGGCAGGATGAGACGCGCGAATACTCCGGCTCGCTCGCGCTGAGCGAGGGCCAGGTTGCCGGTCTTACGCCGTGGCGATTCTTGGGCAACGATCAAATTCAAGGAGCTTCCGGTTGGAAGCTCGCGCTCAAGCGCGGCGTCTTCGAGGTGCAGCCCGACAAGCCGCGGTCGCTGGCGGCGGGCGGAGCTTATCAGAACGTGATTCCCGCCGGCGTAGTGGCGACCGTGGAAGCGCCCGAGACGGCTCGCGTCGAGGTCCGGACGGCGCAGGGGAATTTCGCCTTTCCGCTGCGCGACGTGCAGCCGGGCGGCCTGAGTTTCTTAGGCGGCGACGTGACGGTTGAGCCGGCGGCCACGGCCGAGCGTATTTCGCCGCCCGAGACCGGCGAGCAGCAAGACTATCCTTCCATCGCCGTTACCAGGGCCGGTGTCGTTTGGCTCGCCTGGCAAGGCTACAGCGACGGCGGTGAGCATATCTACGCCCGCCACTCCACCCCTTCCGGCTGGTCGGAGACGCTTCGCCTGACCGGCCAGCGTGGCGACCTGTATCGCACGGCCGTGGGCGAAGACGGCAAGGGCCGCATTTGGGTGGTCTGGTCGGAGCGGCGCGGGCCGGACTGGAACCTCTACGCCCGCCGCTACGACGGCCGGGAATGGTCGCCGGCTGCGCCGCTCACGACCGGCTCGAGTCCCAACCTCTCCCAGCGGCTGGTGGCCGATCGCCGCGGCCGCCTGCACCTGGTTTGGATCGGACACCAGAACGGAGAGTCGCGCGTCTTCCACCGCTCGCTCGACGGCGACAACTGGTCGGCCCCGGTCGAGGTGAGCGGCGCCAGTGCCTGGGCGCCCGATGCCGCCGCCGACTCGCAAGGCAATCTATACGTAGCCTGGGACAGCTACCAATCCGGCAACTACGACATCTTTCTTCGCCGCATCACCGCGGCCGGAACCCCGGACCCCATCCAGCAGGTCACTCACTCCCAAGCTTTCCAGGCTCACGCCAGCGTGGCCGTGGACGCCCAGGACCGCGTCTGGGTAGCCTGGGATGAATCCGGCGCCAATTGGGGCAAAGACTGGAACCATGAGGACCCCTGGCGCAGCACCACGCTCTACGCCGATCGCTCGATCCGCGTGGCCGTTCTCGAGCAGGGCCGCTGGAAGCAGCCCGCCGGCCTGGAAGGCGCCATCCCGCCTCGCTATCGGCGCTACTGGCAATTGCCGCGTTTGGCGTTCGGGGCGCCACCCGGGGCGTCTTCTGGGCCGCCCGCCAGTACGTCTGGGTTGCCCGCCAGTGCGTCTTCTGGGTTGCCCGCCGGGTCGCCCGCCGGGCCGCCCTCTGCGCCCGGCCGGCTCTGGATGATGCTCCAGTGCCGCACCTCGACCGCCAACAACCGCGCCGATTACTGGTCCAGCAATGGCCGCTGGGAATACTTTTACACTTCTTACGAAGGCGATCACTGGTCGCCGCTGGTCCCGATCCCGCAATCGAACACCCGAAACGAAGGTGCCACCAGTCTGGCCGTTGGCCCGGACAACCGCGTGTGGCTCGCGTGGACCACGGACAATCGCCCTCTCGGTGTCCCCGTGCCGGGCGGCGCCGGTACAGCCGGCAGCGGAGGCATTCCGCCTTCGCCCATGAAATATGAAGTCTGGGCGGCCGCCCTCGGCCGTGAGGCGCCGCCCGCCTCGGCACGCCTGGAGGCCTTCGTCGAGCCGCCGATGCCCGGCTCCCCCGTGCATCCCAACGAAGCCGCCGACGTCGCCCGCCTGCGGGCTTACCGCTCGGGCGACCGGCGCATCCTTCGCGGCGACTTCCACCGCCACACCGAAATCTCCTCCGACGGCGCCGGCGACGGCTCGGTCGAGGACTATTTCCGCTACATGATCGACGTGGCCGCCATGGACACCGGCATCATCAGCGATCACAACGCCGGCAACGACGTGGAATACACCTGGTGGCGCACCGAGAAGGCCATCGACCTCTATCACGTCCCCGGCCGTTTCATACCTCTGTTCGGCTACGAGCGCAGCGTCAACTATCCGAATGGCCACCGCAACATCGTCTTCGACCATCGCGGCGTCCGCACGCTGCCCATCAGCCCGGCCGAAAACAAAGGCGCGCTCAACTCCGGCCCGATCCTCTATCCCTATCTGCGCCAGAACCGCGGCATCGCCATGGAGCACTCTCTCGCCACCGGCCAGGGCACCGACTGGCGCGACAACGACCCCGAGGTCGAGCCGCTCGTCGAGATCTACCAGGGTTATCACGCTGCCTACGAATACGAGGGCGGCCCGCGAGCCGAGACCCAAAATTTTCTGGTCAACATCCACGGCGGCTACCAGCCGAGCGGTTTCTACTGGAATGCGCTGCAGAAGGGCTACAAGCTGGGCGTGCAGTCGAGCTCCGATCACGTCTCCACCCATTGCTCTTACACCATGATCTATTCACCTTCAACCGAACGGCGCGACATGGTGGAGAGCATGCGCCGGCGCCACGCCTACGGCGCCACCGACAACATCCTTCTCGATTTCCGCACCGAGGACGGCCACCGCATGGGCGATGCCTTCGAAGCCAAGGCGCCGCCGCGTTTTCTGGTGAAGGTGCGGGGCACGGACCGCATCACCCGGGTCGAGATCATCCGCAACGGAGAGTTCGTCTTCACCACCGAGCCCAACGCCGCCACGACGGAATTCACTTACGTCGACAACAAACCCCGCCATGGCGCCGAAAGCTGGTATTACGTACGCGTCGCGCAGATCGATCGAAACCTGGCATGGTCGAGTCCCATTTGGGTCAAACTAGGAGAATGAAACTCATGCGTTTTCTCGTAATGTTGTGTATCGCCGTGTGCGGCCTGGCGGCGGAGAAAGCCCCGGTCGCATCGCTTGTCGAGATGGCCCGCCGCGAGCCGAACTCGAAACAGTTCCAGGAAGCGCTGGTCGCTTCCCTCGGGACGGCGGAAATCCAAAAGGGAACGGCCGTCCTCGGCGAAGGCCCCGACTTCCTCTGGGCGGTCGAATCCGACAAGGCGCCGTCGCTCTACATCGACGATCAGCCGGCAGGCCCGATGAAGCAGGCCGCCGGGGGCAAGCTCTGGTTCTACGCCGGCAAGCTCGAGACCGGGACCTCGCACGCTTTCTATTACCTCGTCGACGGCCAGCACTTCGGCGGCAAGACCGACGTGCCCGCCTATGGTCCCGACTCCTACCCCAAACCCGGCATCCCGCAGGGCAAACTTTCCGACAAGCTGGTTCACACCAGCAGGCTCTACGACGGCATGCAGAGCAATTACTGGATCTACGTCCCGGCGCAATACGACCCGGGCGCCGGGGCGGCCCTCATGGTCTGGCAGGACGGCGAGAAGTTCACCACTCGCGACGGCGCCACGCGCCTGCTGACCGTCGTTGACAACCTGATCGTCGAGAAGAGAGTCCCGGTTCAGATCCAGGTCCTGATCTCCCCCGGTTTGATCGGCGAGCGGCGTATGCGAAGCATCGAGTACGACACCGTCTCCGACCGCTACGCCCGCTTCCTGCGCGACGAGATCCTGGCCGAGGTGCAGGCGCAATACAACATCCGCAAGGACGGTTACAGCCGTGGTATCGGCGGCGAATCCTCCGGCGGCATCTGCAGCTTCAACGTCGCCTGGTTTGAGCCCGATCAGTTCAGCCGCGTCATCTCCCGCATCGGCAGCTTCACCAGCATCCAATGGCATCCCGGCGAGATCGACGGCGGCAACGTGTACCCGTTCAAGATCCGCAAGGAGCCGAAGCGCAACATCCGCGTCTGGCTGCAGGACGGCTCCGAGGACCTGGAAAACAACCACGGAAGCTGGCCGCTCCAGAACATCCAGATGGCCAACTCGCTGAAGATGATGGGCTACGACTTCCGTTTGACCTTCGGCAACGGCACGCACAACACGGCCCAGGGCAACGCGCAATTGCCGGAAGCACTCACCTGGCTCTGGCGCGACTACGACCCCTCGAAGACCGAGCAGACTTACGCGCAGGACCCGGCCGAAAAGACCAAGCCGCTGTTCCGGGTTAAGATTTACACCCGGTAGCAGGACAGCCGCCTACTTGGTTCCCAGCGCCTGGCTCTCCCGGCTCAATTGCTCGGCTTTCAGTTGACTCACGCGATCGAGGGCC
>JBGOUJ010000085.1:0-18198 GCA_041477005.1 Terriglobia bacterium | reverse complement strand
TGGGTGGCGGGACCGGAAAGCCGGCTCATCAAGATCGTGCTGCACGGCGTCCGCGGACCGGTAGAGGTAAACGGCAAGACCGACGATCGGGAAATGCCGGGATTCGGGCTGATCTTGTCGGACGCGGACGTTGCTTCCTTACTGTCGTTCGTCCGCCGGCGCTTCGGCGCGCCCAGCGAACCGATTACCCCCGCGACGGTGAGCCGGGTCCGCGGCGCGAACCAAACCCGGACGGACTACTGGCGGGTTGAAGAGCTGCTCGAAAAACCGTGAACGGCAAGCGATCGCGGGAACCAGTGAGCCGGTCTATTTGCGTCCCAGCCCAAACTCATGGCCCATTTGCACCACTTTTCCGTCGCGGAAATGGACTTCGATGTACTTGGAACCGCTGACCGGATTGCCGTGTTCATCCTTCAAGGTAGCGACAAGCTTCTTGGTCTTGGCGTCAAAGACCTCCGGCGCATGGGACCACGCGTACCGGCCATCCAGGCTAAAGCAGACCCACCCATGACCTCCTTGGGATAATTCGACCTGGCCCTTGGGCGCCGGGGGCATTTTCGTGGCGTCGTAAATGAACAGCTTCCGGCCCACCTGATCGCTGATCCACAATTCTGTTTCATCGGGCGTAAGGGCTGACCCATGCGTGCGGTGGGGAATCGGTGCATCTCCCGCGAGGACGCGGTGCAGGACTTTCCCCGTTTGCAGGTTGACCACATCAAAGCCCACATGATCGCCGAGGCAAACGTAGCCGATCCGGTTCTTGCTATCCATGGTGTAAGGGAAGATCCCTTTTTCGCCCACGTCCTTGATCTGCCGGATCATGCGATCGGTGGTTGTGTCAAAGATCGACAGCATCGTTGTGGTACCGAGATACATCCACCGCCCGTCCAGGCTCACGATGCTATTGTGAGCTGCCGGTCCGACGTGGATTCGTTTTATCATCTCGCCGTTGTCCGCGTTGACGACGAGAAACCCGCTGTCCTCGCCGGTATACCAATAGCCGGTAGGAACGTAAAGCTTCTTGCCGTCCATCGTGATCGACGATCGATCGCAGCCCGCCTCATAGGTCTTTTCCCAGACGACCTTTTCGGTCTCCAAGTCGAAAGCTCCCAAGCGACGATTGGTGGAACCGAAATAAACACGATGCGTTTTGAGGTTCCCGGCGAAGCCTCGAAGACCTTCGGCAAAAATGGGGACCTCAATCCGCCGGACGAACTTATGCCCGTTGTCGATATCGAAAATCAAAATCCCAGGGGGATCGGAACGGCCTTCCTTCTGAGCCCCATCGGGCATGCTGAGGTAGAGATATCGTTTCGTCCCGGATTGGCCGAAGGCGAGGGTGGCGATCGACAGGAGAATCGCGAGGAACACGGTTAGCCTACGCATGGGGGAATTGTAATGTCCAGGATCTCTAGGGTCAAGGGCCTTGGGCCACAAACCATGAGGGAAACCCGGGGCTTCTACCTGCTGAGAGCCAATATCCAGCCGCGCGGCGGCGAGCTTGCGGAAAGGCCCCGAGGAACGTTGGAGATCAGTGACTGTCCAAGTTAGCTCGGACGAACCGTATTCAGGCCGTGCAAGTTGTTGATTATAATAGCCCCAGAGGGCAAGGCCGGAACCAGGTCCCCGATACGCCACAGATGCTGCCCGCGATGCGGATGCAGCCAGCGGAGACGCGGTCCTTCCAAGCACAGCGCCTGGAATAGAAGAGTGACCCGGAAAGACAGACTGGCGGTGATGGGCGAAACGGGTCGCCGGGGAGGCCAGCGCCGGATGCACACCCTCACTCCGCAGCGCCGTCGCGAAATTGCCAGAAAGGCCGGCCTGGCCCGGTGGGCCAAGACTTCCGCAGAGACTGGCGGTAACTTCGCCGCTGAGCTACGCTGGCTGTCCAGGCACCGCCAGAAGTATCTCGGCCAGTGGGTCGCTCTGGACGGCAGCCGTCTCGTGGCTGCCGGCTCCAGCGCGAGAAAGGTTTACCTCGCTGCCAGGCGGGCCGGCGTCAAGGTCCCGTTCGTCGAGCAAGTGCAGCGTCCGGACGAACTACCCTTCGGAGGCTGGTGACGGTGATCCACCGCCTCGCCTTCCGGGACCTACGACGCTAAGCCTCGGGAGTTCCCATCCCCGCCACGCTGAGCGCTGAGTTAGGCCGCGACCTCGATGGTTGCGAAGAAATCCACACGACGCGACGTGCGCTTTGGGGTCACCACACGTTGTTTTGGCTGGGGCGGCGCTAGGCCGTCTTGGCGCATACCACGAATATGGAGCGCGATCGCCCCCTCGATTCGCCGAAGAGCTTGGTCTATCGTCTTCCCAGTCGCCACACAGCCGGGCAGGTCCGGAACCGACGCCCCCCAATCGCTGTCTGGATCCTTATTGATGCAAACCAAATACTGGAGCTTTCTCATCGCTTCCCTCGCTTGAGGCCCGCCTGCCGCATCACGGAGGCGAGCGTTCCTTTGGGCATGTCGTCACCAGGGTGACCGCTAACGGTGACACGGCCGGGCTTGTGGGGGTGTTTGAACTGCCTGTGGCTCCCCTCCGTCTCCACCAAGCGCCACCCATCGTCCTCGACTACGCGGATGACTTCGCGAACCTTCACGATGCCCCCACATCAGAATAACAGAGGGGTCACCTCGCAGATCAACGCTCCCCGCCTCGCCGCCGACCGCTCCCAGGCGGGCCGAACGACCGGCGCATCAGCCGCGCGCCCGCTTTTGGCGCGCTGTCTGCATCCGCTTGGTAGGCCGCCTCCCTGTCTTGCAGAGTTCACGCTCGTCACCTGGTAGCGGCGGTACATCAGGAACCCGGCTCAGAATACGGTCGAACCCCGCGGGGTCCGCCCGTCGTGCCCGTTGTTCCAGGTATTCCTCAGTCAACAACGCCGACATCTTCTCTGCCACTGCCGTGGCGATGAACTGGTTGATCGGAGTCCTTGGCAGCCACATCCCGCACTATACGGTGCAGTGAATCGGGCAGCCGTAAGCTTAAAATGCTCATGAAGCCTCCTCTAGTTGTCGCAGGAACCGACTAGGTCTCACGAGTTTCACCAGGTAAAGGCCGGTCGCGAGTCACTCTCGATCAGCGAGGCGCCGCTCGAATCGCAATGAGGTTCCGGTCGGTTCGAATGAAGATCTGCCCGTTTGAAATGGCGGGCGATGCGATGCATTGCTCGTCAAGGGTGTTCCTCGCCAGCACCTGGGGCGTCCGCCCGGCGCGGAGGACCACCGCCTCGCCGGTCTCGCTGAGCAGGTAGACCTTGCCGTCGGCGGCCACCGGCGACGCCGTATAGATGCCGCCGAGGCGCTCCTGCCACAGGCGCTCGCCGGTCTTCGCGTCGATGCACATCGCGATGCCGCCTTCGTTGGCCATGTAAAGCAGGCCCTCGTAGTAAACCAACGACGAGACGTACGGCGCGCCGGCTTCCACGTGCCACAGGACATGCGTCTTGGAGATGTCTCCGCGGCCGCCGGGACGGAGGGCCATATAGGGACCGCTCCGATAGCCGCGCGTGAGATACAGGACTCCGTCGTGGTAGACGGGCATCGGAATGGGGAAGCGATTGGGCTCTTTGAACTGCCAGAGAAGTTTGCCCGAGGCGGGATCGTACGCCTCAACGCCCTCACTCACATTCAGAACGAGCTCGGGGCCTTGCGGCGCTTCGACTACGAGCGGCGTGCTGTAGGACTTCAGCCCTTTTTCCCGCTCGATTCGCCACGCCTCCTTGCCCGTCCGCTTGTCGAGAGCGAGGAGGTAAGAAGACGCGTTGTGGTAGCAGACCAGGATCAACCGGTCCCGGTAGAGCGCCGGGGAGCTCGCGTGGCCCCAGTCGATGTCGAACACCGCGTACTCCCGCCCGAGGTGCCGCGTCCAGACCGGCTTGCCGTTCATGTCGACCGCAACGAGCTGGCCGTTGCTGAACCACGCGTACACGCGCTCGCCGTCGGTGACGGCGCTCGAGGTCGCCAGGTTGCGCTTCTCGTGCACCGGCGGCAGCGCCCCCTCTTCGTCGAGCTTGTATTCCCAGAGCGCCCGGCCGTCGGTTCGACCGAATGCGGCGACGACGAACGCGACTTTCGCATCGGGGCCACCCTCGCGCCGGGCGCCCCCGAGCGGGCGCTCGCCGGCCGCCACCGGATCGCGATCCTGCACGAACGTCGGGTGCCGGCCCGGCCGCAGGGCGCCGGCGCCGACCTGGAACGTCACGAAAACGCGATCGCCCCACACAATCGGGGACGACACCCCGAGCCCGCCGAGCGGCGCCTTCCAGGCGATGTTCGCGTCGCGGCTCCACTCGGTGGGGAGTCCCGATTCCGGAGAAACCCCGGTTCCGAGCGGACCCCGCCACTGCGGCCAGCTCTCGGCCCGCAGCACCGCGGTGAGCAGCACCGGAAGGGCAAACAAGGCTCTGAAGTTTCGCATGGCGGACCTCCTGCGAGGAAAAACGTGCTTGCCGGCGCCGCATTGGACCTCCCGGCGCCACGAGTCTACGCCTCAATCGTGTTCGAGGCAACAAGCCTCGGCAACCCATCTCACCGCGGAGACGCGGAGCACGCGGAGGCCAAAAACAAAGAGCTTCCTAAGCGCGCTCGGCGTCTCCGTACGGTGAATCGAATCGGTTTTGTCTACGGCGAGTTGAACCGAAGCTTACAGCCGCACCCAGCGCTGGGCCTTTGTTTCAAAGCGAGGCAGCTTCCCATAGGGTACGCTGGAGACGGAAATGCGCAACGCAAAGGCGTTTCTCAGCGCCGCTTCGATGCGGTGCGCCAGGGTGGCGGCGTCCTGGTGGTCCGGGGCAGGCTCGACCTGAATGCTCAGCTCCGGCATCGCATGGTCGGTGCGGATTTCCACCCGGTATTCCGCCACGCCGTCGCACGTGCGCAGGATGTCCTCGACCGCGCTGGGATATACGTTGACGCCGCGCACCACCACCATGTCGTCGGTTCGCCCCAGGATTCCGCCGGCCAGCGCCCGCTCGTAAGTCCCGCACTCGCAGCGACCGTCCGGCGCCCCCTCGACCACATCCCCGGTGCGAAAACGCAAAAGGGGCGAGCCCACGCGGCCCAGGTTCGTCAGCACCAGCTCCCCTTTACCTCCCGGCGGAACGGCCCGGCCGCTCGCCGGATCGATTACTTCAGCGATGTAAGAGGATTCGATCACGTGCAGCACCCCCGGCCGCTGGGGGCATCCGTAGCTGACCGGGCCGACCTCGGTCATGCCATGGTGGTCCACAACGCGCGCGCCTTGCCAGAGCTTCTCGATATGGGTTCGGGTTCCCGGAATGCTGCCGCCCGGCTCCCCGGCGACGATTATCTTCCTTACCTTTGCGGCGGCGAGGTCGATTTTCTCTTCGGCGGCGACCTCGGCCAATCGTATGGCGTAAGTCGGGGTGCAACACAGCACGGTCGCGCCGGTATCGATCAGCGTGCGCAATCGCGCCCCGCTCCGCATCCCGCCCCCGGGGAACGACAGGCAGCCCAGGCGGGTAGCTGCTTCGAATGCCGTCCAGAATCCAAGAAACGGCCCGAAGGAAAACGCGAAAAAAATGCGGTCCTCGGCGGTTACGCCGGCCGCCCGGTAGACCTGCGCCCAGTTGTCGAGCATCCAAACCCAGCTCTCGGGCGTGTCGAGCCACCGCATCGGCTGGCCCGTGGTTCCGCTCGTTTGGCTGAAGCGCGTGTAACGCTCCAGGGGATAAGTCAGATTCGAGCCATACGGGTAGTGATCCCGCTGGTCCTCGATCAACTCCTGCTTGAAAGTAAACGGCGCGCGCTCGTAAAACTGATCCAGGCTGGCGAGATCCGGGTCCATGCCGGCGGCCCGGAATTTGGCCGAATAGAAGGGATTGTCCGGCAGCAGCGCTGCTAGCAGCGCCCGGAGCGTCTCGATCTGCCGCGCTTCAATAGCGCCGCGATCGGGGAAGCGGGAGGCGGTTAGAGGCACGAATCCAGTAGTTCTCCCGGCGCGACGTCAATCTTGTCCGCAATAGCGGGGGGTATAGGAACGCTCGTCATTCTTCCGTTGGCCTCGTCGCGCTTTATGCAGGCGACTGCCAGCGTCCCGTGTGCGACGTTCCTGGCCGGCTCCTCATTCAGCTTTCGGAAGGAGAAGGCATAGACGATGCTCTTTTCCCTCTTCTCGCGGACCAGGAGATGTATCTCGACAATGTCTTCAAAACGGAGAGGGTACTGGAAGTCGCAATCCGCGTGCACCCGCGGCCAGCCTAGCCGGTCACTGGTCCCCGTTGCGTGAATCGAGAGGCCGAGTGACCGAAAAAACCCATGTTCGGCGGCCTCCATAAACCGGAAAAAGTTCGAGAAGTGCATGATACCGGCCATGTCGGTATCGGAGAATTCCACTTGCCGCGTCAGCTTGAATTCGTAAGCCACGGTTTCAGGAAGCCTCGACCAGCGGGTTGCCATGCGCCAGCGGTTCCGGGACCTTGGCAAATTCCGCTACGGCCTTAAACAGCGGATCGAAGTCTCGAAACAGGTTGCCCATGAGGCACTCGGTCAGATCGCTGTTGAGATCCGGATAGTGGTTGATAAATGTCCGGAAGCTGAACTCATGGTCGTAGAACGTGTAGACCAATCGCCGCATGGATTCGGTGCCGTGGCGCATCTGCGAACCGTAATCGCTGAACCGCGCCGCGGAAACATCGCCGGCCGTGAGGGCGGCGTCGACGGCGTCGGCGGCGAGCTCGCCGCTCCGGAGCGCCAGGAAGACGCCGGATGAAAAAACGGGGTCCAGGAAAGCAAAGGCGTCCCCGATCAGGATCAATCCGTCGGCGGCGCAGTAGCGGGAACGATAGGAATACTCTCCGGTGACGCGATACGGCCCGGTCTGCTGCCCGGGGGCCACATGCTGCTGAACCCAGGCGTTGTTTCCCACCTCGCGATGATAGATCGAGGCAAGGTCTCTTGTATCTTTGTAGAGGTAGTCTTTTTCGGCCACGACGCCCACGCTGATGATGTCCTCGGGCAACGGAATGTACCAAAACCATCCCTTCTCCGGGAGATAGGCAACCGTGGTGGCGCCCTCATCCACTCCAGGATCGCGGACAGCGCCCTTGTAGTAAGTCCAGATGGCGATCTTGTTCAGGTAGGGATCGCGCACTTTCCACCCGTTGCGCGTGACGGCGAACGCATCGCGCCCGCTGGCGTCGATGGTGATCGGCGCGCGGAATTCCAGCCTCTCGCCGTTCTTGTCGACGGCCTTCACTCCCGAGACGGCGCCATTCTCCTGGACCGTTTCCCGGACCGTGATCTCCTCCCGCACCTCGGCGCCTTTGGCGCGGGCATTGTCCAGGAGCATCTGGTCGAACTCGCTGCGCAGGACCTGCCAGGTACAGGAAGCTTCATGTTTCAGTATCTCGAAAAAATAAAAGGGGTGAGAGGCCCGTCCGTCCGGGCTCACAAACTGCACGCTGTATTTCTTGGGGAAGTGAGAGGCCTTCATCCGCTCAATGAGACCGAGGCGCTGGAGGGGAAAATACGTATAGGGAATCAGCGACTCGCCGATGTGATACCGGGGAAACTTCTCCTTTTCGAGCAGCAGTACGCGGCGTCCCTTTGTCGCCAGCACCGCCGCCGCAGTGGAACCGGCCGGGCCGCCTCCGATCACAATCGCATCATAGCCGTTAGCTTTGTGCACGACGCCTCTCCAAGCGTGAAATACCGTTCGATGGCGGCAGGATCTCGACGACCTGACTTTCTATGAATAAGATCTGTCGCTGGCGAACACCCTCACGCGTAGCGTGCGTTGCGGTGTTCGGGCAGGAAAAACTCATAAAGCAACCTGTCTACCTGAAGGAGGCCGTCGCGGTTCAGCCGCAAGCTGTCCGGACCGAGCGCCAGCAAGCCCTGATCCTGCAGCTTACCCAGGGGGCTGGCGAACCGCTGTTGAATATCGACCCCGAATTTGCCTTGAAAGTACGCTTTGTGAACATGCCCCAGCTTCATTTGAAGAATGAGTTCCCGAATCATTCGCTCTTCGTGGGTCGGCGTCAAAGCTCGGTATATCGGAAGCATCCCTTGATGCAGCGTGGAGATATAGGGATCCCAGTCGTGCACATTTTGAAAGTGAGTGCCGCCGACGTGTGAGAAGGAGGCCACGCCCAGGCCGATCATGTCCGCGCCGGTCCACAGGAGGTCCCGGTAGAGAAAACGGGTGCGCCCGGGATCCTTCACCGCTGTGTACGCGCTGCCGATGCTGTAGCCGGCCTTCTCCAGCTCCGAGAAGCCGTAACGGACCCACTCCCGCTTGGTTCTCCAGTCGGCCACGGGCGCGACCGCGTGCCCGTTCACCTTCATTTCCTTGAAGATGGTCGTGTTGTAGGGAACCTCCATCTGGTAAATGGTGACGCTGTCGGGAGCCAAGGCGATCGTCTTGCGCACGCATTCCCGCCAGGCGTCGGTGGTCTCGCCCATCATTCCGGCGATCAGGTCGATATTGATCTGCGGGAATCCGATGGAGCGCGCGAAATCATAAGAGCGCGTGATTTCCTTCGAGCCGTGCGCGCGCCCGTTGATCTGCAGGATGTGGTCCTCGAAATGCTCGATGCCCAAACTGAGGCGGGTAACACCCAGCTTTTTGATCACCTTGAGCTTGCCCTCGGTCAGGGTGCCGGGCTCGCATTCAAAAGCGACCTCCTCGGCCTCATCCCACGGCAGTAACCTCTTCATCGCGTCCACCAGGCGGGTGAGCTGGCGGGATGAGATGTAGGAGGGGGTTCCGCCCCCAAAGTAGATGAATCTTGGCTTCCTGCCGCCAATGAAGGGCTTTTGAGAGTAGAGCGTCAGCTCCTGGATGGCGGCGTCGAGGTAACTCTCAATCTCGCTCGAATCCTTGTCGGTATAGACCTTGAAGTAGCAGAAATGGCAGCGCTTCCGGCAAAAGGGAATGTGGATGTAAACTCCCAGGGGAGTTTCGGCGGCCGGCGGTCGCTCCAGGGCCGCCAGGGCTTCGTGCACGCGATCCCGGGTCCAGAAGGAGTAGGGCGGATAATTCGATACAAAGTAGTTGCCGGCCGTGGTCTCTTCTTCGAGACACACTTCTTTCGGCAGTGGCTCCGTTGACCTTAGCAGCGGGAGTTCCATTTGGGGGTTCTCGAACAGGAACAATTATATCAACTTCCGATCCGGGGCCGCCCTCCGGGGAGGTGAGGGAGCGGCGTCCGGACGGCCTGAAAACCGCTCCCTCGCCGGCCACAAGCGCCCCGGATCGCACCACTGGGGACACTAAGAAAGACTGCACCACGAGGGGAAGCGGTTACTGCGGATTCAGTACGCGGATTCGTAGATCTCCAAAGCGGCGGCGGCCCCAAACGGCCTCGGGTTGAACCGCCCAGTCCATTGCGTCGCGGCTTCCTCGGCCAAAGCGGGCAGCGCCCCTCGCAGGACGCCGAGTTTCCGCAGCCCGGCCGGCAATCCCGCCGTTTCCCTCATCCGGGCTAGCCGCGCGGCCAGATCGCCGTCGCCAAGCTCGGCGTAGAGAGCGCCGGCAGTCGCATGGTTCCAGCGGACCACGTGCGCGAGCAGCGCGGCAATGGCCACGCCATGCGTGATGCCGAAGCGCGCGGTGAGCGGGTTCGCGCAGGCGTGCGTCGCCCCGAGCATCGAATGCTCGATGGCCAGGCCGGCCAGATGCGCGCCGAGTTGCATGGCGCCGCGCGCCTCGAGATCGGCCGGGTCCCGCAGCACCCGCTCATAATTGGCCGCCAGCAGCCGCCATGCCTCGCGCGCCAGGCACTGTGAGGCCGCGTTGCGCCGCGTGGTGACGTAGCTCTCAACCGCGTGGGAGATAGCGTCGTAACCGGTGGCCGCGGTCACCTCCGGCGGCTGCGATCGCGTTAGCAGCGGATCGAGAATCGCCACGCGAAACGCCGCCTTCGGATCGCCGCAAGCCATTTTGACATGGGTTTCGGCGTCGGAAATCAGCGAGTAGCTTTGGGCCTCGCTGCCAGTGCCGGCCGTGGTTGGGACGGCGATCATGGGCAGCATCGGCCGCTGGGCCTTCCCGTAGCCGCAGTAATCGCGCATGCTGCCGCCGTTGGTGAGGACGAAGTTGATTCCTTTGGCGCAGTCGAGCGAGCTGCCGCCGCCGAGACCGATGAGCGACTCCACTCCGCGCGCCTCGGCGAAAACTCGGCCGGCCTCGACCATGGCCGTGTCGGGATTCGCCTCAAAGTCGTGAAACGCGAAGGACTCGACGCCGGCTGCGGCCAGCAGCTCGACGGCGCGCGCCACGTAGCCAGCCGCCGTCAGCCCGCGGTCCGCGACCACCAGCGTGCGCCCGAACCCCAGCTCTCGGGCCAGCTCGCCCAACTCCTGGAACCTGCCTTCACCGAAGAGGACCCGTGTGCGGATCTGGAAATCGAAAGGATCCATTCTCAATTCGAGGTGCTGATCCCGAAAACGTCACCCGGCCCGCGGACGATCGGCGTGCGATCCGTGCTCTGCGCTCCTGCTTTCGCCGCCATTCGATACGGGAATCCCGTCACTCCTGTAGAGACGCGCCGCATGCACGCGGGTTACCTGGGCGATCTGATTGTGTGCGAACGGAAGCCCTCTCCCTAGCCGCCGGAGGTGGTATGCTGATTCCCGACATGCGGATGCGTACACTGTGGAAGGCGCTCGGCGTGGCCGCCGTGCTGGTAAGCGCCGCCGCCCCCCAGGACGCAAACTCCCCCATCGGCATCTTCGAGTCGCGCGGCGATCTGGGCGTGACCCCAAAGACCGGCGCGATCGAATACGACGCCGCCACCGGCGAATATCGCGTCACCGGCGGCGGAGCGAATATCTGGGGCGCCGAAGACGCGCTCCATTTCGCCTGGAAGCGCCTTTCGGGCGACGTCAACGTCACCGCCGACGTCCACTTCCTCGGCGCCGGCGCTGCCGGGCACCGCAAAGCCGTACTCATGATCCGCCAGGACCTCACCCCCGGCTCGGCCTACGCCGATGTGGCCGTCCACGGCGACGGCCTCACCTCGCTGCAATTCCGTTCCGCCGCCGGCGCGCAGACCCAGGAGATCCGCTCCACCGTCAACGGCCCTACCCGCATCCGCATCGAACGCCGTGGCAACCGTTTCACCATCTTTGCGGGCAAACCCGGCGAAGAGGGCGCCCCATCCGGCCCGCAAACGGTCGAGCTCACCGACCCCGTCTATGTCGGCATCGGTGTCTGCTCGCACAACGCCGACGTGCTCGAAACCGCCGTCTTTTCCAACGTCCGGCTCGATCCGGCCCAGCAAGCCCAACGCCAGCAAGGCGGGCAACGGCGCTACCACAGCAAGATCACCATCTACGACCTCGACACTCGGGCGGCCACAGCCCTCTACCAGGCCGACGAGGTCATCGAAGCCCCCAACTGGTCACGCGACGGCAAGTTCCTGCTGGTCAACACCGGCGGCAATCTCTACCGCCTCCCGGTGAACGGAGCCGGCGAGCCCAAGCTCGAAAAGATCGACCTCGGCGAGGGTGGCTATCGCTGCAATAACGACCACGACCTCTCCTGGGACGGCAAGCGGCTGGCCTTCTCGGCGTCGAGCCCTGCTTCGCGCCAGTCGCAGGTCTACCTGGCCCAGGCCGACGGCTCCGGCGCGAAGCTCATGACGCCGGCCGCGCCCAGCTACTTCCACGGCTGGTCGCCCGACGGCAAGTGGCTGGCCTTCGTGGGCCAGCGCGACCGCAAGTTCGAGCTCTACCGCGTGGCTGCCGCCGGCGGCGCCGAGCAGCGCCTCACATCCAAAGGCGGCTACGACGACGGCCCCGAGTACACCCCGGACGGCAAGTGGATCTACTTCAACTCCAACCGCTCCGGCGGCTGGGACATCTGGCGCATGCCGCCCGACGGCGCCGGACCCAACGACGTCAAAGCCGAGCAGGTGACCAACGACGAGCTCGAAGACTGGTTCCCGCACATCTCACCCAACGGCAAGTGGATGGTGTTCCTTTCTTTCCCCAAGGGCACGACCGGCCACAACGAAAAAATGGACGGCGTCGTCCTGCGCCTGATGCCCCCGCCGGGCAAGCGGGTAAAGCCCGCCAACATCGCGGTCTTGACGAACTTCTCCGGGGGCCAGGGCACCATCAATGTGAACTCCTGGTCGCCCGACTCGAAAAAGTTTGCCTACGTGGTCTACGAGCCGCTGCCGCCGCGCTAGCGCCGCGCCCGGCTTCCCGCCGCAAACCCGTATTACACGGATCGGGGCTAAGCGCCCGTCATAGAATAATGCCAGCACGCCGAGTCCGCTTGCTCACGCGCGCGGCTCAGAACGCCCTTCCGAGCCGCGACCGTCAGGGAGCGGTTGGCACTGTCATTTCTTGACAGGCCCTAAGCTTCTGCGATTTGGTTCCGGCCTCTGCGTTGGTGCACGGCCCGTAGCTCTGAGGCGCAGCCTCGCTAGGGTTTTGACGGGCTCTCCAGATACGCGAAGAGGTCGCGACGCTGCTGCGGCGTCAGCTTATCCAGCAGCCCTTCGGGCATGATGGAAGCTTCCGACTCCTCGAGCTTGGCGATATCGGAGCGCGGGAGGCGCGTCTTGCGGTAATCGGCGTCCATCAGCGTGATGCTGGCCGCGTCCTCCTCGGCCATCAGTCCGGAGAGCACGCGCCCGCTTTTCGTGCGCACTTCGTAGCTCATATACTCCTTCCGGATGTAGACGCTCGGATCCACGATTTGCGTCAGCAGGTACGTGCGGTCGCGACGATTGGAGTTCGTCAGATCCATGCCCAGGTCGCCTCCGAAGCCGTAGAGCTTGTGGCAGCGGGCGCAGAGCTCGGTGTAAACGCGCAGGCCTGCTTTGGCATCGCCCGGCGCCGGCCGCAGGTCGTTGGTGAAGCGCCGGATCGTCGCCAGTTTTTCTTCCGCCGTGCCCTGTCCCACGTTGCCCCAGATCTTGCGCACGCGCGCATCCAAATGCTTGGACGCGAGCGCTGCGATCAGCCGGACCTGCGCCACGGGAACATCCTTGGCCCAGGCCGGGTTCGCCTCCACCCGGTCGAGAAACGCCGCGGCCGACGACGCCCGCGCGAATAACAAATCGTGCGAGGCGCTCTTCAGATTCGGCGGCATTGCCCGATAGACCGCGAGCACCTTGGCCGTAATGGCGGGATCGTCAAAGCGAGCGAGCGCCCGCATCGAGGCGAGCCGGATCGACTCCGGTTGTTTGGCCTCCAGCAAAGGCACCAGACCGGGCACGATCTTCTCGCTTCCAAGTTCTTCGAGCACCTGCAGGGCAGCTTTGCGATCCTCTTCCGAACCCGACGGCGCAATCGCGAGAGCCACCAGATGCTCTTCCACCCCCGGGACAGCGGCACGCAAGGCCAGCCGGGCGCGCAGCGGGTCCGATTTCGCCTCCCGCCACCGCGTGGCCACATAGCTGCGCAAGGGGCCGCTGACCGGCGCATACTCTCGCTGCGGACCCAACGAACGCGTTTGAATCTTCGCGACGTCAACGAACAGGGAAGTGTCCTTCTCCTTGGGAATGCCCGCCCGCTCGCTGAGACCCTGGTTCAGCGCCTCGAGCGCCGGGCTGACTTGAGCCGCTGAAACGGTCTGCAGCAGCCTGTGAGCCGCCTCGTAACCTCCGCCCGAGCCTTCCGCCGAGTAGCGGCGGATGAGGCGCAGCGCGTCTTCTCGGGTCAGTGCGGCATTCCAAATAGCCGGCCTGGCGAAATACGCGAGGATTTCCCGCTCGGCCGGGAATGCCTTGTCCTCGAGCGCCCACCAAATCAGCAGCGGAATCTGCGGGTCATCGGCATCTTTGTTCTGGTCGAGCAGCGCGGTGAGGATCGGTAGGCCGTCGGCAGCCGGCAGCCGCTTGGCGGTCGAAGCAAGCTGGCTGCGCACCACTACGCTCGGCTCGGTGCGGGCCAGCGTGCGAAGCTGCCGCGAGATCTGCGGGCTCACCTTTTTCGCGTCGCCGAGCAGTCGGACCGTCCAGGAGCGCACGTATTCATAAGGATGATCGAGCAGCCGACTCGCCAGCGCCTCCTCGAAGCCGCCCGACACGTAAAGCGCCCAGAGCCCCTGCAACGACTGCCGGCCGTTCTCGGGCGCCAAAGCCAGGCGCCGCAGCTCGGGGTAGACCGCCGAGTCCCGGCGTCCGGCCAGCAGCAGCCGCGCCCGATCGGCGTACCAACCGTTCGGATGGCTGAGCAGCTTTACCAGTTCCGCGCTCGAAAGCTGATCCAGATCGAACTTCGGGACGGGCTTCGTGCCTTCCGCCATCAGCTTGTAGATGCGGCCGTTCGAGCGGTCCCACTCCGCATCCGGATCGGGGTGCGCCTTGCGGATTTCGTAGAGGTCGGAGACATAGATCGCTCCGTCAGGGCCTTGCGCCAAATCGGTCGGGTCGGACCACGTGTCGTTCATATCGAACAACTGCCCTCCGAGCACGGCCTGAACCGTGGAACCCAGCGGCTGGAGGCGCCACCAGGAGACGTAGTGGCTGAGAAAATTACCGCCGATAAAGGCGCCGCGGAACAGAGCGGGAAAGCTGTCGCCGGAATAGATGGTTCCGCCGAGAATGATGTGGCCGCCTTTGACGCCGTCGTGCTTCACGTGAGGGAAGTAACCATAGGTATAGGGGTTGTGCAGCGGGCCGTGCTTGCCGAAGTTCTTCTGGTAATAGCCGCCCTGGACAGCGTGCCAAAACAAGGCGCTGCCATTGGAGCTGTAGAACAGGTTGCCGTCGGCGTCGAAGGTGAGCCCGTAGATGTTGCCCCCGCCTTCGGCGAACAGCTCGACCTGGTGCGTGACCGGATGATATCGCCACACGCCCTGCTGGAACTCGAGGCCGCGAATCTTCGCCGTGGTGGTGCTGCCGTTCAGGCCGTAGAGCCAGCCGTCGGGGCCCCAGGTTAGGTGGTTGGCCATCGACTGCGCGTCTTCCATGCCGAAGCCGCTCAGGAGCACCTGCGGGTCGCCGTCGGGAACATCATCGCGGTTGCGGTCGGGATAGAAAAGCAGATAGGGCGCCTGCAGGACGAAGACGCCGTCGTAACCGAAGGCCAGGCCGGTGCAAAGATTGAGATCGCTGACAAAGTCTTTGAACCTGTCGGCGCGGCCGTCGCCGCCGGTGTCTTCCATGATCGTGATGCGGTCGGCGCCCTTGGGACCGCGCGGCGGCGGCTCCGGCACGCGGTCGTAGATGGTGCGGGAGTAGCGATCCACGCTCACTCGCTTGAGTCCGGCCGGGTTCGGATATTGCAAATACTGGATGGTCCACAGCCGGCCGCGATTGTCGAACTTCACCAGGATCGGCTGCCGGATCTCCGGCTCCCCGGCAAAAACCGTGGCGTGGAAGCCGTCGGCCACCAGAAAGTGCTTCGCCGCTTCGCCCACCGAGTAGCCCTGGGCATAGAGACAGGCCGCCACGGAAGCGGCAAACAGTATTTTGAGAAAATGTTTCATTTTATTTCGTGCCTGGACGGAGGGACATGGAGCCTCATTTCGGGGCGCCGTAAGCTTGTGCGACGGTGTCCAGCCGCACCAGCCGGGCGCGCGGCCCGGCCCGTTTCACCGTATCGATGATCAGCTCGATAATCTCGAAATTAGGATCGGCCACGCCGAGCGCCGAAGGGTGGGAAAGAAAATCCCAAACCTTGCCGCGCTCCACGCACCAGCCGAGCGCCGCCTGGACGCCCTTGCGAAAGTCGGCCAGCTTCCACCGGCCGGTGCGCATGGCGCCCACATCGCTGGGGGGATTCATCGGCAGCTCCAGCAAACCGGACGGATAGACGAACGGCTGCGCGGCTTCCTGCTGCGCGGGAATGGCCTCCAGCTCGCCGGGCTGTGGTGCGCCGGTGTCCGGCTGCACCGGGTGGCGCGGGTAGAGGCTGCTGACCCAGGTGTAGCCCTGCGAAAGCAGCATGTTCTGAATGTCGGGCCGGTCCTTCAGGCCGTTGGAGAAACCGCCCGGGGTGCGGAACCCATTGGGCATTACACCGAGGCGTTCCTTCATCGCCATCGTGCACAGCCGGATGTTCTCGTCAATGAGCTGCGCAGGCGTCCTGCCGTGGGCCAGCCACGGGGCGCGCTCGAACCGGAACTGAACCTGGCTCAGCTCGGTAGCCTTCACGTTGACGTGATCGTAGGTGTGATTGCCGACGCCATGCCCCAGCTTGAGAATCTCCTGGAGCCACGTCACACTGGGCTGCTCGAAGACGCGGCCGACCACAAAAAAGTGCATTTTCCCGCCGGCGGCGGCGACCCGCCGCGCCGCGCCCACGGCATACTCCTTGCTGGCTTCATCCAGCTCGCCCTTCTTGTAATTCCATTCCGTTTGCTCCCAGGTCGGGTAGTGCGCGCTCATCTCGCAATCGAGGGCGATCGAAACCAGCGAAACCTTTTCCTGAGCCCGGGCCGCCCGGCCACCCGGGCCGAGACCAGCGGCCACCAAGCCGGCGCCCAAGAGGTTGCGTCGAGTCACGGATTCGTCTCCGTTGCCTTCGAAAGCGGCTTCCAGTTCAGGCAGCGATCCAGGAACGGAAAGGCGTCGCGGCCGTCCACCATATGCGGCCCGGGGAAGCGGCTGACTTGCCCTTTTTCCGGAATGCCGAGCTTCCGGTAGATCTCGAGAACCTTGTCAATTTCGCGATCCACCAGGCTGCGCGGGGCTACGATCACGCCGTCATTATCGCCCATCTCGACCAGGAAGGCGCGCGGCGCGATCAGCGACGCCAGGTCGGAGTGATTGAACCGGCCCAGCATCCCGAAATTATACTGATCGACGACGTTGAAATAGAACGGATAGGCCGTTCCCTGCGTCAGGTCGGTCGTCTTGACATTCCAATCGTTGAAGTGGCCGCTGCAGATCACCACCTGAAACCGAGGCTCGCCCGGGCCGATCCAGAGCGCCGTGTAGCCGCCATAGGAGAGCCCGTAGAAAGCGAAGCGCTTCGTGTCCACGTAGGGGAGCGTCGAAAGGTAATCGAGCTGGCGGCCGAACTTTTTCAGGTCCATGCCCGCGGGAATGAGGCCCGTCAGGTGCGCGCGGCGGATCAGCCTGGTGCGCTCGACGTTGTCCTGGGTCGCGATCATCGGCGCGAACACGATGTAGCCCCGCTCGGCCAGGCGCAGCCCGAAGCGGGAGTAGACCGCGTCGTCGCGCTCGTTAGGCACAACGCCGAGTGAAGATTCGGGCCGGCCGGCCAGACCGTGCTGGACGAAAACCAGGGGCCGTTTTTCGCCGGGCTTCATGCCCTTCGGCACCAGCAGAATCCCATAGGCGTGAACGCCATCGTAGACGCGCAAAGACAGCCGGTATCCGCGGACCCCCGGTTTGTCATACACCACGACGCTCGTGGCCTCCAACGGCCCGCTCGCCGCGGGGTAGTGACCGATCAGGTCAGAGTACGCCTCGCGCTTGGCGGCCAGCGATCTCTCGTAGGCGTCCGGCGAAGAGTAGTCGGGCTTCCAGCGGCTCGGCAGCGAATCGGCCGCTTCGAGCGCCATATTGCGGAAGAACGCCTGCCACTCGCTGAACTGGGCGTTGGCGATTTCGGAGACCTTTTCGAGATCCATGCTCGGGGCGGCGCCAAGCGCGGCAGCATTGGCGGGCGAGGGAGAAGGGGGCGCCGGCTTGAGCGCTTCGGCGAGCTCCGCCAGCGCCGCCGCGTCGATCGTGGCGGCGATGCGCAGAACTCGGGGCCGGATGAGAGCGGCAAGCCGATCGTTCGAGAAATGCAAGCGGAGCTTCCAGACCATCCGGTCTTCCGGCTGCTCCCAGTCGGCTCGCGGGTCGTCCAGATAGCCGGAGGAAATCGTTGCCTTCAGGCGAGGGTCGAGCGCGGCCGCGTAGAGAGCCGTCATGCCGCCCTGGCCGTGGCCGGCGATGCCGAGCCGCGCCGAATCGACCGACGGCAAGGTGGCGAGGAATTCCAGTATGGAGCCGACCTGAATCAGCTCCGCGCCCACGACATGGCGTCCAGTCTGATACCCGAGACGCATGAGCCACAGGCGGTCCTCGAGCCACGGCTCCGAAAACGCCCGGCGCTGGGTGAAGAAGGGAGCAAAAACGACGTAGCCCGCCATCGCCAGCCGGCGCG
The DNA here is from genome assembly GCA_041477005.1 of Terriglobia bacterium. Taxonomy (GTDB): domain Bacteria; phylum Acidobacteriota; class Terriglobia; order Bryobacterales; family JACQDG01; genus JBGOUJ01. The sequence continues at coordinate 145 of JBGOUJ010000085.1, read as the reverse complement.
CTAACTGCCCGCCCTCCGGCAATCGGCCGGTAAGGCCAGCCCAATCGGCGGCCGACTGCCCGGCGTCGGCAACCGCGATCACGGCCGGCCGCCTCCCCGCCGGTTTCGGCTCGAGCAGAATGCCGTAGCATCGCACGAGAGTTCC
>JBGOUJ010000084.1:0-18356 GCA_041477005.1 Terriglobia bacterium | reverse complement strand
TCCGTGGCGTTGCTGCAAGACCTCACCGAACGCGGGCTGCTGCGAGGCCAGGTCGGGACGGTTGTCGAGTCACTCGCTCCTGACGTTTACGAAGTCGAGTTCAGCGACGCCGAAGGCCGCACCTACGCCACCCTTGCTTTGCGCTCCGATCAGTTGATCGTGCTGCACCACGAGCCGGTGAGCGAATCCCCCGCCTTCAGTCACAAAACGTAGCAGCTTGTCAGGCGGGGGAAGTATTCAACATTTAAAATAATCCAGCAACTGCGGACGGTGGCGGTCTTGCCCGCGACGGTCAGGGGAAAATCCAGCACAAACCTCTGCCCATAGTCGTCGCGCTCCCCTCGTACTGCTTCCCCCGTCGAGCGGGCCGCTTCGAGCAATGCGTCTCGGAGCAGGTCCGCGTCGGCGGTCCTCATGCCGAGGGCCGATCCGAAAACGCGGGCTTTGTGTCGCCCGTGCGGGTGCTGTTTACTCAGGCAATATTCCCGCAGCTTCTTGATATCAACGACCGCGCGATCGCCGTTTGGCAGCATCATCACAACAAATCTGCGAAGGACCGGCGAAGTCTGTAGAACCAGGCGTGCCCGGCGAAGAATACGATCCCGCTGAGAACCGCCAGCTTGGCCAGGGCTCGCCAGTTCGGCCCGACGGCCTCCAAGAATATCATGCGGTAGCTACGCACAAGTATATAAAGCGGGTTCTGCGCAAACACCCACATCCATCGGGACGGCAGCGAGGTCTCCGGGTAGCAGATCGGCGTTACGAAGAACCACAGCGTGAGCAGGAAGCCGATGAGCTGGCCGATGTCGCGGAAAAACACTCCCAGCGCCGCGAGAAACCAGCACAGGCCGAGCGTGAACAGAATCTGCGGGATGACCAGCAGCGGCAAATAGAGGATCGTGGCAGGAAACGGGCGGCCGAAGTACCACAGGCCGGCCGCGAAGATGATCGCGCCAAAGGCCTCACTGACCAGTCCCGCCAGGACCAGGTTCACCGGCAGGATCTCGACTGGAAAGACCAGCTTCTTCACGAAGGTCCGATACTCCAGGATCAACGAAGGCGAGCGCCCCACCGCCTCGCTGAAGGCCAGCCAGGGCAGCATGCCGGCCAGAAAGTAGAGCACGAAGCTCGACGGGCGGGCGTCGCCGGCAAAGCGGGTCCGCAGCACGATACCAAAGACGAAGTAGTAGGTCACCATCATCAGCAGCGGATGGACGACGGTCCAGAACAGCCCGCCGTAAGAGCCACGGTACCGTCCGGCGACGTCGCGCCGCACCATGGAACGGATCAGCGAGCGGTGGCGGACCAGGGTGCGGAATGGATACACGAAAGCCCGCAAGAAGGTGCGAACCAGCCTTTCCAGGCGTACGCGGGCCAGGTTGGCGACCAGTTGGCGGCGGATGGCCAGGGTATCGCTGCCGACGTTGGCATCAATCAGCAGGAAGGGCGAACCGCTCTCGTAAAACCAGGCGACGTGCTCCTGCAGCACCGACACATAGATGCGGTACTGCCCCGGCTCCTTCGGCAGCGCGACCGACAGCCGCAGCGGCGCGGACTCGCCCGGCGCCACTTCCCGCTGCAGTGCGGCGCGCTTCCCGTCCTCAACCAGCGTGCCGGTGGCCGGGTCGAAGATCTGGTAGCTGAAGGCGAAGCCGGCAGCGGCGCTCCAGACCCGGCTCCCGGCGTTCTCCACCGTGCAAGCCACGTCGATCGCGTGCCGGGTTGGGGAGGCGCACACCTCCACGTCGGCATAGCGGGCTATCATTCGCCGCCTCCGGCATAGAGGCCGGGCGGGTAACGGCATTCGACCGCAGAGACCTTTTTGCCCACCGCGAATATCCCCACCCCGCGCAGGTCTTTCGAAAGCTGGTAGCGGTCGAGCAGGTTCAGGACCCACTCCCCGGCGGCGCTCGGCTCGACCAGGTAAGGCCCCGTCTCCAGTAGCGTCACTTCAAAGCCCGCCTGCTCGAACAGCAACTGCACGTCGCGCGGCGCGTATTCGCGGTTGTGCCGCGGAGCGATTTCTCCGTCCGTGGAGGGCCGGATGTACTGGTGGAACAGCCCGGGATGATAGGAGAGCAGAATCGATTCGATCGCCCGCAGGCTGCAAATGTTGGGCGTGGTCAGCACCAGCGCCCCGCCCGGCCGCAAGATGCGGTTGATCTCGCCCATCATGTGCATGGGGTCGTGGTACAGGTGCTCGAGCAGCTCGCAGCACAGCACCGTCGCGAAATAGCCGTCCTCGTAAGGGAACCGGTCTTCCTCGGCGTTGAAGAGATCGATCTCGCAGCAAAACGCCTCACCGGTGGTGGAGCGCGCCTCCCGGTGATCCACCGAGCCGGGCGGGCCGAGATAACTGCCGCGAACTTCGCCGTAGCCGAGCAGGTGCTGGAGGGCAGGGGTGATCTGCATGTAGGCGCCCATCTCGAGGATCCGGTCCTCCGGCTTGGCGGGCGGCGTGATCTCGAGGGTGCGAACCAGCCGGGTGATGTGGTTGCGGGCGTAGTTCAGTTGCTCCTCGGAGGCCGAAGCGTAGCCCAGGATGTACTCGGCCCAGGGATGAAGTTCGGGGCTGGGAATTGGGGATTGGGCGACAGGGGCCGGGGGATGCGCGGCGGAGATCGGGGGTCGGGGGAGAGGAGTAGGGAGCCACTCGCTACCTTCGGCGACAGCCTGCAGAAAACCGGCATACTGCCCGGCGACCACTTCCCACGAACAATGTTCCGCCACCCAGCGGCGGGCGCATTCTCCCTTCGAGCGGGCCACCTCCGGCCGGCTTACCAGCAGGTTCAGATACTCGTAAATGAAATCCACCTCTTGCTCGCCCACCGGAACCTTGAAGCAAACTGCGTCCGGCAGTTCGGCAAAGGAGCCAACGTCGGAAACCAGCGCGGCGCGCCCCAACCCGAACGCGCGCAGCAAAGGGCCGGAACTCTCGCCCGCCGTCGGATACCTCAAGTTGACGCACACATCCACGGCGCCGATATATTGCTCGAAATCCTCGATGGGAACGTAGCCGAGAACTCGCACGTGGCTTTCGAGACCCAGCGAAGCGATGAGGCCGCGGACGGGATGATCCGGGTGCTCATCCCCGACCAGGATCAGGCGGGCGCGCGGCTGCAGGCGAATCAGGCGCCGGAAAGCCCGCAGGGTCTCGGCAATCCGTTTGTAGGGCTTCAGAAAGCCGAAGACGCCGACCAGCGGGGTCGTTTCGTCCAAGCCCAGCCGGCGGCGGTATTTTTCGCGGTTGGCTTCCGGGAGAGCTGCTCCGTGGGGAATGATCGCGATCGGCCGATCGTAACCGGCGCCGCGCGCCTGGTCGGCGATGAACCGGTTGAAGGCGATCAGGGCGCGGCTCGACTCGAGCAGCCGCCGGTTCATCGCCAGGTTCTCGTAATCGGGGCCGGCCTCGAGCGCCCGCACGCGGCGGGCGTAAGCCAGCGCTTCGGCGCCGCCGTTGTATTCCACCTCTCTTAAGTAGGCATCCCAATCGCCCCGCCTGATCGTGGTCGCGGCCAGCAGGTGGTGAAGATTGAATTCATGCAGCACCACCACGCCTGGATGTTCGAGCGCCATATCGTAGACGTAGGTGTGATCCGGATTATTCCCGATCTGGTAGAGGTTGAGGTCGAAATCGGAAGGGCGGTAGTCGCGATAATGCCGGACGGCCAAGCCTTCGGCTGCAGGTTGCGGGCCGGGACGCCCGCTGGGCCCGTCAGGGAGCGGTTCTTCGACGAACACTTCCAGCTCGATGCGGCGGGCGAGCTCGCGGAACAAAGCGGCGGAGTAATCGGCAATCCCGCTCTTTCGAGGCGGCAGAGGGGAAAAACACGCTACGCGCATTGGTCAGCGCACCAACTCCAGTGCGAAAGTGCCCATGGCAAAGGGTACGCGGACGGCCACCGGCGTGCGCGCCGGGTCGCGGGTGAAGAACAGCTCGAAGGTGTGGCTGGAGGACGGCCCGCGCAGAGCGACCGTGACCCGGTCTACCGGCTGCACAACCCCGCCGATCTCCATTTGCCGGGCATCGCCGTAGGTGATGGTCACCTGGTAGGAGGCGCCGAAATTCACCGCCTGCGCCGGAGGCACCCGGCCGTTGGCCAGTTCCCGCCGCAGGAAATACACAAAGCTGAGACCGTCTTTCACGCAATCGGGGATGGCGAACTCGGTTTTGCCGCCACTGGCCGTCTGCCGCTCGCCCTGCCGCTTCTGCTGGTTGTAGGAAACCGTCTCTTTCGCCTTGCGGGCGCCGTGCGTGGCTTCTTTTTCCAGGTGGGTGGAGCAAAACTGCGCGTCGGCCGTTGAATGGTAACGGTCCTTGATCTCGAAACCGGGCAAGCTGGCGTCGAGGGTGAATTCAAAATCCCAGCCGGGTTCCCCGCCTCCCACCTTGAACTGCGCGTCCCCGAGGCTCAAGCCGCTCGGCCAGTTGACGGCATAATTCAGGACTTCACCCCGCGCGAACGGCGCTCCTCCAGTGGATGACGAGGGCTGGCGCGGGGCGGCAGCAGATTGGGCCCAAGCGTAACTCCCGGCCATGGCCCACAGCGCGACGACCAGTCTGACAGCAGACAACCCACACTTGGCCGCTGACCGCCGACCGCTAACGGCTGACCGCTGATTGCTGTCCGCTGATGGCCAACCGCTGATGGCTGTCCGCTGATGGCCGGCCGCCGATGGCTGACAACTTACGGCTGTCCGCTGATGGCTAACTGCTGATGGCTGTGCGCTGACGGCTGTGCGCTGATGGCTAACCGCTGATTGCTGTCCGCTGATGGCTGACGGCTGACCGCTGACGGCTGACCGCTGATAGCTGCTAGCTGAAAGCTTCGTAGGCATCACCGTGCCACCCGTAGCGGCTCGGGGGCGGGGGTCACTTGTGACCGGCGCCCTTCGGCGACGGCGTAGTAGACCTCCAGCGTCAGGCGGGCCGTCTCGCTCCAACTAAAAATGCCGGAGCGCTGCAGGCTTTGCCGCTCCATCCTTACCCGCAACTCTCCGTCGAGCAGCACATCGCGCATGGCTTGCACGATTTCGCCCGTCGAGTGCGGGTCAATCAGGATGGCCGCCCGATCGGCTACTTCCGGCAGCGCGCCAGCGGTCGAGCAAATGACCGGCCGGCCGCAAGCCATGGCCTCGATCACCGGCAAGCCGAATCCTTCGTAAAAGGAAGGAAACACGAACAAATCCGCCGCGTTGTAGAGGGAGACCAGGTCTTCTTCTTCGACAAAGCTAGTCAACACGACCCGTTCTCCCAGGCCGGACCGGCGCAGCTCCGCGCGGACGTCCGGGTACCAGGTTTCCTTCCCAGCCAGCACCAGTTGATGCGGTAGGTGGGGGTACAAAGCCAGCAGCTCGCGGAACGCCCGGATCAAGCCGACCTGATTTTTCCGCGGCTGCATATCGCCCACGTTGAGTAGAAACGGCCGAGCGATGCCGAGCCTTTCCTCGATGCGCCGCCTAGTCGCGGCCCGATCCAAGGGGCGGAAGTGTTCCTGCGCCGCTAGCGGCGTCACCACGATCTCATCCGGGTCGAGGTCGAAGGCGCGGGCGAGCCGCTGCCGGCTGAACTCGCTGATGGTGAGGATCCGGGCCGCCCGCCGGAGCGTATTGCCGGCCGAGAGCCGCAGTTGCCAGGCCCGGCCGGGGGGGAAGTACTCCGGGTGCTCGATGAAGCTGACGTCGTGAACCGTCACCACGATCGGCACCGGGCAGAACAACGGGGCGTTGTACTGCACGTGGATCAGGTTCGGCCGGTCGCGCCGCAAGCATTCAGCCAGGTTATAGCCCAGTCGCCAATACCGGTTTCCGGCGACGTACCGTTTCACGAAGCGCGACGGCACCCAGCCGTTGACATCCCGCTGCGAAAGGTAGGCGACGAACTCGGCGTCGGAATCCAGCTTGGCAAACCCGTGCAACAGGGTCCGGATATAGACTTCGTTTCCGGTCAACTTCCGGCCGATCGCGTGAGCGTCAACGGAGAAGCGCATCAAATGGATTCCCCAATTCTAACCGAATCGCCGACCGGCGACGGAAAAACCAGCGCTTCCTCCAGGCGTCGCCAGGCTGCCGGCCAGCAGAGCTGCTCCTGGACGGTTTGCCGGCCGGCCTGCCCCAGCCGCCGGCGCAGGTCCGGGTCGGCCAGCAAAGCCAGGATTCGCTCCAGCATCTGCTCCGGAGAATCGGCCAGCAGCAGGTTCTCGCCATCGACCGCGGGCAGCCCTTCGGCGCCCACTCGCGTGGAAACGACGGCGCGCCCCGCAGCCCACGCCTCCAGGATCTTCACGCGGGTACCGCTGGCAGCAAGCAACGGCGCCACCACCACTTGGACGCGGGCCAGTTCGGCGAGAGGATCCTCGATGGGTCCCGTCGTCTCGATACGCGGGTCGCCGGCGATCCAGCGCTCCACCGCCTGCGGGTTCTTTCCGATCAGGCGCCATCGCAGCCGTGGATCGCGCCGCCGCAATCGCGGCCAGATTTGTTGCGCGAAATAGCGCACCGCAGCCGCGTTGGGGTGGTACTCCAGGTTACCCGAAAAGGCGATGCAACGCTCCTCTTCAACCTCCTCCGGGAACCGCCAGGGGATTGCATTCGGGTAGACGGCCACATGGGCTGCCGGAGCCAACCCCAGGATCCGCCGCCGGTCGGCCTCCGACGCCGCCAGCACCAGATCGAACCGGGGCAGCCATTGCCGCTCCGCCTCCCTGGCGATACGGGCGAAAAAACCCTGGCCCCACCGGGCCGGCCAAGCGTCCGTGGCGGCGCAGCCCGCGTGCAGAACCGATTCAACGTTATGCATGTCGATTACCACACGCTCCGCATGCGGGCGCAGCAGCTCTTCGTAGCCGGCGCACCAGAAATGCTCCACGATCGCCGTCGCGTAGCGCCGGCCGGCAATAGCCCGAGCTACCTGCTGCCGGCTCTCGGCCCCGCCGAACCGGTCGGAAAGCGGCAGCACGCCCCGCCATAGACGGAGCCCGTTGCGAACCGTGCGTGTTACCACGTCCTTCCGATGCAGAGGAAGATGGATCCAGTCCACCCTCTCGGCGGCCCCCGCCGGAAACCCTTCTTCGGAATCCGGTCCTTCCCCGACCCTGAAGGTGACCACATGCAGCCGGAACCGCGAGGCCAGGAAACAAAAAATGCTGGCCGTCCGTACAGCCCCGCCGCCGGCCATCGGATAGGGCGGCTCCGGCGCAACGAGCAAGGCCCACTCAGAACCGCCGGAGAGCTTCGACATAGACCTCGCGGGTTCTGCTCGCCGTCTGGCGCCAGGAAAACTCCGCCGCCCGTCGGATCCCACCCTCTCGCAATGCCAGCCCCCGCTGGGGATCCACCATCAATTCTACAATTGCGCGGGCCAAAGCGCTGGTGGAATTCGCGTCCACCGCTACGGCTGCTCCGCCGGCCACCTCCACGAGCGCCGGATCGCGCGAAATCACCACCGGAGCGCCGCACTGCATGGCCTCCAGAACAGGCAACCCAAAGCCCTCATAGAGCGACGGATAAACAAGTGCTACGGCGCCCGAGAGCAACGCTGCCACCTCCTGGTCGGGCAAAGGCCCCGCCACAGTCAGGCCGGTTTCCTCCCTCACATTTAACACTTGTTCGAGATTTGAGTTGTCCCCGGCGCGGCCTATAAGAATCAGGCCAAGGCCGGGATGAGCCGCCCGGGCCTGCCGCCAGCTCTCGATCAGGCGGGGAAGGTTCTTGCGGCGCTCCGCCGTTCCTACAAAGAGTATATAGGGAGCCGTTGCGCCCAGCCGGGCCAGCGCGCCCTGCCTCTCCGCCTCCGGCCGCGGTCGAAATGGTTCGCCGGCCGCCAGCGGCGCCGCCGCCACCCGCGAGGGCGGCAGGTTGAAGTGCTCGATCGCTTCCCGGCGGATGCTCTCCGTGGGCGTCAAGACCAGCGTCGCCAGGCGCAGCAGGTATGGCGTGCGGCGGCGGATGCGTTGCGCTGCCAGCGCCCGCCGGTCGCCTTCATGCCAGGGAGAGAGATCGTGCAGCGTCATGACGGAAGGGACAACCGGCAAGTAGGGCACAGCAAAGTCGGAGCCATGGAACACGGCGATCCTCTGCCGAGCGAGTTCGAGCGGCAGGCCGGCCAGCCACCACCGCCGGGTAATCCAGTTCCCCGGCGGCCCCGCTCGCCGCAGATTCGGAGCGCTGGGCCCGCCGTCCCAGCTCTGATCCGAAACCAGCCAGTATTCGTCCTCAGGGAATTGGGCTGCCAGCGCAGACGCCAACTCGGCCGTGTAGCGAGCGATGCCGCCGGTTGGCACCGTCAGCGGCGTAGCGTCGATGGCGATTCGCAAGACTGGCAACCGGGACGCTTACCCCACCCGGCTACAGCCGGGAGAGCGTCCGCTCCCGATCCTGGTAGTGGAGCTGATAATACTGCCGGTATCCGCCGCCTTTTACGCGGCTCACCCAAGCGCGGTGGGAGCGGTACCACTCCAGAGTCCTCGCCAGTCCGGAAGCGAAATCGACTTGCGGCGACCAACCCAGCTCCCTCTGGATCTTGGCGCTCGAAAGCGCATAGCGCCGGTCGTGGCCGGGCCGATCGACGACGGTTTGGAGCAGGCTCTCCGGCTTGCCCGCCAGCCGCAGGATTTCGCGCGCCACGTGCAGATTCTCGCAGGAAAAATTCCCGCCGATGTTGTAGACTTGGCCTTCCTGGCCCCCCGCCATCACTGCTTCCAGCGCCACGCAGTGGTCTTCGACAAACAGCCAGTCCCTCACCTGCCGCCCGTCGCCGTAAATGGGGAGCGGCTCGTCCTCGAGAGCATTCGTTACCAGCAGCGGGACGAACTTTTCCGGAAATTGATAAGGCCCGTAGTTATTCGAAGCTCGCGTGACCACCGCCGGGACCTTATAGGTGGTGAAGAAAGAGAGCGCCAGAAGATCCGAGCCGGCCTTGGCCGCTGAATAGGGACTGCTGGGGCGGAGAGGGAAATCCTCGTCGGCTTCGAGAGGCTCCGCCAGACTTCCGTAAACCTCGTCGGTTGAGACGTGCACAAAACGCCCGACCTTATATTGCCGCACCGCCTCGAGCAGAGTGAAGGTGCCGCGCAGATTGGTTTCAAAAGCGGGGCTCGGGGCCAGGATGCTGCGATCCACGTGCGACTCAGCGGCGAAATGCACGATCACATCGGGCCGCTCGGCGCCGAACAGATCGGCCACCAGGGCCGTGTCGCAGATATCGCCCTTGACGAACCGATAGCCCGGCAGCCTCTCCATGTCTGCCAGGTTTTCCAGGTTGCCGGCGTAGGTCAGGTTGTCCAGGTTAATGACGGCGTCGGAAGGATGCCGGCTCAGGTGGTGGCGAATGAAATTGGACCCGATGAACCCGGCCCCGCCCGTGACCAGCAGCTTCATAAGTCTCCGCGTCCGGCCGTCCAGCGTCCGCGTCCCCGCATCTCTCGTCCACGCGTCTCTGAGCCGTCATGCATCATTTGTGCTGTGTTTCCCAGTCGTAGTTCAAGCCGGGATCGTTGTAAGGCAAGCGCCCTTCGTCGGCAGGATTGTAGAAGCGATTGGTGACGTAGACGAGCACCGCCGGAGAGGGCCCGATGACTTTGTAGCCGTGGCCGACGCCGGCCGGGATCAGGAGTTGCCAGGGCTGGAGTGTTCCGATATACAGGGTGTTGCAGGCGCCGAAGGTCGGCGAGCCGCTGCGCAAGTCGAACAGGCAAACCTGGAGCTGGCCCTCGACCGGCGCCCAGAGGTCGGTCTGCTCGAAGTGGTAGTGGAGGGCCTTGATCGTCCCCGGATAACTCAGGGCGCAGGAGACCTGCAGGCCGGCAATCCCCAGCTCCCCGCTCAGCCCCCGCCCTTGCCTCATGACCTCGAGGAAGTAGCCGCGATCATCGGGCCATAGTTGCAGCCGTTCGATCCGTACCCCGTCAATTAAGTCGGGCGAGCCCGGATCGCGGATCAACAATCCTGTGCTGCGCTCCGCTCGGGCTTGGACCGCCAGCCGCAAGCCGTGGCGTTCGCCCAGCGAGCGTGGCGGCTCAACCCTGGCGGCTGCCAGACTGCTCATGACGGGCTCCCCCCTTCGGCAACCTTCCGCTCCTGTTGCGAAACCTTGTTGGCCCCGTTCTCGGCGACCAGGTTGGTGGCCCGGCGCAGCGAGTCGAACGTGCCGGCATCGGTCCACCAGCCGTCCAGAAAGTCGTAAGTCATGGCGCCTTCGCGAATATACGCGTTGTTCACGTCAGTGATCTCGAGCTCGCCGCGGCCCGAAGGCTGCAGCTTCTGGACCTTTTCAAAGACCGTCGCGTCGTAGAAGTAAATGCCTGTTACCGCGTAATTGGACTTGGGGTTCTTGGGCTTCTCCTCGATGTTCGCGATGCGGTCGCCCTCGATCTCGGCCACTCCAAACCGCTCGGCGTCCGGAACCTGCTTCAGCAGGATTTTGGCGCCGCAAGGCTGACGGCGGAACTCGTCGGCCGCACGCCGGATGTTGGTTTCGATGATGTTGTCTCCCAGGATCACGCACAGACGGTCGCCGTCGGAGAAGTGCTCGGCCAGCGACAGAGCGTCGGCGATGCCGCCCTCGCCTTCCTGGTAAGTGTAATCCAGGTGCTTCAGCCCGAATTCCTTGCCGTTGGAGAGGAGTCGCAAAAAGTCCCCGGAATTCTTCCCGCCGGTCACGATCAGGATGTTCTGAATGCCGGCATTGACCAGGGCTTCGATCGGGTAGTAGATCATCGGCTTGTTGTAAATGGGCAGCAGGTGCTTGTTGGTGATCTTGGTCAGAGGATAGAGCCGGCTGCCGCTCCCACCGGCCAGGACAACGCCCTTCATCGAAACCCCTTCCGACCGCTCCCTCGCGGTCGCGGCTCAGTACCGCCAATCCCGCAAACTTCCCATGATACAATAACTAATCCTGCGTAAAAGGCGGTCCTGGAAGAAGGGAAAGAAGGTGCGGCGCGCCGTGCCGGAGGCCTCATATGAACCACTATCGCTGGGGGGAGATCGAGCACGAGCAGATGAATCCCCTCTTTGCGCGGCGGGTGATCCATGGGGAGCACTTGACGTTGGCCCGCGTGTTCCTGAAGAAGGGCTGCCAGGTCCCCATGCACAGCCACCAGAACGAACAGATCAGCAACGTCTTAGAAGGGCGCTTGCGGTTCGAGATCGGGGACCAGAAGCAGGAGAAAATCGTCGGGCCGGGCGAACTGTTGCAAATTCCGCCCAATGTGCCCCACCGGGCCGAGGCTCTCGACGACTGCGTGTGCCTGGACATCTTCACCCCCGTTCGCGAGGACTGGCTCCGCGGTGAGGATGCCTACCTTCGCGGCTAATGCGCTGACATGGATCTGGGAATCAAAGACCGGGTGGCTCTGGTTGCCGCCTCCAGTCGGGGTTTGGGAAAGGCAGTAGCGGAGGCGCTGGCAGCCGAAGGCGCGAGTCTCGCCCTATGTTCTAGGAACGAAAAGACTTTGAGTGCCACGGCGGAGGCGATTCGGAAGCGCTGGGGCGTCGTAGTGTTCGATTGCGCACTGGATGTCACCGACCCGGAGGCTGTAAAAAGATTCGTCGCTGCAACCATCGAACGCTTCGGGCGCGTCGATATTGCTATCGCCAACGCCGGAGGGCCTCCGTCGAAGCCGTTCGCCGAGACCACCATCGAGGACTGGCGCGCGGCCTTCGACCTGAATTTCATGAGCACGCTTTATTTGGTGCGCGAATTGCTCCCTCTCATGCAGAAACAGAAATGGGGCCGCATCGTTACCATCACCTCGATGACTGTCAAGCAACCCACCGAGGGTCTGATCCTCTCCAACGCGATTCGCGCTGCCGTGGCCGGATTGGTGAAGAGCTTGGCCAACGAGTACGCCAAAGACAACATCCTTATCAACAATGTCTGCCCGGGCTACACCGCCACCGACCGGCTGACCGACGTAGCCGCGGCGCAAGCAACCGCCCATGGCGTTTCTTCCGAGGAAATCATCGGGCGCTGGAGCCGCAATATCCCTTTGGGCCGCCTGGGACGGCCCGACGAGTTCGCGGCGGTGGTGGCGTTTCTATGCTCCGAGAGAGCCGGCTATGTGACCGGCACCAGCACCGCTATCGATGGCGGTCTGGTTAAGGGATTATTTTAAGCAGGAGATGGCATCCTTGTTTTCGCGTCTTATCATTCTGACGTTAGCCGCCACGCTCTCGGCCTGGGCTGCCGATTTTGAAAACAGCCAGGCGGCGCGGCTGGTCATCGGTCAAACCTCATTCGCTTCGGAGAACCCCACGTCCAGTCAAACCATCCTGGGGGCTGCCGGCGGGGTCGCGGTCGGCGGTAACAGGCTGTTTGTGCTGGACAGCAGCCGCATCGGCGCCAACCCGGTCAACAATCGCCTGCTCATCTACAACAACCTCCAGAGCTTGGTGCCGGCTCCGGACGCGCCGATCGATCAAAGCTCCGGGTCCCCCTGCCCCGCTTGCACCGGCTCACCCGACGTGGTCCTCGGTCAGCCGGACTTTAGCACCATCACGCCGGGCGTCAACCCCGGGTTCAACAATGCGACGGCCGTGGCCAGCGACGGCGTGCGCATCGCTGTGGCCGACACCGACAACAACCGGATCCTGATTTGGCTCAGCATTCCGGCGGCCAACGGCACGCCCCCGGACGTGGTCGTGGGCCAGCCGGACTTCAAGACCACTTCGGCCCAAACTAACCAGTCAGGCCTGCGCGGCCCGCAGGGCGTGTGGTTTTACAACGGCACGCTGATCGTTGCCGACACCCAGAATTCGCGCGTCCTGATCTACAACTCGGTTCCCACCGCCAACGGCGCGAAGGCCGACATCGTCCTCGGCGAGCCGGATTTCAATACTCGGCCCTCGCCGGACTTCACCGCCAACAATGTGAAGCCGTCGGCCAAACAGATGCTCAGCCCCACCAACGCCACCACCGCCGGTAACAAGCTGATCGTGACCGATCTGGGCTTCAACCGGGTGCTGATTTTCAACAGTTTCCCCACGTCGAATTCCACCGCCGCCGACCTGGTTCTGGGCCAGCCTGACATGAATTCGGGCGAGCCAAACGCCAACGCTCAGGCCGGTGGGTTCTGCCCCTCGACTGGGACGGACGCCGATGGCAACCCGACCTACCCTTCGCGCTGCCTGGCGACGCTCAGCTTCCCCCGCGTCGCGATCTCTGACGGCACGCGGCTGTTCATCGCCGACGGCGGCAACGACCGGGTGCTGATCTATCGCAGCTTCCCCACTGCCAACGGACAGCCCGCCGATATTCTGATCGGGCAAACCAATCCATTTCTGGTCGACGAAGATAATGGCGGCTCCGGCGGGCTCCGGGCGCCCACCGCCCTCGCCTGGGACGGCGTCAATCTGTTTGTGGCCGACCCGTTCGACCGCCGCATCGAGGTCTTCAGCCCGGGCGAGCAGATGATCATGCCGGGCGGGGTGGTGAATGCCGCCAGCTTCGAGGTTCGCGCCCAGGGCACGGTCACCTTCGCCGGCAACCCCAATTCCGGCGATACCGTCAAGCTCACCATCAATACCACGGACTACACTTACACCGCAGCCGATGGAGACACGCTGGACAACCTTCTCGCCTATTTTCTGCACGCCCTCAACGAGGACCCCGGCGACCCCAACGTCTACGCGCGCGGCTCGCCGCTGGAAGGCGCCTATGCGACAGGAGGGGTCACCTTCGACGGAACTATCCAGGGCGGCGAAGTGCTCACCGTCCAGATCCAGGGTCGCACTTACACTTACGCCGCCCTCCCCGACGACACGCTCCAGGGCCTGGTGTTCAACTTCGTCGCCTTGATTCAGGATCAGGCCCACGATCCGGACGTGTACGCGGACCAGGATCCCACCAACATGAACAAGCTGCGCTTGACCGCCCGGTTCCCAGGCCCCCAGGGCAACAATATCAGCTACCAGAGTACGGTCTCGGACGGAGCAGGGGTTACCGCGACGGCCGACGGAGACACGCTCAGTGGCGGAGTTTCCCAGCAGAAGCTGACGCTGGTGTCGCGGTTGATGGGCGCCGACGGCGACGGTGTCGGCTTGACCGTGACCCCCAGCACTGGGTCCGGCGTTACTCCGACCACCAGCAGCGCCAGCCTGAGCGGCGGCAACGATGCCACCCAGGCGCCGCCGGGCACGCAGATCGCCATCTTCGGCCAGAACCTCGCCCCGAGCTCCGCCACCGCCGATCTCTCTCAGACCGATCTGCCGCGGGAGTTGGCCGGCGCCCAGGTCTACATCAACGGAATCCGCGCTCCCCTGTATTTCGTCACGCCCACCCAGATCAATGTCCAGGTGCCGTTTGAAGTGCAGGACAGGAGCCTGAGCGTTTACGTCCGCACCCATACGAGCGACGGCCGGATAGTGGTCTCCACGCCCAAAGCGGTGCCGGTGACCCGCGCTTCGCCGGGGCTCTACGCCGCCAGCGGCGGCCCCGAGCCTCGGCCGGGGACGGTGGTGCACGGCACGGCGTTTGCCGTCGGGACGGTGACCATCAACCTCAGCAGCGGCGACACGACCACCACGGCGGCGCCCGCCGGAATCGTGGTCCAGATCAACATCGATGGTAGGGTTTATGAATACACTACCGTCGACGGTGACACCACCGATTCGGTCCGCGACGCGCTGGTCAATCTGATCAACAGCGCCCCCGACCCGGAAGTGACCGCTACCGCCGGCGCGGTGGGATTTCTTTCCGCCCGCGCCATTGTCACCCTCGGCGGCAGCGTGCAGGCCGGTGACGCCGTCACACTCACCATCAACGGCCGGGACTACAAGTACACCGTGCAGGCCTCCGACAGCCTGACCGCCGTGGCGAACCGGCTTATCGGCGCCATCAACGCCGGCTCCGGCGACCGGGACGTGGAGGCCACGCTCGATAGCGGTGTCGGCGTCACGGCCCTCGACATTGTCGCCCGCAGCCTCGGCACCCAGGGAAACAGTATCACTCTGGGAATCAATGTCTCGGCCAACGCCAAGATCACAGCCTCGTCCGATTCCACGACCGGCATGCTTTCAGGCGGCAGCACGCCATCGGCCGTGATCCTGACGGCGGTGAAGCCGGGCAGGGACGGCGACAACGTCATTTACTCCACCTTCGTTCCCGACGGCTCCGCCATCACCGCCGCTGCTCTGACCACGAACCTGTGTTGCGGCAACGACGTGTTCGCGCCGGTGACGCCGGACAATCCGGCCGTGCCCGGCGAGAAGATCATTGTTTTCGGCACCGGCCTGGGTCTGACCAGTCCCAGCTTCGGTAGCGGCACGGGCCTGACAACGGGCGCCAAGGTCCCCATGGGCACCGATTTCCTGGTGCCTCTGGTCTCGTCCGACTTCGTCTCCTCGCTGGCAGGCGGAAAAACCGCCAGTGTGGATTTCGTCGGCCTGATGCCGGGGCAGGTCGGCGTCTACCAGATCAACCTGATCCTGAACTCCGACCTCCCCGACGATCCCATGATGCCGGTGACCATCGCCCAAGGTCTGTTTATCAGCAACGTCGTGACCATCCCCGTCCACAACCGGGTGCCGCGCTTTAACGTCAGCTCTACCACTAGCGCCAGCTCTCGCCTCCGTAGTCCTGGCCCGAAGTAACCATGCCGGTCCTAACGTGCTCCGATATGGTCGCCCAGTGTCTGCAAGGGCAGCCGCCGGCGTGGAAGCACTTTATCGCCGAATATCTGCCGTTTGCGGCGGCGGTGCTGGAGCGCCACCTCCCCGCCCCCTCGGTCCGGCGCGACGAACTGCTGCGCGAGTTGCTGCTCGCCGCGCAAGATCCTGACGCCCGCTTTTTCCGCGACTACTCCGGCCAGAGCGAGCGCGAGTTTCTCCTGCACCTGCGGGAGCACGTTCTGCGCGTCGCCGGCCGGCAACAGCCGGCCGCTCCTGCTCCCGAGATTCCACTCGACTGGGAAGTCTTCGACGGAGCGCTGTCAGGCTTCACTGCTCTCGAGCGGCAGACCATCTGGATGTTCCTTCTGGAGCCCGAGGCCGGCGACACCGACCAGATCCTTCGCCTCGACGCCAAGACCGTCGCCGGCGCCATGGCCAAAGCGCAGGAAGCGCTGCGCGTGTCGAGCGATCGGTGGAACCCGGAAGCGCTCGCCCGGAATCGTCACCGGCTGGCCGCGGAGGCCCGCGACCGCCGCACCCAGGATTGTCCCCCGCCGAGAATGTCTCTCCGGCTCCTCGATGGCCAGATCACCTGGAGCGACCGCACCGAAATCGAGTATCACCTCACGGCCTGTTGGCCTTGCGTGGACCTGCTCTGCCGCTTCCGCGAAATCACCTTTCTGACCCGCCGGATGCAGCCCCTCTCCGAGTCGGAGGCGGCCGGCTATCTGAAGCTCCTGGGACTCGAAGCCGCCGGGCCCTCGCGTTGGAAGCGGCTGCTGGGGAAAAAATAATCCCAGCGCCCTCAGTAAACTTCGTTCCCCCGCCATTCGACCCGGGCGGCGGGTGCTTTCGCGCGGCGGATGAACGCGCAATACTCCACCGTGACCCGGCTGCGGGCGGGGATCCAGCGATAACCCGGCGCTCCGAACAGCGAGCCCCGTTCGATCATGCGGCGGCGCGACTCGGGCATGGGCGAGACTCCGAACTCCATGCCGCGGGTGAGGACCCGGCCGTTCCACGGCTTGTGCTCCCGGTTGTGGTTTTCTTCCCAAATGCCCAGCCAGGGGAAGTCGCAGCGGCGCCACACGTAGCCGAAAAGAATCTCCAGATCGGGGTTGTAAGCTGTGAACCAAGCCTGCTCGCGCGCCGGGTCCATCAGGTGCGCAGTGTAGCCGGCCGAAACGGGCGCAGTGGAGATCTGGCGCAGATCGATCGAGCCGCCGGCGACGGCCGGGCACATCGGCCAGTCGAACTCGGCGCCGATCCGCAGGCCGCCTTTGCCGGCGGCGAAGTCGCTCTCGAAGACCTTGGAGCGCGTGGCCGGCGTGTGAAAGACTGTTCGGCCGGGGGCCACAAAGGGCGGGCCAAGCGTGACGTGCTCGGTCCAGCCGACGGCGCGATCGGTCGCCGAGAGGTTCTCGGCTGTCTCGGTGATGCGCACTACGGTGGCACCCGGAGCCAGCCGCAAGCGCCGCTCGATTCGCATCCGGCTCAAAGGCAGCTCGGCGGCCACGCACAGCTCGCTCTTGCCGGCCGAGGCAACCTCCCAATGGACCACCGGCGCTTCCCCATGCACGGTCAGTCCAGCGGCAGCTTCTTCCGCCGACGGGGCGCCGAAAAAATCGAAGCACAGGTTGTGCCCCATGATGCCGGCCAGCAGCCGGCTCTCGATGTCGTCGCCGTAGGCGGTGTGCACGCGCGGGTTGAAATCGGACGGCTCGATGCTCGGCCAGGGGGGAATCCACAGCGGGTTTACGCCCGCCTCCAGCAGCGAGATCTCCGCGATGTGCCCGCCGCCAACCAGCACCGAAACCCGAACCAAATCGTTTTGAAGCTGAGCCGCCCGCCGCCCGGCAAAGCCCGATCTCAATTGAGGTCCGCGCAGCGCACCGCGATTCTTGCCTTTTGCCTTTTGCAATTTGCCTTTTGCCTTGTTTTTCATCCTCCCTGATCTTCACCCTCCCGTGTCTTTCAGCCTCCCTGTTCTTCATCCTCCCCTGCTTGTCGCCCTCCCCGTTGAGCTGTGCCGGTTTCGCCTCCCCCGTCGAGCCGTCCCGTTTCGCCCCTTGAGCCTGGCCCGGTCTCGCCACCCCTGTCGAGCATCCCTTTTTGAATCCGCCCTTGCTCTCGGCAGGCAATGATTGTACCTTTAAAGCGTTATGGCATCCCGCAGTGTAAACAAAGTGATCCTGTTGGGCCATCTTGGACGCGATGCCGAAACCAAGTACACCCCCAACGGGACGGCCCGCTGCACCTTTTCCCTGGCCACCTCCCGCCGTTGGAAGGACCAGCAAACCGGTGAGTGGAAGGAAGAAACCGACTGGCACAACATCGTCCTGTGGCGTTCGGAGAACGTCGCCCCGCACCTGCAAAAAGGCAAGCAGGTTTACGTGGAAGGCCGGCTGCAAACCCGGAGCTGGGAGGACAAGGACGGCAACAAGCGCTACTCCACCGAGGTGGTCGCCGACAACCTGATTCTGCTCGGCGGTCGCGGCGGCGACGTGGCGGTAGCAGCGGGCGCGGGCGCGAGCGCGGGCGAAGACGAAGGCGCCCAAGGCCCGGTGGCGGTGTCGGCGCCGCGCAGCGCCGCCCCGCGCGCCGCAGCCGAAGTCCCCAGCCAGGAAATCTCCGACGACGACGTGCCGTTTTAAGGCGGGGCTTTCGCCGCGCGCCCGGTTTAGTGGTCTTGCCCTCGCTTTGGCGACCACTGACACCGCATGGCGGCGTGAGGTGCGCAGGGCGTAGCC
>JBGOUJ010000083.1:0-18554 GCA_041477005.1 Terriglobia bacterium | reverse complement strand
GCACCATCGTGGAGATATCCGTTTCGATTCTCAGCCCGGCGATACTCGCTTCCAGGTACGCCTGCCGATCAGCCAGCCCCAGCCGCAGTCGAACGGGGCGACATAGGTTTTCTGATCGGCCGCAACCAAGTCCCGCGCCGGAGCCTTTCCGCCCGGTCGCCGTCGGGGGAATCGGTAAGACCACTCTCCGGAAGAAGATCTGACCACGGAAGCAGCCCTCTGGGAATGGATGAACGCGCTGGCCGACCCGGCGATGCGAGCTGGGGGAATCATCCTATCGCTCACCCGCCACGATCACCTGGTACGAGTAACCCTGTTCGGTGAGGAACAACTTGCGGTGGTGGGCGAATTCCTCCTCGCGGGTGTCGCGCGAGACGAGCGTGAAGAAGTGCGCGACGCGGCCATCGGCCTTGGGCCGCAGGATTCGCCCCAGCCGCTGCGCCTCCTCCTGCCGCGAGCCGAAGGCGCCCGAGACCTGTATGAGCACATCGGCGTCGGGTAGATCGATGGCGAAGTTCCCGACTTTGGAGAGCACCAGACAATGCAGTTC
Organism: Terriglobia bacterium; assembly: GCA_041477005.1. Lineage (GTDB taxonomy): Bacteria > Acidobacteriota > Terriglobia > Bryobacterales > JACQDG01 > JBGOUJ01. The sequence continues at coordinate 18,004 of JBGOUJ010000083.1, read as the reverse complement.
GTTACGGCGGAAGCGCTCGTATGTTTGCTCCCGTTCCGTTTGTGGCGTCTTGCCGGTGACCAGCGGGGCGCCGATCTCCCTGGCGATGGCCTCGACCTGCGAAAGATACTCGCCCATGATGAGGATGCGCCCCTCGGGGTGGATTGCGAGGAGCTCGCGCAACCGGGCCTGCTTCGCCGGGTTCTCGGCGGAGATGCGGAACCGCGACCGCTTGTCCGCAAGGGCGTACTCCATCCGCCGCTCGGCGCTCATGGGCACCCGCTCCTCGACGCAGGTCGCGGCCGCGATCCACGCTTGCCGCTCCAGCTCCTTCCAGGGGACGTCGAAGCGCTTCGGTCCGATTAGGGCAAACACATCTCCCTCGCGGCCGTCCTCCCGCACCAGGGTCGCGGTGAGGCCCAAACGTCGGCGCGCCTGCAAATCCGCGGTCGCACGGAATACCGGCGCCGGTAGCAAGTGCACCTCATCGTAGATGATCAGCCCCCAGGGGCGCGCCCGGAATAGATCGAGGTGCGGGAACTCGCCTTCGCGATCCGCGCGCCACGTGAGGATCTGGTAGGTCGTAAGAGTCACCGGCCCGGTGCTCTTCCGCTCGCCGGTGTATTCGGCGATGTCATCGGGACGGAGCATCGTCTTGTCCAGGAGTTCGCGCCGCCATTGGTGGACCGCGGTCAGGCTGGTCGTGAGCACGAGCGCCGTCTGCCCGACAAGTTGCATCGCGGCCAGACCGACGATGGTCTTGCCCGCGCCGCAAGGAAGAACCACTACCCCGCTGCCGCCGCGCTCGGATCCGGCCAGGTAGAATGCCTCGGCCGCCTGACGTTGGTAGTCGCGAACCACGAACCCCGCGCTTTCTCGAAACGCGACCGGAAATGGCTCGCCAGCCACGTAACCAGCCAGATCCTCGGCGGGGAAACCGGCCGCGATCAGCGCCTGTTTCAGAACGCCGCGCTGCCCCGGATCGACGCGGAAGCTCGTCCGGTCGATGCGAACGGTCAGGTACCGGCCTGCCTCGCGATCGCGGCCCAGGCGTTCCGCCGTTGCCTCGTCGGAGCAGGTACAGCGCAGCCAGTCGCCATCGCGCTTGATGACAACCCGCCCGTAGCGCCCCGCCAGCTCGAGGATCTCTTGATTGACGTTCGGTGGAACCGCGTATCGGGCGTGCTCGCGTAGCGCCGTCACCATCTGCCCGGCGGCGAGACCGGCCGCACGGGCGTTCCAGATCGAGAGGGGTGTCAAGCGATAGGTGTGAACATGTTCCGGGCTCTTGATGAGTTCGGCGAAGGGCGCCAGTGCAGCTCTTGCCTCAGCGGCCCGCGGCGCATGCACGTCCAGCAGCACGCTGGAGTCGCTCTGCACGATGAGCGCGTTCTCCGTTAGCGCCACTAGCCTACACCTCGGCCGCCCGCCGGCGCGTCACTCCGGTGGACAAGAGGTAGCCGGCGTCCCGCAAGGCGCGCCGGAACGCAGCCTCCGAGGAGGCCGGGACCACCAGGTGCCGCTCCCCGGCTCGCAGGCAGTGCTTGCGGGTCCCCGCGTCGTTGGCGATCAGCGCGGCGAGCGCGGGATCGGCGCATTCAATCAGGCGGGCGAGGCCGCGGTCGTGGACCTTCGTGGTTCGCTCGGCGACATCCGCGAGCAGGCGCGCCACGGTGTCGGGGATCGCCGCTCCGCTTCGTGTCGTCAGAAACTCGATGATCTCCTCCACCGACCTTCCCTCCCCGATGGCGGCGAGGAGCTTGCCTGCCTCCAGCCGCCAGACGAAGTCCGAAACGGGGGTGGCGTAGGCATTGAGCGCCAGGCGGTCGCTCTGATCGACGTCCGAACCGACCGCCGCAATCTCCAGGTTCGGCAGCACCCGCAGCACCGTGCTCACTTCCACAGGCGCGGGCTGGTGGTCGGATTCCACGCCCAGGCACCAGGCTCCGAGCGGCGTGAGGCGGAAGTACATCAATCCGTCGTAACGGCTGAAGAACGGGAGTTCATCCGTTCCCCACATGCTCCCGAAGTCGCGGCGGGCGCCCGCGGGCGGGATGAGCGCCACGTCAATCATGCCGAGCGTAGCGGCATACTCCAGCAGCAGGGCAAGCATGTAGCGCTCGTTGAGGATGCGCTCGCTGCCGTCGTAGCCGAGCGAGCCGTACTGTTGCTCGGAAATGTAAAGCTCCCAGGCGTTGCGGGTCACCGCGAAGTCATTGCCCGACGCGTGCATGTAGCGGGTGAACTCGCCGGTCGCGATCCATCCACCAGCCGGGCACTCGGCGAGGCTGTCGGCGACCGCCTCCCGCCGCGACGATACGGCGGTGAGCCCGCGTTTACCCTTGCCGGTCTGCCCCTTGACACAATCGATGCGCGCAAGCTCGTCGAGGATGGTAGCGTCCATCCACTTATTCCACAGCGTGCGGATCGTCTCGGCGGCCGGTTCAGAGAGCGCCTTACGGCCTGCCCTGGTGAGCTGCAACCGTGTCCCCGAGAGCTGGGCTAGCCCGCCCGCCTGGATGAGCAGCGGCCAGGCGAAGGCGCGGATCGGTCCGGCGTTCTCGTCACCCCATTTGCTTTCCGGCGGCACGTACGGGTAGTAGTCGCCGCCATCGAGGATCGCTGCGATCGCCGCGATGGTCGAGGCTGAAGGTCGGCGCGTCTTGTCGCTCACCGCTACCTTGCCCGCATCCACCAGGCGCAGGACGGAGAGCAACTCCCGCTGGGCTGCTCGTTCGGTTTCATGAACTGTGAGCGGCGTCGCTTCGGTCCCCTTCTCACGGGTTCGCTGCTGCTCATTCCATCGCTCAAACGGGCGGTCATATGCAGTCGGGAGCGTATCCAGCGCTGCGATCGTCGTCTGGCGAGGCTCTGGCACGAACGCGCTGAGCCGTGTCTTGAGGTCGGCCGGCATCACGTTTCCATAAAAGAACAAGCACAGCGGCGACGGACTGCGGTGCTGCCCGTACTTGTCCGCCGAGCCCCAGTCCGGATCCTGGCCGTACTTGGCATGAAATTGGCCGGTGTTGAACCGCGCCGATGGCGAATGAACGACCTCCGCCACGGCCGCCCGCTGCAGTTCGTCGAGACCCTGCCAAACCGTGCGCAACCGCTCTCCTTCAAGATGCCGGATGATGACGGCGGCGATGTCCGCCTTCCGGGTGGGCGCCTTCTCCCCGGTCAGAGCGGCGAGCCGCTTGAGGTCGTCCGCGTTCATGTGCTCGGAGAGCGCGAGCTCGAGCGTGAGTAGATCTTCGTCGATGACGTAGTGTCTCATGCCGTCTCCAGGGCGCGCTGCTTCTATTTCCCCCGGCTATCTTCCCAGGCCGCCTTCGCGCGAACCTCATCGATCACGAAGCGCACGCCCTGATTGTCGGACGGATTCAGCCGGAGCATGCGGTCGAAGATGCGCCCGGCTTCTTCGAACCGGCTAAGGCGCCAGAGGCACAACCCGAATCCGTGCAGGCAACGAAGGAATGGCCGGTTGTCGATCCAGCCCCACGGCAGCAGGCTGTCGAAACCGTCGCCGAGAGACAATTCGCCAATCCGAAGCCCTACCTCGTAGTGTCGAATCGCGTCCGCGGGCCGCCGGTCGAAAACGAAGTTGCCAAGGTGAGCGTGGGCGTCCAGGCAACGGAGATCAGCCTGGCAAGCGTCCATCAGGATCTTGTACGCTCCCTCCCTGTCGCCGGAGTCCTTACGTTCGTTGGATTCGGTGATGGGGTCGGACAGCGCATCCTCGGGATCCTCCCCCGGCAGCACCTGCTCCATCTCGAACTCCTGCCGCGGGCCGCCGGCGGTGATCGGTTTGGCCCACTCCTCGATCGGGTCGTCCTCCTCGCCCCAGTATTGCTCCAACGGATCCCAGAGGCCCCGCGCCTCCAGCCGGAGCGGGACCAGACCCAGTGCGGCCGCGTCGAGCCTCGTGGATTCGATTACACCGGACAAGTAAGGATTGCCGGCATAGCTCCACTGTTTGCCCGGCCTGACCGCGGCGATCTCGCCGGGAACAACGTCCCAAAGGCGGCCGGTGCGGAGCGTGACGATCCCGGCGCTTCCGAGCAGCCGGCAACGCGCGGTCTTCTGCTTGACCGACAGGATAGCCAACTCGACGGGTCCGTGCAGGTCGAGGGCGACCTGGGCGGCCCGGGGCCGAGTCTTGCCTTGCGTGGGAATCTTGGCCTCGGGTGGGAACGGTGCAAGTCCCGTCCACTTGCGGTGGGCAGCAAAGTAGTGTGCGCCTTCCGTGCCCGGAGGGATTACGACCTCGGACGCCGCCACGTCGTACTCGCGGCCATCCACGCGGCGGCACCTCGCGGTCAGCCCGCGCCGCTGGTTCCCGTCGTAGTCGAACTTGATCACCGAAACCGGCTCGCCGACGACGAAGCCGGCGCAGGGCAGGGCGATGTGATCCTCCAGGGCCTGAAGGAAAGCGCAAATCCGTTCGTCCTCGCCGCCTGCCTCAACCGTGAGCTCATCGATAAGTTCGTCCAGAGAGGCCGGATCCAGACCATCACCCATTCCCTTCTTCACGAATCGTCTCTCCCCTGCCGTCCGCCCCAGTGCTGGTCCGCAGCCTCAACAATATCGTTGAGATACAGAGTCTCACGCCGCATACAAGAGTCGCGCCTCTTCGAGTACCGAAGCTCGGATCAGCGGCTTTAGCCCGTTCTTCGACACCAGATCCACTTTCCGCCTCAGAAGATGCGACAGATCCAACATGAAGCCGGCATAGTCTACGAGATCGATTTCGGCGTCCGGCAGAAATTCGACAAGCAAGTCGATGTCGCTGTCCGGGCGCATCTCCCCCCGTGAGGCTGATCCGAAAAACGAGAGTTCCCGAACGCGATACCGCCGGCAGAGGTCTGCCAGCTTGGTATCATCGACCCGCGCATCACCGATCTGGAGCATGTGGCTCATACGTGCTTCACCATTATGCCCGAGTCTGGGCGGCGTGGCGCTTCTCCACGCCGGGTTTTCTGCAGTTGGGAAGTTCGGAGACATCCTCCACGACGCTGCGTCTTCCGCCATCATTCCAGCGGACACAATGCAGAGCGCCAGCGATCTCGTTGTCGCTGCGATTACGAACGGTTTTGGCGCAACGGTGATCGAAGGTCGTTTGGACGACAGCGTTGCAAGAGAACTGCTCGTGCTCCTGGTAGGCGATGGATCGCAGCTTGTGGGTTTCGCCCGGAAGAGAGTGGGGGGCGCTGCGGACTGGTTTCTTTTCCGGCGTCAGGCTGGCGAGTTGGTCTGTGAAAGTTCTGATCGCAGCCGTAAAATGTCACAGAGGAAGTTGTGGACACGAGGTAGTTCAGCCGAGAGGTGTCGCAAACGACGATCATGGAGGGGCGATGCGATCAAGGTCTCGACGGTCCTGCTCGAAATCCTCTTCGTTGTATGCGAGGTACGCTTGGCGTTCCTTCAAAAACGCCTCGGTGTCCCACAGCGACAGCCCAAGAAGTCGGCCGACCTGGTCACGCGAGAGCGCGCCATCGCGATAGCCTTCCAACGCAATGGCTTCGAGCGCACCGCGCGACACGTCGCGCCACGCGGTCTCCAACCGCTTCGCGATGTCTTCCGGCAGGTCAACCGCGATTCTCGTCATACTGCTGATCTTACGCCTGATTCGGCTTGGAAGGTCCTGGACGCTCAAAAGGGCGCCGAACCGCCCTTGAGCCTCTACCAATTGTCAGCCGCCGATCAAAAAGTTGGTTGCGGGTTGCGGGGGCCTGTTTCCAGGCTATTCATAATAGTCTCGAGTCTTGGCTCGTGCGGCGTTGGGCGCTGCCCAGAAACGGCAGGAGACCGGGCCGAGGCTAACATCATCTGGGCCGCCGGATTGCACGGCCGGTCGCGCAAATTGTTAGCGACTGGCGGCGATGCATCCCGGGAACCATCAAGAGAAGGGGTTTATGACTCGCACGCGTCCATACCACTGCCCGTGGCTCAGGTCTTCGGAGTAGACCGTGTCGGTTCCAAGCGCCTCGGCGGCCGCCAGGATTGCGGCGTCCCAATAGGAAATCGCAAATCGCTCGGATTGCTCGATTGCGATACGGACCAACTGATGGTCGATGGTCTGACAAGGAAACGCTGTCCACTGCTCAATCCACTCCAAGGCTTGCGAGGCGGAGAGCGGGCGTGACGCCTTCCTTACCACGGTCACAAAGAATTCCTGCAAGACCTGCGCTGAAGTGCCAAAGTCCAGCGTGTCAATGAGCTCAATAGCCCTCTTTCTCTTGGGTTCGTCTTTGCCCGCTCCTACCGCGGCGTAGACGAGGACGTTCGTGTCGAAGAAGATCCTAGCGGTCATGCAACTCCTCACGGGTCCACGTTTTCTTGCCGAGCCGTCCTTGAGATTGGGCGCTTAACTGCCGCAACCGAGCTCGGGCGCGCTTTGCGCGGTCCTCGTGCGCGGCGAGACCGGCCAGGTACTCGCGGACCAGAGCGTTAACGGTGGAGTTGCGTTCGGCGGCATGGCGGCGAACAGCAGCCAGAACATTCTCATCAACGCTGAGCGTGATGTTCTTCATTAACACAGTATATGTGTAACTGTGCGAGTACGCAATAGACGATGCGGGGTCGAGTGTTGCAACGGCCACGCCCCTTTTCTCCACGAAAGAGACGCGCCGAACGTATGTGGGTCCGGCCGGATGGCGTCATCAGAGCGAAGTTCGGACAAGTTCTTAGGGATAAGCGAATCCGGCTCGGGCGAGCCGTGAGGGGTTCAGCCGGGAAAAACCTGGTTGCGGGGGGTGGATTTGAACCACCGACCTTTGGGTTATGAGCCCAACGAGCTACCAGACTGCTCCACCCCGCACTTCAATCCTAGCTTAGTCGGGGTGGGGGAGTCAAATCGGAAAATCGTGCGGTCGTCCGGCGCCGGGGTCAGCGGTAGCGGTAGGTGATGCGGCCGCGGGTCAGGTCGTAGGGAGAGAGCTCGATGGTGACCTTGTCGCCGGCCAGAATGCGGATGCGGTTCTTGCGGAGCTTGCCGGCGATGTGCGCCAGCACCAGGTGCTTGTCCTCGAGCTGCACGCTGAACATGCCGCCGGGAAACTTCTCCACAACCGTGCCGGTTACTTCGATGCCTTCTTCTTTGCTCATTGGACCCTATGATACAAGGTCCCGCTCCGGCGGGCAACAGCGCCTGCCGAGCGGGCCGCCTGCGGCAGAGCCGGCTCTGCCGCAGCTCCCGCGATCGTGGATCGTGGGGAGCGATTTCGAGACTTGGGTGTAACGGTATAATCGCACCATGGCGGCCCAGGCCAAGCAGCCCCTGCTCGATATCCTGGATCTGCGGCACTTCCAGGCGCAGGACTTCGCCGAGCTGCTCGCCGAGGAAACCAGGATTTGGTCCGAGAAGCTGCGCTGGGATTTCCATCCTTCGAGCGACATCGTCCGCCGCTATCTCGACCTGCGCGCGTTGAGCGGCTACGCCGTGCTCGACGGGCGGTCGCCGGTCGGCTATTGCTACTGGGTCCACGAGGACCACAAGGTGCTGATCGGAGACCTGTTCGTCTGCGAGCGCTACCGGACCGTCGAGACGCAGCACCGGCTGCTGGAACACGTGGTCGAGACGGCCCAGAATACTCCGGGGGTGCGGCGCATTGAGGGTCAACTGATGATGCTCGAATCCTCGGCCGTCCACACCCTTTACCCCGCTTCGCAGCTCGCGGTCTTCGAGCGCAACTTCATGCTGGCCGGGGGCGTGGGGAGCCTGCCCCGAGAGGCCTTCGGGAAAGCGCCGCCTGCCGGCGTGGCCTTCGAGCGATGGTCGGAGCATCATCTGGAGGCGGCCGCCGAACTGATCGCGCGCTCCTATCAGGGGCACGTGGACAGCCAGATCAACGACCAGTATCGGAGCGTGGCCGGGGCGCGGCGGTTCTTGCACAACATCATCCAATACCCGGGCTGCGGCGTCTTCCACGAGCCGGCGGCCCTGATGGCTATCGACCTTAAGAACCACGAGCTATGTGGCATCTCGCTGACCAGCCTGGTCGAGCCGGAGGTCGGCCACGTGACACAGATCTGCATCTCGCCGTCCTGGCGCGGAAGGGGACTGGGCTCGGAGCTGTTGTGGCGCTCCGTCCGGGCCTTTTGCGAGCGTGGCTGCCAGGCGGTGAGCCTGACGGTCACTTCCAGCAACACCGGCGCCGTGCGCCTTTACGAGCGCGTAGGCTTCCGCACCATCCGCCGCTTCCGGGCCTACGTCTGGGAAGGCTTCCGTTGATGGTCGAGAGGGCGCGGGCTTGCTCGGGTGTCAGCCCTCTCGCCACCCTACGTGTGGGAAGGCTTCCGTTGATGGTCGAGAGAGCCAAGGCAAAAGGCAAAAGGCAAAAATCAAGGAAGGGGACATCTTTTTAGTGCCCGCCCCTGAGGGGCGGGTAGAGTGCCGCGCCGCGATGCGGCGCCTCCCTGATTTTTATTTGCCTTGCCTTTACTCGCCCTCACCCGAGACAGCTCCTGCTGAACTTCCTCACGGGGCGAGGGGCTGCGCAATCAGCCAAGTTTCATCGCCAGGTCGATCAACGTCCGCACGGCCACGCCGGAAGGGCCTTTTGCCAGGAACGGCTTGGCTTCTTCGAGCCAGGCGGTGCCGGCGATGTCGAGGTGGACCCACGGCGTCGGGTCGGCGAATTCCTTCAGGAACATGGCGGCGGTGATGGCGCCGCCCCAGCGCGTGCCGACGTTGGGCAGGTCGGCGATGATGCTCTTGAGCTGCTCCTTGTAGTCCTCGTCGAGTGGCATGGGCCACATCTTCTCGCCGCACTCTTTCGCCGATTGAAGCAGGCGGTCGAGCAGGACTTGGTCGTTGGCGAAGACGCCCACGTTGTAATGGCCCAGGGCTACCACTATGGCGCCGGTCAGGGTGGCGGCGTCGATCAGGTGGGTGCAGCCCTGGCGGCGGGCGTAGGTCAGGGCGTCGGCCAGGATCAGCCTCCCTTCGGCGTCGGTGTTGATGACCTCCACGGTCTTGCCCGAGAGCGTCGTTTGAATGTCGCCCGGACGCTGGGCGCGGCTGCCGGGCATGTTCTCGACGGTGGGAACGAAGGCTGTGACCGGAATGGAGGGCTTCAGACGGGCCAGGGCATGCATCACGCCGATCATGGCTGCGCCGCCCGCCATGTCGTACTTCATCTTCTCCATTCCCTCGGCCGGCTTGATCGAGATGCCGCCGGTGTCGAACGTGACTGCCTTGCCGACCAGGCCCAGGTGGGTGCTCGACGACGGCGCGCCGGCGGGGCGGTACCGCAGCACGATAAAAGCCGGGGGCTCGGCGCTGCCTTGCGCCACGCCGAGCAGCGCGCCCATACCGAGCGATTGCATCTGCTCCTGCTCGAGCACCTCGATTTCCAGGCCGCTGTCGGTGGCCACCTGGCGCGAGCGGGCGACCAGGTCTTTCGGGGTGAGGCGATTGGCCGGCTCGTTGATCAGCGATCGCGCCAGGTTCTGGGCCTGCGCGGTCACCACCCCGCGATCGAGCGCCGCTTGCGCCGAAGAATCGGCGAGGATGGCGACGCGGTCGATTCGCTTGTCATCCTTCTTGTCGGTCTTGTAGGAGTCGGGCTCGAAATCGCCGGCGAGCAGCCCCTCGGCTGCGGCGGCCACTTGCGCGCCGGCAGGGAAGTTGCCCGAGGGCGCAAAGACGAACTCGTGCACGCCTTTCCCTTTGAGAAAGCGCAGAGCGGCGCCGGCCGCCCGGCGCAACTGGGCGGAGTCGAATTGCTCGACCTTGCCTCCGCCCACCAGCAGCAGCCGTCGCGCGGCCAGGCCCTGGGGACGGTGGATGAGCACGGTATCGAGCGGCTTGCCGGTGGCCTCCCCCGAGGCGAACAGCTCGGACACAATACCGCCGGGGTCCATCCTGGGGGAGGCAGGCGCGCCCGGCTGCGATTCGTAGACCACCACCGCCAGGGCTTCGGTCTCGACGCGTTCAGGAGCTTGGGATGTGAGGGTGAGGTTCATGTTGGAAAGGCGCGGTGGCGCCGGATGGCCTCGCGGGCTTCGGCTTCGGCCGTTCGCGCGCGCTCGGTCTCGCGCTTATCGTGAAGCTTCTTGCCTTTGGCCAGCGCCAGCTCGCACTTGATTCGTCCTTTCTTGAGATAGAAACGAAGGGGGATTAAAGCCAATCCCTTTTCTTGGGTCTTGCCGATGAGCTTGCGGATCTCTTCCCGGTGAAGCAGCAGCTTGCGTCGTTGCACCGGGTCGTGGTTTTCGCGGTTCCCATGGGAGTAGTGGCTGATGTGCGCATTGTGGAGCCAGGCCTCGCCGCCCTCGATCGCGGCGTAGCTGTCCTTGAGTTGCACCTTGCCTTCTCGGGCGGCCTTGACCTCGGTGCCGCTCAGCACGATCCCCGCCTCCCAGCGCTCGAGGAGAAAGTAATCGTGGGCCGCGCGGCGGTTGGCGCTCAAGAGGCGTCCTTCTTCGGTGGACGGGGCGGCCATAGGAGACCCAAAATTTCACATCCACGCTCGGTCCCGAGGGCCCGTCAGTAACTGGTGAGTTGCGTGGGTGAAAGTCTCGGGAAATGTCTAATTCTAACACACGGTGGAAGATAGACAGCCGCGCCGGCCTGTCGCTGCTGTTGACATTCTGGCTGGCCTGGCCCGGCCTGACACCGGTGCTTGCCGCCGCCCCCAAGGGCAGCGCCCTGTTCAAGCAGGGCCGCCGGGCGGAGCTGGACAAGGAATACGACAAGGCCCTGGATCTCTATCAGCAGGCGGCGAAGCAGGATCCGGAGAACCAGTCCTACATGCTGGCGATTCGCCGGACGCGCTTCGTCGCCGGCCAAACCCACGTGGACCAGGGCCACCGGCTGCTCGATCAGGGCAAGCTGCTGGAGGCAGCCACCGAATTCGAGAGGGGAGCGACCATCGATCCGGCCTCCAGCATCGCTCAGGAAGAGCTGCGGCGGACGATGGGTCTGATCGCGGAGCGCGACAAACAGAAAAAGCCCGAGGGCGCCAAGCCCGGCGCTCCCGGCCCCAGCAAGCCGGAAGGGGAATCCGCCAAGAGCGAGCCGGGGCTGTCGCCGATACTTGCCGCCAGAAAGGAAAGCGAAGCTCTGCTCGATAGTGCCCAGGGCATCCCGATGCTCAAGCCGATCTCCACCCAGTTGATCAATTTCAGGGCCAGCAACAACAGCAAGGTGGTCTTCGAGACAATCGGGAAGCTGGCCGGCATCAACGTGCTGTTTGATCCGGAGTACCAGGGACGCCGGGTCACGGTCGAGCTCACCAACACCACGCTGCACCAGGCCCTCGATTACACCGCGACGATCTCCAAGGCTTACTGGAAGGCGCTGTCGACCAACGCCGTCTTCATCACCGACGACAACCAAACCAAGCGCCGCGACTACGAAGACTTCGTCGTTAAGACCTTTTATCTCTCCAATGTCTACACTGCACAGGAGCTCCAGGAGATCGCCACCGCCATCCGCACCCTGACCGAGATCCGCCGGGTCATGACCATCAACTCGCTCAACGCTCTGGTGATCCGGGGAACGGCGGACTCGTTGGCGCTGGCCGAGAAAGTGCTCAACGACGTGGATAAGTCGCGCGCCGAAGTCATCATCGACGTGCTGGTGCTCGAGGTCAGCCAGTCGAAGACCCGCGACCTGGGCATCACGCCCCTTTCCGGCACCACCCCCGGCATCCAGAGCGTGATCAACGTGAATCCGTTGAATCCGGCGCCGTCTACGACGCCCTCCACAACCCCGAGCACAACGCCCTCCACGACTCCCACCACGACTCCCACGACGCCGACCGCGGCCACCGGCGGTGGGCTGATCTTCGGCAAGACCAGCCTGGCGAGTTTCTCCGTCAACCTGCCCAACATCGGCATCAATGCCCTGCTGAGCAGCTCCAATACGCAGGTGCTGCAATCTCCCCGCGTACGCGGCATCGACGGCTACAAAGCGGCCCTCCGCATCGGCCAGCGCATCCCCATTGCCACGGGTAGTTTCCAGCCTGGCATCGGCGGAGTGGGCATCAACCCCCTGGTCAACACCCAGTTCAACTACCAGGACGTGGGTGTGGTGCTCGACCTGACCCCCAAGATCCACTATGGGAAAGAAGTGTCGATGCACGTTTCGATCGAGATCTCCAACGTGACGGACCGCATCGACATCGGTGGCATCTCGCAGCCCATCATCGGCCAGCGCAAAGTGGAGCACGACATTCGGCTGAAAGAAGGCGAGGGAAGCATCATCGGTGGGCTGATGCAAACCCAGACCACCAAGACCCTCGCGGGCGTGCCGGGGCTGGCCTCTATTCCCCTGCTCGGGCGCCTGTTCTCCAACCAGCACCTGGAGTATTCGACCAACGAAATCCTGATCGTTCTGGTCCCGCACGTGGTCCGGATGCCGGAGATAACCGATGTGAACACGAAGGGAATCAGCGCCGGCACCGATCAGTTCGTGAAGCTGAACTTTGCGCCGCAGCCGGACGATCACCCAGCGCTGCCGCCGGTCCCGGCGGCCGCCCCGGCACCGCGACCGGCCCCGGCAACTCCGGCTCCCTCTGCCCCGGCCCCGAGCGCCGCGCCGACGCCGGTTCCAGCCGCCTCGCCGGTTGCCGCCCCCGCAGCACCGACTCCCTCGACCCTGACGCCGCGCGCTGCGCCGGCGCCGGTCGCCCCGACGGCGGTTCCGACGCCGGCCCCGGCTGCCTCGCCGGTTGCCGCCCCCGCAGCGCCGACTCCCTCGACCCTGACGCCGCGCGCCGCGCCGGCGCCGGTCGCCCCGCCGGCTGCAGCCCCGGCAGCGCCGACTCCCATTGCCCCGACGCCGCGCGCCGCGCCGGCGCCAGTCGCCGCGACGCCGGTTCCAACGCCGGCCGCAGCCGCCCCGCCGGCTGCCGCCCCGGCAGTGCCGACTCCCCTGACCCTGACGCCGCGCGCCGCGCCGGCGCCAATCGCCCCGCCGGCTGCAGCTCCGGCGTCTCCGGTTCCGGCTCCCGCAAATCGGCCGCCCGCTCCGGCGGCGACGCCGGCAGCTCGCGAGCCGGCGATCCCGAACCAGGCGGAGAGGCTCGTGCCGCGCCTGCGCTTCGACCAGGCTCAGGTCAATGCGGCGATGGGACGTAACATCACCGTCAACCTTCTTCTCGACAACGGAACCGAGCTGTTTGCCGCACCCCTGCGCATCGCCTACGACCCCAAGCTGCTTCACCTGGTGGATGCGCGCAAAGGCGCCCTGCTTTCGATCGACGGCCAGGACATCATCTTCTCGAAGAACATTCAGGAAGATGCCGGCGAGGCTTCGATTAACCTGTCCCGTTTTCCGGGCGCCGGCGGCGTCTCGGGCAGCGGCGTGCTGGTGACCCTCGAGTTCCAGCCGGTGGCCGCGGGCAAGACGAACATAAGGGTCTCCAACGTGGCGGCCCGCAACGCCAAGCTCGAATCCATCTCACTCGACAACGTCCAGGCGGAGGTCGCGATTCGGTGAGATGAGACGCCGCAGTGCGCAATCCGGCATGACCCTGGTCGAGCTGATCGTGGCTTTCACGATCATGCTGATTCTGACGACCATGGTGCTGCCGCTCGCCCGGGTGAAGGTGCGGCGCGAGAAAGAGCGAGAGCTGCGCTACGCCTTGCGCGAAATGCGCTCCGCCATCGACCGCTACAAGGACGCTTCCGACCGCGGCTTGCTGGGGCCGCCCAAGCTCGAGTCGGAAGGTTACCCGCCCGATCTCCAAACCATGGTCGACGGCGTCAAGATGCAAGGCACGGTCGACAAGAAGATCCGTTTTCTGCGCCGCATTCCGAAGGACCCCCTGACCGGCGGGAGCGCTTGGGGCCAGCGTGCCATGCAGGACGACCCCACCTCGCAAAGCTGGGGCGGTCAGAACGTTTTCGATGTATATACCAAGAGCACCGATACGGCCCTGGACGGCACCAGGTATTCGGACTGGTAAGAAAATGGCCCGCCGCGCCACGTTCCGCATTCCACGATCGTCTCGGGGCATGACGTTGATCGAGCTTATGATCGTGCTGACGATCATCATCACGATCATCTCGATCGCCGTGCCGCTCTACCAGAAGGCCATCATCCGCTCCAAGGAAAGCGTGCTCAAGAGCAACCTCTTCACCATGCGCGCGCTGATCGACGAGTACACTTTCGACAAGGAAAAGGCGCCCCAGTCGCTGCAGGACCTGGTCGCCGAGGGTTACTTGCGCGAGGTGCCGCTCGACCCGTTCACCAAGAAGCGCGACACCTGGAAGGTGGAAATGGAGGACTCGCTGCGCAGCGTGGATCAGAAGGAGCCGGGCCTCATCGACGTGCACAGCGGCTCGGACGGCGCCGCGCTCGACGGCACGAAGTACAGCGAGTGGTGAGGAAGAATTGAGGAATTGAGAAATGAAGGAATTGAGAAATGAAAACCCCCCGCCGGGGAGAGAGGAGAGAGGCGAGCCAGCGTCTTCCTTTCTCAATTCCTCCATTTCTCAATTCCTCAATTCTTCCTCCTCTTCTTCCCCTCGGCCGGTGGCGGCGGGGGATTGGGGTCGACGGTCTTGATCTCGATGGCCGTCTCAACGTCGCTTTCGACCGCCAGCGGCAGGATCCCGCCCCGGGCGGCTTGGCGCGGAACGAACTTGGCGTCACCGCTCTTGACCCAGTAAGTGCGGCCCTCCTGAAGGCCCACCACGTAAACCTCCTCGCCTTCGATCACCCGGACCTTGAAGGATACGTCGCCTTTGGCTGGGACCACCGCCAATTGCGGCAGCACGATCGGCGTGGGCTGCAGGGCGGGGTTGATTACCGTGCGCTCGCCGTCGGCGAAGAGCTGCAGCTCGCCGTCGAAGTACCCGAGCCAGGTGGCGTCGTCGTCCCAACTGCTGCGCGCCCAAAGCCGGCCGGCGATTTCGTCGTGGAGCTGGAGCGGCACGCTGTAGTAGCTGAGGCCGGGCTGGTAGGGGTTCATCCACAGGAACTCGTAAAAGGCGCCGGTCGGGGTGCGCAGGCGGTAGATGTCGTGGGTGATCCATCCCTGCAGGTACTGCGTTTCCACGCTGTTGGTTTCGTAGGCGGCTGTGATCATCTCGGCTGCGCGGGCGAGCTCGCCATTGACGGCAGGATCCGGCTTGGCGTTGCCCGGCGCCGACGGCTGGTGGAAGGGGTGATCGGCCACGGTCACGGGCGGCGGATAGTATTGGAACAGCAGATAGATGGCGAACTGCTTGAAATAGGCCGGGGCCTGTTCCCAAAGGTCGAGGCGCAGGTTGTCGCGGACGGCATGACACAGCTCGAGGAATGCCACGCGATCGGCCGCGGCATCGAGGGCGCGGCCCTCGCGCACCCCGGGACGCAGCGTTTGCGGCCAGGTTTTTTCAAAGGCTGCGGTCAGGGCCGCCTCGGAGCCCGGCCAGTCATCGGCCAGGCTGATCGCCGCCAGAGCCGCGCTCGCAAACGGCCGGACGCCGCGCAACGCCGAGGCGCCGGCGACGCCCCGGACCATTCGTTCAGCCACTTTGCCGCGATCGGCGTCGCTTAATAGCGGGTAGCACCAGTCGAACACCACCGCGAGCAGGCGGAGCTCGGCCGTATCCGGCGCACCCGCTGCGGCGGCCCGTTTCACGGCCCACTCGGCAGCCTGCTTGCCGGCCTGCTGATCCTGCGCCACCTGGTATTCGAGGGCCAAGACCAGCGGCTGCTCCGGCAAAGCCTGGCCGCTCTTCGTCAGCAACTGCAACTGCTGCCAGCGAATGGAATCCCGTTCGCGCTCTCGTCGCAGCAGCCGCAGCCGCCGCGCATCGAGCCACAGGCGGGGATGCTCGGTGTAGACGCGGTAGCTTTGCTCGCACAGGGCGGCCACCGGCAGGAGAGATGCAAGAAGCAGGAGCGTTCGGGCGATCCGCATGGCGGCGGGAGTTAGAGTCTAGCACACCGCGCGGGAACAAACCGCGGGCCGCGGGCGTCCAAGTGCTCATGACCAAGCTCGCCGGCGCCGCGACGCTCGCTGTCCTGTTCCTGCTTTCCGCCTGCACCGCGGCTCACGCTCGACGGGTCAGCGCCAGGCAGTTGAACAAGCTGGCCGGAAGCCAGGAGAAGTTCGTCCTCGTTTTCGGCTCGGTGAAAACGCTGGAGGGCGGCCGGGACATCACGCGGCGGGGCGCTAAGGCCGGTGCGGCCATTCGTTTCATCTATAACGATCCTTCTTCGGTCTTGCAGGATGTCCCGATCTCGAGCGGCGACCGGTTCTATGCCCTACTGCGCCCGCCGGCGGCGGCGACCTATCTCGATCAGTTCGACGCCGAAGTGCGGTGGGTCGATCCGGTCTACGACAAGGTCACCCACACCCGGTTGAAAGATGATCCCGCCTTTGCGATGTACATCGGGGAAATCGAACTCAACGTCCTCGATCCGGCCGGGGATGCGATCCGAACTTCGCGAAAGCAGCTCTTCACCGTCACCGTCCGCGATGATTTCGAAACTGCCAACCGCGAAATCAAGGGCCTTTACCCGAAGTTCCACGGCGAGGTGATCCGCAGCCCGCAGATGCGCACCCGCCCCGGCCCGCCGCCCACTAGAATCCAGCCCTAGCAGGCGCATTCGACCTCTCCTTGCATTCTCACGTTCGCGGCTTCCGTTTTGGGACTCAGCTTGTGCCAGAATGTCCCTGGAGGGGAGCCATGCATCACTCGCGGCGTGCCATGCTGCAAAAAACGGGAGCTGTTGTCGCGGTTGCGGCGCAACGGGTTTGGGGCGCCGGGGGCAAGATCGGCGTCGGCGTGATCGGCGCCGGCGGGCGGGGCCGCTATCTGCTCGCGACCTTCAAAGAAGATCCGGCGGCCGAACTGCGGGCGGTCTGCGACATCTACGAGCCGAACCTCGAAAAAGGCCTGGCCGCGGCCGGCCCGCGGGCCCGGCGCTACGAGGACTATCGCCGGCTGCTGGAAGACAAAGACATCGACGCGGTCGTGGTGGCCACGCCCGACCACTGGCACGCCCAGATGGTCATCGATGCGGTCGCCGCCGGCAAGGACGTCTATGTCGAGAAGCCCCTGTGCCACACCATCGAGGACGGCTTTCGGGTCATCGACGCCGTGAAGAAATCGGGGCGCGTCGTCCAGGTCGGCACGCAGCGGCGTAGCTACGATCTGTTTCAGGAAGGCAAGAAGGTCATGGACTCGGGCCAGGTGGGGGAGGTCCACCTGGTCACGGCCTGGTGGATCAACTATCAGCCCTCGCTCCGCCAGGCCAAGCTCGAAGGGAAACTGGATTGGACGCGCTGGCTCGGCTCGGCTCCGTCTCGGCCGCTCGATGAAACACGGTTCTTCAACTGGTATTACTTCTGGGATTACTCGGGCGGCTTGATGGTCGGCCAGGCGGCGCACATCATCGACGCCATCCACTGGTTTATGAACGCCTCTTACCCCACGGCGGTTTCGTGTAGCGGAACGAAGGTTCACCTGGCCGGCGCCGAGGTGCCGGAGACGACCAGCATGACCCTGGAGTACCCGGAGGATTTCCTGGCAGTGTTTTCGGTCGGCTACCGGGCCATGCGCTACGCTGCTTCGAACGACCAGATCAAGCAGTTCCACGGAACCAAAGCCCGGCTCGATATGTGCCGCGAGTCGTTTGCCCTCTATCCGGAGAGCCGCGAGGACGTGATGCGCCCGGCGATCGAGCGGAAGCAGCTCGGTAGTTTCGAGCGGGCCGCACGCGCCCACATCGCAAACTTCCTGGAGTGCGTCCGCACCCGCCAGGCCCCGAACGCCACCGTCGAGATGGGCCAGCAGACCAACGTGGCGCTGTGTATGGCCATGGAGGCCCTGCGCACGGGCCGGCGCGTGCGGTGGAACGCCGTAGCGCGGCGCATGGAGGGCTGAGGCCCGGACCGCGGCGTCCAAACGGGGGCGTCTGCCTCACATGTGTGTCGAATCTACCCAATCTTCGGAACTTTCCGAATCCTCGCCCCTTATTTTTCAATGACTTAAGGCCTCTCGACGGGTGGCACGCCAGATGCATCCAATACAAACCGAATTGGTGCTAGACAACACCTCTTCAAACCTGCCCTCT
>JBGOUJ010000082.1:0-18655 GCA_041477005.1 Terriglobia bacterium | reverse complement strand
ATCGGACAGTCCGCCGCGGACAAGGGCTTTGATGGCGGTGGCCGGCAACCGCCTCTCAACAAGGGCGGCAAGGTCACGGTCGGAGCGAATCCGGGAGACACCTAACTTCTCGCCAAGGCGTGAGAACAGCGCGCCGCCCGGTCCGGGTTCCATGATCGGATGCGTTTCGGCCATGTCGCAGGAGCCTCCCTGGCAATCCGCCTTCATCATATGGGCATCTTGCGCACCCTGCAATCTTCAAATCGTTCGCCGACATCCCACGTGAGGAGGAAGTTGGAACGGATAGACCGGAACCTTCGACAGGGCGGCTCCGTAGGTACGATAGGAAAGGAAGGGCCTGACGGGGCCCGAAGTGTGCCGCTATGGTCTCGGATATCCGCTTCGCCTCCCGCACTCTCATCAAGAGCAAGCGTGGGGAGAGCTAGCTAGAGTCGCCAGAGACAACACACCCTTGGGACCGCACGACACACACTACAACCTTGGGCAGGCCGCGGGCCTGAAAGGGTGGCCCCGGCGGCGCCGGGGCCAGGAGTGGATCTGACTAGCTGGCGGCCTTCGCGGAATCGACGTGGATCGAATCGCCGTCGACCTTGCCATCCGCGGTCACCTTCTGGCCGACCATGTCCTTCACCGCGTCGGCGTTGTGAACTTTGTAGACCTTGTTGTCATCGGTCACAATCACAACGTCTCCGCCGGCGCCGACGCACTTCTTGGCGCAGCCGGCGTGGTCCGCGCCGGCCTTATGGCACTTCGCGTCGCTGACCCAGCCGGTCACGCTCTCCGCGAACGACAGGCCCGCGAACACCACAGACAGCACTGCCAGGGAAGCTAACTTCTTCATGGACCCTCCAGTTGTTGGAACCTAGACAATTTACCGCACCATACTCCAATATGCAAGCGCGGCTTTGCCCGGATTTACATTTGGGTCCTGGTGACCCGCCGCGATCCCTGAAGTGCTTCATTTTGTGGGGCTTTCCCCGATCGGCCGGGGCCTCGGGAAGCGTGAGCTTTCTTACACGTGATGCGAGCGAGGCCTCGCTTGGATCTGGATGGTCTTGCCAGGAAGGCGCCTGCAATCCGTCGTAACACAGCTCGGGCGCGGCGGTGCAGCCCGCTCCTCGACACTGCAAAGACGGAAAGCAAGGCCATAGGCCAACTGCAAAAGGCAAAAAATCAAGAGGGCGCCGGCAGCGGTCCGGATCCCCGCTGCCAGCATTGCATGGTTCACTGCGGGTTACCTCAGGCGCAAAGAGCATCTTTTTAGTGCCGGCCGCGAAAGGGGGCAGAGTGCCCCGCCGCGAAGCGGCGCAATGCCCGGCCCTCGGGGCCTGGCGCTAAAAAGATGTCCCCTTCCTCGATTTTTGCCTTTTGCCTTTTGCCTTGCTGTTTTAGTTCTTAGTACAGAGGAGGGGACTCCTCGCGCTGCACACCAGCGGATTATGGAAAGCAAGCCAGGCCCTCCCGCCTCCCTCAGATGTGGTATTTTGAAACGTTTCTCCCATGGATGGCGACCGGAAAGAACGCCTCCGCTATTTCGGATTCGCGGGCTTTGTTGGGCTTTTCCTGCTCCTCAACCTAACCGGCGTTTTCAAGTACATCTTCGGTATCGACACCGCCATCATCCTGGCCCTGCTCGCCGGGTACAAGATTTTCCACAACGCCATCTCGGCGCTGCTGGAAAAGCAAATCTCGGCCGACCTGGCGATCTGCATCGCCGCCATCGCCGCCCTGACGGTGGGCGAATACGTGGCCGCCGCCGAGGCTATGTTCATCATGCTGCTGGGCGAGGGCCTGGAGGCCTACGCCGCCGGCCGCACCGAGGCGGCGATCCACCGCTTCGTCGAGCAGTTGCCGCGCCGCGCCCGGCTGCTGCGCGGCGGTCAGGAAATCGAGGTGGATGTCGGAGAACTGGCTCTGCACGACGTGATCGTGGTCCGCGCCGGCGAGCGGATCGGCGCCGATGGCCTGGTCGTTCAGGGCGCTTCGAGCGTGGATGAAAGCTCGATCACCGGCGAATCGCTCCCTCGCGACAAGCAGTCCGGCGACGAGGTCTTCTCGGGGACCATCAACGGCAACGGCCGGCTGGAAATCTGTGTACAGCGAGCCGGCGAGGAGACCACCCTGGCTCGCGTCATCGCTCTGGTCGAGGAGGCCAAGCAGAAGCGCGCTCCGGTCGAGCGCCTGGCGGACCGCTACGCCAAGTATTTCCTGCCCGCGCTGCTGCTCGCCGGGGCCGGGACGTTTTATTTCACTCGCGACTGGCTGCGGACGGTGGCCGTCCTGATCGTCGCTTGCCCCTGCGCCCTGATCCTGGCGACGCCCACGGCCATGGTCGCCGCCATCGGGGGTTTGGCCCGCCGGGGCATCCTGGTGAAGGGAGCGCATTTCCTGGAGTTGGCCGCCCGGGCCGACACCATCGTCTTCGACAAGACCGGTACGCTGACCACCGGACAGTTCCAGGTCGTCCGCATCCTTCCCGCCGGCCGGGCTGAGCAAGAGGTCCTCGCCCTGGGCGCAGCCGCCGAGGCCGGCTCCGAGCATCTGCTGGCCAAGGTGATCGTCGAGGAAGCCCGCCGGCGCGGCCTTGCTATTGCCCCTTCCGCCGACGCCCACGTGGTTCCCGGGCGCGGCGCCCAGTGCCACCTCAACGGCAACACCATCCGCGCGGGGAATGCCGCCTTCCTGGCCGAAGAAGGCATCAGCGATACAGCCAATCTGCTCGAAGAGGCCGACCGGCTAGGAGCGACGGCGGTCCTGGTTGCCGTCGACAAGATCCTCGCCGGGGCCATCCTGTTGCGCGATTCGCTGCGGCCGGGCGCTGCCGAAGCTCGAGGCGAGCTCGATGCGCTGGAGCTGACTCACCAGATCCTGCTCACCGGCGACCGCCGCCGCGCCGCCGAAGCCATCGCCCGCGAGATGGGCCTGCACAACGTCGAGGCCGAGCTGTTGCCCGAGCAGAAACTGGAGCGGATCCGGCAGTTGCAATCCCAGGGCCGGATCGTCGCTATGATCGGCGACGGCATCAACGACGCCCCCGCCCTCGCTGCCGCCAACATCGGCATCGCCGTCGGCGGCTCCGGCGCCGAGATCACCGCCGCGGCCGCCGACGTCGTTTACCTGAACCACTCGCTCGACCGGCTGCCGCGCCTGTTCGACGTGAGCCGCCGCGCGGTCGCGACAGCGTGGCAGAACATCATCCTGTTCGCCGGCGTGACGAACCTGCTTGCCGTGGCCGCCGCCGCTTCCGGCATTCTCGGCCCCATCGGCGCGGCCTTCACCCACCAGATTTCGTCGTTCTTTGTGATGATGAACTCGCTCCGGCTGCTGCGGGTGGAGCGGTCCGCGGCGGCGCCCTCGGGACCCGCCTCCTGGTGGAAGCGGTGGCTCGACCGAACGCCCCTTCCCGCTGTCGTGCGCCGCCTGAGCGCCGCACTCGGCCGCATCGACCCCAGCGCCGGTTTCGCCTGGGTTTGGGGTTATCTGTATGCCCGCCGCCGCGTGCTCGCGAAGCCGGTCCTGACCGCCCTGGCCGCCCTGATCGTCCTCGGCGGTTTCTATACTCTGGAGCCGAACGAGCAGGGCGTCATCGAGCGCTTCGGCCGCAAGGTCAGGCCGTACAGGCAGCCCGGCTGGCACTACAAGCTGCCCTGGCCCGTCGAGCGGCTCACGCGCGTCGAGGCCGACCGCGTGCGTGAGGTCGAGGTCGGCTACCGCAGCGCCGACGCCGGGGCGTCTTTGGGACCCCAGGCCGAGCCCGCCGCCTACGAGTGGAACGTCCAGCACCGCGCCGGCCGCTTCCAGAAGATGCCGGAAGAGTCGCTGATGCTCTCCGGCGATCAGAACATGATCGAGCTCAACGGCGTCGTCCACTACAACATCGTCCGCCCCGACGACTATATCTTCCGCCTGGCCGACGCCGACGCCACGGTCCGCACCACCGCCGAGTCGGTGATCCAGATGGTCGTGACGACCACGCCGCTCGATGAGCTGCTCACCACCGGCCGGCGCGCCGTGGAAGCGCGGGCGCTCGACGAGATGCAGCGCCGCCTCGATCTTTACGGCGCCGGCGTGAAGGTGCTCCACGTGGCGCTCGAAGACGTGCACCCGTCGGTCGAAGTGGTCGACGCCTTCCGCGAGGTGGCCGGCGCCGCCGAGGAGCGCAGCCGCCTAATCAATGTCGCCGAGGGCTACCGCAACGAGCAGGTGGCGCTGGCGCGCGGCCAGGGCGAGGCAAGCCTGCGCAACGCCCAGGCCTACCAGGTGAGCCGGGTGAACCGAGCCGCCGGCGATGCCGCGCGCTTCAACCAGGCCGAGGAGGCTTACAAGACCGCCCCCGGCCCCACCGAAACCCGCCTGTACCTCGAGACCATGGAGCAAGTCCTGCCCCGCCGCCAGAAGCTGATCATCGATTCCCGGGGCGGCCGCCGCAACCTCATGATGCTCCAGGACGGCGTGCAGCTCGTCCCACCCGGCCCGGCCCTGCAAGGGCCGCCGGCTTTGCCGCGCATTTCCAGAGAGGAGGGGGAGCCATGAACCGCTACCGTCCCTATTACCCCTATGCGGGGGCGCTCGTCGGACTCCTGTTTGTCTGGACTACTTTGTTCACTGTCCGCGAGACCGAGTTCGTGCTGGTCACGCAGTTCGGCCGGCCCGTTCGCACCGTCACCGACGCCGGTCTCCACGCCAAATGGTTCTTCCAGAACGCCCGCTACTTCGACCGCCGCCTCCGCGTCTACAATCCGCGCCCCTCGGAGTTCCTCACCCGCGACAAGAAGAACCTGGTCATTGAGAACTACGTCTGCTGGCAGATTGCCGACCCCGAGACGTTCGTCAAGAAAGTGATCACCGAATCCAACGCCGAAGCCCGCCTGCACGACGTGGTCTGGTCCGGCCTCTCGGCGGCGCTGGGCACTCACGATCTGGAGTCGATCGTCACCCCCGATCCCTCGAAGTCGGCCGCGGTGCAGATCTTCGACCGCCTGACCGAAGAAACCAACAGCGCGGCGCTGGCCCAGTACGGCATTCGCGTGATGGACGTGCGCATCAAGCGCCTGAACCTGCCGCAGCAGAACAAGGAAAGCGTCTTCGCCCGCATGCGCGCCGAGCGCGAGCGCATCGCCAAGCAGTACCGCGCCGAGGGCGAGGAGCAGGCCCTGCGCATCCGCGCCGACGCCGACCGCCAGCGCGAGGAGATTATCTCCGTCGCCTACAAGCAGGCCGAGCAGATCCGCGGCGAGGGTGACGCGCAGTCCACCCGCATCTACGGCCAGGCCTATTCCCGCAACCCGCAGTTCTACAAGCTGGTGCGGACGCTCGAAGCGTACAAGAAAGTGCTGGATGACAAGACCACGGCGATCCTCAGCTCCGACTCCGAGCTGCTGCGCCTGCTGACCCACGGGGAAGGGAAGTGAAAAACAATCCGAAATTGGAACTGCCGATGAACGCAGATAAACGCCGATCAGGGCCTTCGGGTGTTTTATCTGCGTTCATCTGCGTTCATCTGCGGTTCCAATTCGGGTTTTCTTTGGTGGCTTACGGTTTTACCCGATGAGCCTGACCATCCAGCCCCGAATCCACGAGGTCCCCGAGGCGCCCCCCCCGGCGATCGGCCTCCAACCACCCGGGCCGCCGAGCGAGCGCTATCTCACGCGACGCAACTTCTGGGGCGGGTTGATCCTGATCTGGCTGTTGAGCGGCCTCTACCTGGTGGCGACCGACCAGCAGGCCGTGGTCACGCGCTTCGGCAAGTTCCAGCGCATCGAAGTTCCCGGCCTGCACTACCACTGGCCCTATCCGATCGAGCAAATCGTCAAGCTCAAGGTCGAGCAGCTCCAGGCCGCGACGCTCGGCGGCGAGCCCGCCGACACGGCCCTGGGCCGCACCGATCCGCTGCGCGCCCAGTTCCTCACCGGCGACCAGAACATCATCAACGTCCGCACCGTCGTGCAGTACAACGTCAAGGCCCCGATGGAGTACCTGTTCCGCTCCCGTGACGTGAGCCTGACGGTCGGCGCGGCGGTTGAAAGCGAGCTCGGCCGGGAGATCGCCTCCCGCTCGGTCGATGACGTGCTGACCACCGAGAAGATCAGCATCCAGGAAGCCGTCAAGCGCCGCGCCCAACAACTCCTCGATTCCTACAACCTCGGCGTCGCCATCTACACCGTCAACATCGACCGCACCGCGCCCCCTGACGAGGCCAGAGAAGCCTTCGCCGACGTCGCCGGCGCCAAGGCCGACGCCGCCCGCATCACCAATCAGGCCGAAGGGTACGCCAACGACATAATCCCGCGCGCCCGCGGCGAGGCGCAGCAGCTCCTGGAATCGGCCGGAGGCTACAAGCAGCGCAAGATCAACGAAGCGCTCGGCGACGCCTCTCGTTTCACCCAGCTCGCCGCGGAATACAGCAAGGCCGCTGCCGTCACCAGCCACCGCCTCTACCTTGAGGCCATGGAGCAGGTCCTCCCACGCATCAAGAAGACCATCGTCGACCGCCAGGGCAACAACGTCGATCTGACCATCATCCGCCGCGAGAGCGAAACCCCGAAGCCGCCGTCTTCGAAATGACCCGGGAACAATGACCAAGCAACGCCAGGCCCGCTACCTCACCCTGGCTGTGATCGCCGCCGCCCTGGTCGTCGTGGTGGGCCAAAAGGCCGGCTGGCAGCTCCCGGCCGGCTCGACGCTCCTGCGCCCCGCCGAGCCGCCGAAAGGGGCGCCCTCCGGGCCCGAGCCCCGCGACGCCATCTACAAAATGCTCGACGCCGCCCGCATCGGCGACGCGGCGGCGTACCTGGCCTGTTACACCGGCCAGATGGAAACCATGCTGCGCCAGAGCCAGGCCGAGATGGGCGCGCAGAAGTTCTCCCAATACCTGATCGACTCCAACAAGGAGATCAAGGGGATCGCCCTTTCCGAGCCGGCTTCTCTGACCGACCGCGAGTCCCGCGTCCGCGTCGAATACGTCTATCAGGACCGCAACGAAGCCCAGCAGGTCTACCTCGAAAAGGCCGCCGGCGGAACCTGGCGCATCGCCCGCGTCGATTCCACCGAGCGAGTCAAGACGCTCGTGCCTTACGGCACGCCAGTGAACTGACGGCCGCGGTAGCGACCTCCCGGTTTTACTTCTTTAATGGCGTCTCATTTCGCCTATCCGCAACAACAAACCGAAGCCTTTTATCTGGAAAGCTACCGCCGACGTGGTTCTCGACAAGATCCAGTGGTGTAAAGGAAAGAAGGGGACACCACATCAGGCACGCGCGTATAATCTATCCATAGTGACATTCAGCGCAGGCACAAAGCTGGGCACGTACGAAATCGTTGGGCTTCTGGGCGCCGGCGGTATGGGCGAAGTGTATCGCGCGCGGGATTCCAAACTGAAACGCGAAGTGGCGATCAAAGTGCTGCCTGCCGGGTTTTCGCACGACTCTGAATCACGGTTGCAGCGCGAGGCCGAGGTTCTGGCGTTGTTGAATCATCCGCACATTGCAGCGATTTACGATCTTGCGGATTTTGGCTCGTCGCGGTTTCTGGTTCTCGAACTCGTCGAAGGCGACACTCTGGCGGATCGCGTCGCCCGCGGCCCGATTCCCATGAATGAATCGCTGGTTATCGCGAGGCAGGTGGCGGAGGCGCTGGAAGCGGCCCACGAGAAGGGCATCACCCATCGGGATCTGAAGCCGGCCAACATTAAGATCACACCGGACGGCAACGTGAAGGTGCTGGACTTCGGCTTGGCGAAGGTGCTGACCGACGACGCCTCGGGGGCGCCGACTCTCACCGTTAGTGAAACACGGGCTGGGGTGATTCTCGGCACACCCGGCTACATGAGCCCGGAGCAGGCGCGGGGCCAGCCTCTCAACAGACGTACTGACATCTGGGCATTCGGCTGCGTGTTGTACGAGATGCTGGCGGGCCGCAAGGCGTTCGCGAGCCAAACAGTGCTGGACACGATTGCCGCGATTCTCGACCGCGAGCCAGACTGGTCGGCCCTTCCGAAGACGACTCCATCAACGATCCGTCGTCTGTTGCATCGCTGCCTCGAGAAAGATGCGAAACACCGCCTTCACGATATCGCGGATGCCCGCATTGAAATCGATGACGTCTCGCGCGAGCCGGTCACATCCACGGTGGAGGCCGCGTCCATCGAGGGCGCACGACGCGCCCGGCCGACACCGAGAACCGTCTGGGCGCTCGCTGCAGCGGCGGCAGTGCTCCTCACGCTCGGCGTGGCAGCGGGTGTGACGTGGTGGTCTGCCCGGGTCACGTCACCTAGATCGTCACTCGCGCGCCTGATGATCACTTTGCCGGCCGCCCAGGCGCTCGAAAAAGGGCGGTTCCCACCCGTAGCGCTTTCTCCCGACGGCAGGCTGCTTGTCTACGCCGCGGCCGTGGATGGAGGACGGACAAACCTTTACCTGCGGCCGCTCGACGAGCTCGCCGCACGCCCTATTCCTGCAACGGAGGGGGCCGGTAGCCCCTTCTTCTCGCCCGATGGGCGCTGGCTGGCCTTCTACGTGAGCGGCCTGCTGAAGAAAGTGTCGGTGGCCGGCGGTGTGCCGCTCACGATTTGCGAAGCGCCCCCGGTGTGGAGCGCGACATGGGGAGAGAACGACAGCATCGTGTTCGCCACAACGCTGCCTTCCTCCGGGCTGTGGCTCGTGTCCGCTAACGGCGGCGAGCCGGTTCCAATCACCACACCCAAATCGGACGAGGCGCAGCATGCGTACCCGCAACTCCTTCCTGGCGGGACACACGTGCTCTTCAGTGTTCGCCGTGACAACGCGTGGCGCCTCGCGCTGCTTGCCCTGAAAAGCCGTGACTGGCGGTTGCTGGGAAACGGGCGGGTCATCGGCGAAGGGGCCCAGTATCTTCCGACCGGGCATCTCGTCTACGCGCAATCCGGGGGGCTGGTAGCCACACCGTTCGATCCCTCCAGCGGCAATCTGGACCAGCCTCCTGTTTCGCTCCTCGAACACGTCGAGACATCGCGGTTTGGGGGAACCTATTTCGCTGTCGCGGCCGGCGCGGGAACGCTCGTGTATGTGCCGGCGGGCGCGACGGTGGCGGACCGAACCTTGCTGCGCGTCGATCGTGACGGCCGTGCCGCGCCCTTGATCGAGGCGCGCGCCGGGTACGAGTATCCGGCGCTTTCGCAGGACGGGCGAAAGGTTGCCGTGATGATCACGTCCGCGACGGGAAGCGACATCTGGATGATCGACCTGGAGCGGGCCACGCGCATTCGGTTCACGGCCGGAGGCGCCAGCGCCTTTCCGGTGTGGGCGCCGGATGGATCGAGGGTGGCGTTTCAGTCGACCGCTGCCGGACCCTGGAACCTGTTTTGGAAGCCGCTCGACGGCAGCACAGAGGCGCAGCCGCTCCTGAGAGTTGCCGATTCCTCAGCCGCCCGGTCGTGGCCAAACACGGGCGCCAACCTCTTGCCCGGCACGCTGCCGACGCTGTCCGGGGCCGGCCCGCAGTTTCCAGCGTCTTGGGCGCCGGATGGTTCCACGCTGGCCTTTCACGAGCGCAAGCCGAACGGCGAACGGGACATCTGGGTGGTCTCGCCCGGCAACGATCCTGTGCCGTTCCTGCTGACGCCCTTCGATGAGCGATTGCCCCGATTCTCGCCGGACGGCAAGTGGCTGGCGTATGTCTCCGACGAATCAGGCCGCAACGACGTGTACGTTCAGCCGTTTCCCGGGCCCGGGCCAAAGTGGCTCGTTTCCACGGATGGAGGGATCGATCCGGTGTGGTCGAGGGACGGCCGCGAACTGTTCTACCGCCAGCGCGACCAGATGATGGCCGTGTCGGTTGCGTCGAAGGCGGAGTTTTCGGCTGGCCGCCCCCGGCGGCTATTCGAGATTCGCTTCGACGCCGGCGATAACGGACCGAACTACGACGTTTCACCCGACGGCAAATGGTTCGTGATGCCGAGAAGCGATCAGGGAGTGGTCCCCGGAGAGCTTCATCTCGTTCTCAACTGGTTCGGGGAGGTGACCGCTCGGGCTCAGGCGGCGAATGCAGCTTACTTGAGAAGCGCCCCACCCGAGCTGGCGCTTCTACGGAAGGCTAGACGGTGAACCGGCATCGCCTACACTCGATCGCTTGGGCAGCGCTGACGCTTGCGGCGGCGCTCTGGGAGCCGGGCCTCCTGCTGCGGTCGCCGGCCCTGCTCGCCGCTCCCCCGCCGCAAGCCAAAGCTGCCGGTGCCGAACCCGGCATTCGCGACATGCTCCAGCGGTACTCGGCCGCGCTGGAGAGCCTGGACGCGGACGCCGTGAAAAAGGTCCAGCCATCCCTACCCGCCGAGAACCTCGCTAAGGCATTCAAGGACATGCGCGAGCTCAAGGTCACGATCGGCGAGGTACGGGTGCTCTCCACCGACGGGGCCACCGCCCGCGTGAGCTGCCGCGTGACGCAGGCGCTCACGCCCAAGGCCGGGTCGAAACAGACATCCGCGGTCACCCGCGTGATGCGGCTGCGACGCGACGCCGACTCCTGGGTGATTGACGCATTCGAGAGGTGAACACACATGCGCGATCGAAGAGATGCAGTCCGGGTGTTCGCGGTGGCCGGTGCGGCCATCCTCAGTCTTCCATGGGCTCCGCCGTCTGCCCGGGCCCAGCACATGCCGCTTGCGCAAGTGCTGCCGGAGCTTGTTCTCAAGGACATCGTCTTGCAGCCCGGGACAGCGGGGCCTGCGCACGTGGCGCACTTCACTCCCCTCACCAACAACCTGGATAATCCCGTCGTCGGTATCGTCGAGGGCTTCAACGGCCAGATGGCCACGCAGTTCGCGACCTTTCCCCTCGGATCGTCGGCAGGCGGCCTGACCTATGAATTCGACCCCTCGGTGGGCACCTTCCGGCGCGGCAGCACCAGCTTCGGGCCATTGTTTTCCGAGCGCGCCCTCACCATCGGCCGGCGGAAGCTCAGCGTCGGATTCAACTACCAGCACACGTCGTATAACACCTTCGAGGGGCAAAATCTCGACGACAGCTCGATCAAGTTCTATCTGCGGCATGAGGATTGCTGCCACTTCGCAGACCCGGCAGCCTTGACCGGTTTCACGACGACTCCCCTCAACGGCCACGACACTTTGAACCCGCCCTTCAAAGGCGATATCATCCAAGCGGCGCTCTCGCTCAAAGCCACGACGCATACCGCCGCTGTGTTTGCGAATTACGGCGTCACCGATCACTGGGATGTCGGCCTCGCCGTTCCGTTCGTTCGAGTGAATCTGGATGCCAGCGTGACGGCGACCATTCTCCGTCTCGTGACCTGCCCAAACCCTGCGGTACCGGCGATGTGTGCTGCGACCGTTCATGCGTTCGACTATAACAACCCCTTTGCCCCGCTGGTGTTGCAGCACTCAGGCCAAGCGAGCGGGATCGGTGACATCGTGCTTCGAACCAAGTATCACCTTCTGCGCCGGGGAAATGGAGGCCTGGCCGCGGCGGTTGATCTCCGGCTGCCGACCGGCAACAAAGACGAGCTACTCGGAGCCGGCGGCGTCCAGGGAAAGTTTCTGTTGATTGCGTCGAGTGAACGCGGCCGGTTCGGCCAGCACGTGAATATCGGTTACACCATGGCCGGAGGCCGGGTCGGGGGCGCTTTTGCTGGACTCACCTCCGCACCGCTGCCCGATGAGATCAACTACTCGGGAGGGCTCGAGTTCGTGGCCACGCGGCGTCTCACCGTGATCGGCGATTTCGTCGCCCGCACCCTGCGTGGAGCCGGACGCCTCGATCTCGTCAGCAAGCAATTTGAATACAACGAACCAACGATTCTTAGTGGAATAGCCGGTCCCGGCTGCGGCGGATTTGCAGGATTCACCTGCAAGACAGCTTCTTTCAACGAATTCAATCCCCGAGCGGGCGACCTCCGGCTGCTGCTCGGGACCGCCGGGGTCAAGTACAACCTCGCCGGCAACCTGCTGGTTTCGGCCAGCGTGCTGTTCCCCCTCACCAACGCCGGCCTTCGCAGCCACGCGACCCTGATGGTAGGCATGGATTACATCATCAAGTAACCGGTCCAGCGCCCGGACCTACCTCGCCGCCGGCGTGCGCGCCGTGACCTGCTTGATCCAGTTGAGGGACGCGGTGCAGTCCGCCAGGCACCGGTCCCTGCCAGGCCGTGGTCGTGGGTTCGGTGCTCGCACCGTCGCTCCTCCCAGCTCTTGACGACAGAACATAACTGTTGCATTCTGACTTCCTGACGAGTTCGTAGTTCAAAAAATGGCTCGCCAAGCAAGGCCGCAGCTTCGCGCCGGGGGAAGGGGGCGAACGAATCCTTACCCTGCCGATGCATGTTCCCGCAGGAACTTCGAACCGGGCTTGTGGAAAGAATCAAGAAGGGCCTCGGCCTGCGTATCGCGCGCGTCGATTCCACCGAGCGAGTCAAAACGCTGGTACCCTATGGCACGCCCGTGAACTGACAGCCCCGCCACGGATTCACGGCCTCGGACTACCCCCAACTGGCGTATCATGTCCCGGGAGGACCAACCCGTGAGACTTCCAATCGTCCTGGGAGCGCTGCTGGTGCTGGCCGGCTGCTCCAAAGCCCCGGAAGATCCGCTGTGCCGGTACGAGCCTGCCCCTGCAACCATGGACCTGCCCTCAGGTCAGGGCGCCGTCCGGATTACAGGAACCACCGAAGAATACTTCTACGTATTCGACGACTCCGGCAAGCAACTTACGTACGCGCGCCTGAACCAATCCGCCACCGTCAAACCGGGCCGCTACCAGGTGAAGGTCAACAAATCCACTCACCCTGTCACCGTCCAAGCGAAGATACTGACCACGTGCGCCACGGGATCGATTCTGGCGAGTGGAACGACGGACGAGTACTTCTACGTGTTCGACGGCTCGAACAACCAGATGGCATACCAAAAGATCGGAAAGGCCCTGGCGTTCTTCCCTGGCAAATACCAGGTTCAGGTGAATAAGACGCCGGCTCCAGTGGATGTGGCCGCCGGGTCGACCGCGGAACTCAAGCCTGCAAACCTCACCGTCGAGGCCGGCACGGACGAGTATTTCTATGTGTTCGACTCATCCGGCGCCCAACTGGCCTACAACAAGCTATCCAAGTCGCTCGCTCTGCTGCCCGGCGCCTGGACCGTCAGGGTGAACGGAACATCCCAGGCCGTGAACGCCACCGCCGGTGACGCGCTGAGAGTTCCGGCGGGCATGCTGGTGGTCAACGGCGCCACCGATGAATACTATTACGTTTTCAACTCCGCCGGCACGCAGCTTGCCTATAACAAGCTGGGTCGCCCGCTGGCGTTCTTGCCGGGATCCTACACCGCTAAAGTGAACAACACCGCGCTTCCGGTGCAGTTGGAAGGCGCCAAAACCGCCGAGTATTCGACCGGCGCCTTGACGGTCAACGGAAACAAGGACGCTTACTACTACGTCTTCGATGCGAACGGCACCCAACTCGGCTACAAGAAGCTCAACGAGCCCATCGCGCTGTTTGCCGGCAGCTACTCGGTCAAAGTGGACCAGGCCACCCGGCCGGCCTCCATCACTGCGGGTCAGACGAATGTGATGAACTGGTAACGCCCGGAGACGACCTGCTCGCACTGAATCAGCCCCTGGAACTCCGGGCTGCCCAGGAACCGTTCGAAACTCGGGTTCGGCGGCGCCACTTGGCCGATGATCCATATTTAGATTTAGACGTGGCGTCGCCCTGAACCCGCTTATCCTGGATGCTGCCAATGGTATCCTGGCCTTGGTAGGAGGATTCTAGCTCTAAATGCCCGCGTACTGGGACCGGAAAGAGAGCCAAAGCCCACTCTACAAGCGCGTTCACAAGCACGATGAGGGCACGTTCAGTTTTAGCATGGAACATCCGTTCCCCGGGGCCGGAGAGCACGACCCTGGCATCCAGAAAAAACTTCAGGAACTCAAGCAGGCCCTTGAGCGCGCGAAGCCAGAGCCGGACCAGGGCGGTTCGAACGGTTGAGGATCTGTGATCCCCGGCGCGTCGAACGACGTTCTCTTGCCCGACACTCAGTGCCAAGGTTATACCTGCTCCAGGCAGGATCCTCCGGTTTTGGACCATGCTGCTGGTAGGTAAGAGGTAGATAGCCGGTTTCCAGCCGCGGATCATCTCCCTTCCAACACTCTCGAATCAGCTTCTCGCTGACGATTACCTTCAGCCATTAGCCTTCGGTAAACTGAATGGTGCGCATCCCTGGTGGCTGATAGCTGGCGCCTGACGGCTTGTCTCATGCTCCACTTTCCCTGGTACTTCACCACCCTGTTCCAGGCCCTGATGCTGGTGCACTTCTTTCGCCGCCGGCCGGAGGGCTATTGGTTCTTCGTGATCATTTTTCTCGGTCCATTGGGCGCCCTGGTCTACTTCTTTCTGGAAGTCCTGCCCGACCTGCGCGTGAAGCCCCCGGCCATCGCCCGCTTCGAGCGCCGCCGCCGGCGCCAGTGGCTGGAGCACATGGCCGGTGAAGCGCCGTCCCTGGAGACGTTACAGGAGCTGGGCGAGATTTACGCGGCCGAGGGTGAGCACGCCCGCGCCGTCGAGTTTTTCACCCGGGCGCTGAAGCGCGACCCGGAGTTGCGCGAGGCGCTGTATGGCCGCGGCAAGAGTTTGGTCGCGATGGGCGAAATCCATCGCGCCATCGCCGACCTCGAGCCGGTCGCCCGCGCCGAGCCCAACTACGATTTCTACGGCGCTTCTCTGACGCTTGCGGAAAGCTACGAGCGCGCCGGCCGCGATGACGCCGCCCGCGGGGCCTACGAGGACATCCTCGGCCGCACCACCGTCTCCCGCGCTTATTACAATTACGGCCTTCTCCTGGCCAAGCACGGCGAAACCGAGAAGGCCCGCGAGATGATGCGCCAGATCCTGGCCAAGAAGCCGACCCTGCCCCGCTACCTCCGCCGCCAGGAGCGCCCCTGGTTCCGCAAGGCGGAAGCCTTCCTGAAGACAGAAAAAGCTTGACAGCCGTTTCGGCGCATGCTGCTTTTACAGCATCATGCTGCTAATGCAGCATGGGTCGGCCGAATGAACAAGACACCGCATCTCAACCTGAGCCGCCGCGAGCGCCAGATTATGGACATTCTTTACCAGCGCGGGCGGGCCACCGCCGCGGAAATCCATGAGCGCCTGCCGAACCGCCCGAGCTACTCGGCCGTGCGGGCGAAGCTGCGCGTCCTCGAGGAGAAGGGCCACATCCGGCATGAAGAGCGGGACCTGCGGTACGTCTTTCTGCCCACGATCCCCCGGGAGCGGGCGAAGCGCTCCGCCCTGGAGCACATGCTCGAAACATTCTTCGACGGATCGGCCGAGCAGGTGATAGCCGCACTGCTCGACAGCTCCGCCACTCGTCTTTCCCATCCGCAGTTGGAGCGGCTTTCGCAACTGATCGAGAAGGCCAAGAAGGAAGGAGCCTAGCCGTGCATTCCGAGAAATGGTTGCTGTTTCTGTTCGAGAACACGATCAAGGCGACGGTCGTTTTGCTCGCCGCGTACGCGCTGAGCCTCGCCTGGCGGCGTGCTTCGGCGGCCTCCCGGCACCTGGTTTGGACTTTGGCCATCCTCTGCCTGCCGGCCCTGCCGATTCTTTCCCCGCTGTTGCCGGCCTGGCGGATCGCCCCGCGGCTGCCGGCGGCGCAGACGCAAGCCCGGCCCGAGGTGGCGCCATTCCACGCCGCCAAGCCGCGGGGCGAAACGATCCAGCTCCGTTCCGCCTCCCTACCGCCAACTGCCGCGACCGCTGCACGCTGGGATTTCTGGGCTTTGCCGGTTTGGGCGGCCGGTGCGCTCGTGGCTCTCACGCGTCTGCTGATTGGCGCCGCGCGGGTCCGGTGGATGCGGCATCGGGGCGAGCGGATCGACGCGTTCGATGGCCTAATCGCCGAAGTGTCGGAGCAAATCGGTTTGCGGCGCGGCGTTTGCGTCCTCGAAAGCACGCGGGTTTCCATGCCCATGACGTGGGGCGTGTGGCGTCCCTTGCTTCTCCTGCCGGCTGAAGCCCGGCACTGGTCCCCCGAACGGCTGCGCCTGGTGCTGTCGCATGAGCTGGTCCATGTGAAGCGGCAGGACTGCTTGACGCAGCTCTTCACTCAGGTCGGCTGCGCTTTGTATTGGTTCCATTCACTGGTCTGGCTGGCCGCCGGCCGGCTTCGAAAGGAGCGCGAGAGGGCTTGTGATGATGCGGTTCTGCGGTTGGGGATCAAGGGTTCGCAGTATGCGGAGCACCTTCTGGATCTGGTGCGGTCGCTCCAGGCCAACGAGCGTTGGTCGGCGGCGGTGGCCATGGCCCAGCCGGCGGACTTAGAGACCCGCCTGGTGGCCTTGCTGAATCCAAACCTCAATCGCCAGGCGTTGACCAGAAGAAGCGCCCTGGCGGCGGCGCTGGCCGCAGCCTGCCTGATTTTGCCCCTGGCCGCCGTGCGCGCCCAAGCGCCCGGAGCTACTGGAAAGATCTCCGGCACGGTCTACGACGCGAGCGGCGCTGCTATTCCCGCCGCCACCGTAACAGCCCTCAATCTCGACACCAAGGGCCAGGAAATCACGTCCTCCAACGACGCCGGCGAGTTCACATTTGCCGCCATCCCCCGGGGTCGCTATATACTTGAAGTAGGCAACAAGGGCTTTGCCGTGCAGCGCAAGGATGTCGTCCTGGCTGCCGACGCCGACGTGCGCCTGGCTATGACTTTGGAAATCGGATCGGTAACCGAGACCGTAGACGTCATCGGCAAGTCGCCTCGCATAAGTCCGCCATCGCCGGGCGGGATTCCCCGCCGTATCCGCGTCGGCGGAAATGTGCAAGCCACCAGGCTGGTCTCGAGCGTCAAGCCGCCTTATCCGGAGTGGCTCCAGGCCCAGGGCACTCAAGGCCCGGTCGTGCTGCGCGCGATCATCGCCATGGACGGCGGCCTGGCAGCGCTCTCCGTCGTCAACACGCCGCCCGACCCGGAGCTTGCTAGGGCGGCTATGGAAGCCGTGCAGCAGTGGCGCTATCAGCCGACCTTGCTCAACGGCCAGCCGGTCGAGGTGGTCACAACGATTACCGTCAATTTCCGCCTGCAGCCATAGCGGGCAAAGCAGACTCGACAACGGCCCTTCACTGTCGCAATCTTGAAAGGCCCAGTCACCGAGACCGCTACGGCGCCGTGCTGAACCTCGGCCGGCCCCCTTCAACTCGCGTTCATTCGCGGCCATCTTTGTCCCACCTGCCCAATGCGCTATCATTTCTCAGAGCCATGTCCGTCAACCGCCGCATCTTCCTGGCTGGCGGCGCCGCCGTCGCGGCGCAAGCCGCGCCCTCCGACCAGCTCGTCGCCGGCCTCATCGGCCCGGGCGGCCGCGGGCAGTACCTCATGAAGCTGATCATGCGCGACCCGGGCGTCCGCATCGGCGCCGTTTGCGACGTCTACGAGCCAAACCTCGAAAAGGGCCTCTCGCTCTCCGGCAACCAGGCCCGTGCCTACCGCAACTACAAGGCCCTGCTCGATAACAAGGACATCGACATCGTCATCCTCGCCACGCCCGAGCACTGGCACCATCGAATGCTGCTCGATGCG
The DNA here is from genome assembly GCA_041477005.1 of Terriglobia bacterium. Taxonomy (GTDB): domain Bacteria; phylum Acidobacteriota; class Terriglobia; order Bryobacterales; family JACQDG01; genus JBGOUJ01. Next base: position 1,107 of record JBGOUJ010000082.1, on the reverse strand, counting down.
ATGGCCGCCGGCAAGGATGTTTACGTCGAGAAGCCTCTTTGCCAGACGCCCGAGCAGGGTGTCGAGCTGGTGGATGCGGCCCGGCGCTCGAAGAGCATCGTCCAGGTCGGCACGCAACGCCGCAGCTACGATCTGTTTCTCAAGGCCCGCCAGGCCGTCGCCGGCGGCACGCTGGGCAAGGTCCGGATGGTCCGCTCGTGGTGGCTGAACAACCAGCTCCAGCCTTCCGCCGAGCGCCCGCTCGCCGGGCCCCTCGACTGGGACCAGTGGCAAGGCCCTGCTCCGCGCCGCCCCCTGGACCCGCAACGCTTCTTCCGCTGGCGGTTCTATTCGGAGTACTCCGGCGGCATCATGGCCGACCAGGGCGCCCACGTCTTCGACGGCATCCACATGTTGATGAACGCCGGCTATCCCCTCGCCGTGAACGCCTCCGCCGGCCGCCCGCACGTCCCCGGCGTCGACACCCCCGATTGCGTCACCGTCGCCGCCGAGTACCCCGAGGATTTCGTGGCCGTGTTCACCATCAACTACACCGCCATGCGCTACAAGAGCGAAAACGACCAGCTCAACCAGCTCGACGGCGAACTCGCCCGCCTCGACATCGGCCGCGTGAGCTTCGCGATTTACAAGCGCGGTGAGGAGGAGAAGGCCGCCGTGAGCGAGACCTCCGGCGGCTTCGACAAGGCGAGCGAGGCCCACGTGGCCAACTTTCTGGAGTGCGTTCGGACTCGCGCCACGCCCAACGCCCCCGTGGAGCGCGGCTTTCAGGGTGCGCTGATCGTGCAGATGGCTAATCTCTCGCTCGAGCACGGCCGGCGCGTCCGCTGGAACGCCGAGCGAAAGAAGGTAGAGATCTAGAGGGAACCGTCCCTGGATCGCAGATCGCGGATCCCGCTTCGGGCTCGGGGCCCACGATCTACGATCCCTGTGTGAGGAGGAGACGTCGATGACACGAAGAGATTTTCTGGCAACTTCGGTTGCCGCCACCCAGGCGGCTCGCGCTGCCGCGCAGCAGGCCGACAAGGCCGTCCCGTCCAAACGCCCGGCCCTGTGCCTCTTCTCCAAGCATCTGCCGAAGCTCAACTACCAGCAGCTCGGCGCCAAGGT